>CAILUI010000345.1 GCA_903837355.1 uncultured Victivallales bacterium
CCGTCGCTGGCGCTGGCGCCCACGACTACAACACCCAGGCCCAACTCACCGTTACCCCCGCCACAGGCTACCACTTCACCAACTGGACTGGCGATGTCCCCACGGGCCACACGACCGACAACCCGCTCACCGTAACCGTCAGCGGCAACCTGACGCTGGCGGCTGTGTGCGTAGCCAACCAGCCGGCCCTCGTGGTCTCTACGACCGATCTGACGGTCCCCGAAGGCGGGTCTGCAGGGTTCACCGTGGCCCTGAACCTCTGTCCCTCAGCCGCCGTCTCGGTTACGGCCGCAATGCAGGCTCAGGGCGATGCCGACCTCACCATCCTATCGGGAAGCACCCGTACCTTCACTTCCGCCAACTGGGATGTACCCCAGTCCATCACGGTCGCTGCAGCCGAAGATGACGCAGACGTGACCAACGGCACCCGTACCGTGAGTGTCTCTGCCGCCGGGATGGCAGATGTCACCGTGCTCTGTCAGGAGGCGGATGATGACGTGCTGCTCACGATCACAGGCGGCACGCCGGCCGGCACCACCATCCACGAGAGTGGCTCGGTGGTCACGATCACGGGGATTCCGACTGCCCATCACCACTTCACCCAGTGGACCGGCAACACGGGTGCCCTGGCGAACCCCCTGGCACAGACGACCCAGGCTACGCTGACCGCAGATACCACCCTCGTCGCGGGGCAAGCCATCGACCGACACACCCTGACGCTGGTCAGCGCTCACGGCAGCCCCCAGGGCGCCGGGGAATACGACTACGGCACCACCGTTGACTGGTCGGTTGCCTCGCCCGTGGCCGGCGGCGCCGGCGAGCGCTTCGTAGCGGCGCAGACGACCGGGCAGGTGCCGATGGACCAGAACCGCACCGTCGAGGTCGCCTGGACTACGCAGCACATGCTGTCCGTCACCGCCGGGGAGCACGGCAGTGCAGAACCTGCGGCCCAGTGGTACGGCGCGGGCGCCACGGCTACGGCCAGCGCCACAGCCTCGCTCGGCTGGCACTTCGCGGGCTGGACCGGCGACGTGCCTTCTGCCAACCAGCCCGACAACCCCGTGACCCTCACCATGAGCCAGGCTCGGTCCGTCACCGCTGCCTTTGCTCGCAATACCACGACCTACTGGGCCGCGCTGAAGACCGGCACAAGCTGGAGCGCCAACTGGCCGGCACGAACCGACGGCGCCTGGCGCGAGACTGCCGTCGCCGGCAACGGCGGCTGGCAGTCGGACCTCTCTGCCCACGTTGCTGCCGGCCAAAGCGGCTTCGCGATCGACACCGTTGCGGTCGCCGACAGGAGTGGTACCGCCATCGCCGCCGATGGCTTCGAGAGCGGCACGACGGGCCAGCCCCCTGGGGGATGGACCTTCAACCCGACCTGGGGTGACCTCGGGACGCTGGTAGTGACCGAGGCGAGGGCTGCGGCGGGAACCAAGTCCCTGGTCCTGGCCGGGAGCACGACGGATCAGGGCATCTTCCTGCCGGCAACAGCTGCCGCCGGTGACGTTCGCCTCAGCCTGGCGCTGTACCTGCCCTCTACACTGCCCTCCAGTGCCACCCTGCTGTCGCTCTGGTACCGCGGGGTCTGCGTGACCCTGCGCACCGCCGCAACCGGTACCCCTGAACTGGGTCTCGGCCTGGACGTTGCCGCGCCGGCCGTGTGCCTCAACCAGCCACTGACCACGGGTGCCTGGAACACCCTGACTCTCTTCGTGCAGACGGTTGCCGACACGGATGCCGATGGCATGGGCGACGCCTGGGAGAACGCCGTCTTCGGGGACCTTTCACGCGATGGCAGCGGCGACTACGACGCCGATGGCTTCTCTGACCTGCTGGAATGGCAGTGCGGGACAAACCCCGCGGTCGCCAGCCCAACGGTGGTACTCGTGCCCCCGGTGCAGACTGAGGTGACAGAGATGGCGGGCATGGTCACCTGCCAGCTCCAGCTCTCGCAAGCCACATCCGTGCCCGTCGTTGCGAGCCTGTCGTTCACGGGCACGGCCACTCGGGGAACAGACTACACCACCACCTGCGGCCCAGAGATCATCTTCGCGCCCGGCCAGACGGTGGTCGCCATCCCCCTGACCATCCTGACCGACGCTGTCTGGGACCCCGCCGAGACGATCGTGCTCAGCATCGCAGCCGTCTCCGGCGCCTGTCCGGGTTCCCCGGCTCAGGTCACGATCACCATCCGCGAGATTGACGATGATGGCGACGGGATGGACGACCAATGGGAGATCACGCACTTCGGCAGTACCGCTGCCACTCCCGGCGCCGATCCCGATGGGGATGGTCTCACCAACCTCGCGGAGTTCCAGCACCAGTCCAATCCCACAGACGTGGACACCAACAGCGACGGCCTCACAGACGGCGCCGCCGTCGCCTGGGGCCTGGAGCCGGCTCAGCCCGTTACCCTGATCGCGATCACGGCACCTGCCAGCGGAAAGGTACTGCCATGACAGTGACAGCGTTCCCTGCCTATGCTGCCCGCTCCCGGGCGCGTCCCGCCGCCGGTTCACTTCTGCGCCTGGCTGTAGTGAGTGCTCTCGGCTTCGTTGGAGTGCTGCGGGGCGGCCCCGTCTTCATCTGCGACCCGGCGGTTGTAGACGTCGGCACGGTCGAACCGACGGGCAAACCGGTGGCCGAGTTCCGCATCCGCAACGCAGGTGACGCGCCGCTGCTGATTACCAAAGCCCGCGCCGGCTGCGCCGCATGCATGACCATCGACTGCCCTGACAAGCCGATCCCACCCGGGGCGGTCGCGGCACTGAAGGTCACGCTGACCGGGCTGCCGCCCTCCGGTCCCGTCCGCAAAATCGTCTACCTCGACACCAACGATCCGGCCAAGGCGGGGGTGCAGTTGACGGTCAACGGCGTTGTCCGCGGTGTCTATGTGCTCACCCCGAACCCGACATTTGCACTCGGGGAGACCGAAGCCGGCAAGGAGCAGAGCTGGGACTACGAACTGACGGTCGCAGGCACCACGCCCTGCGCCATCACCGCTGTTGAGGCGCCCGCTGGCTTCGCGGTCCGCGTTGCACTCAACCGCCCGGCGCAGCGGCACGCTCTGCGCCTGACCACTGTTCCGAGCAAGCTGGCGGTCGGTGTGCTCCAGGGCGATATCGCGCTACGTACCGACTCCCCGACCCTCCCCCATCTGCGGATTCCGCTGGCACTGGTGGTGAAGGGACCGGTCATGCCTTCCCCGTCGACGCTTCTGGTCAGCATTCCGCCCGTAGGCAGCGAGGCCAGTGCGGTGCAGGCTTTCCCCCCAGCCCAGGGGCGGTTGACGCTGGTCGCTGTTTCAGGCCCCTGCCCGCGCGTGGAGGCTGTCGAGAGCCCCTCGGCGGATGTGCGCGCCCGCATCCTGCCTGCTGACGACGGGGCGCGGTCGCGTGTGGTGGAAGTGGTTATCCCGCCGGGAGCCAAGCCCGGAACCAAAGGGGAACTGGTCATCCGCATGGCCGGCAACAACCAACCGCGGATACTCGTTCCTGTCATCGCAGTCTCGGCCACCCGAGCAGCCGCCGCGACTGTCACGGCCCCCGAAGCTCGCTTGCACATGCCCTTCCCGGTGCTCGTAGGCCGACTGGCGCGCCATCTCGGCTGCTCACCTGCATCGGTGTTCTCCGGCGGGTTCAAGGCCGAACGTACCCAGTTGACTATCTGGCTGGCCGAACGGCTCTGCGATCCGGCGACCGTCGAGCGTCAGGCCCGCAGGAGTGCTCTGGGCGGCATGTCGGTGATCGGATATGCGCGCGCTCGCGACGAGGTAACGCTGCGCCTGCAGCACGACCCGGAGTTCAAGGCCCGATGTGAGCAGACGCTGGCACTGGTGGGGACCGAGGAGACCGGTGAAGGCGGCAAGTGAGGGGACGTGCATGATGACCCGCCAGGCCAGGTATGGGATAGGCATAGGGGGGGAGGCGATGGCAACGAGCAACACGATGGCGCGTACGCTTGGCTGTTTCCTGCTGGCGGCGACGGTGTTCGCCGCGGGTTGGCAGGCCCGCGCGGAAGGCCTTGGGGTGCTAGCGCACCAGGTACGCATCATCCGCTACGCGGCCACCGGTAACTCGGCCAGGATCGAGGGCGAGGAAAGCCCGCCGGCAGCCAGGCAAGCCTGGCTCAACGCCATAGCCGCAGCCATCGAGCAGGCCAGCGGGTTCTTCTGGAGGGCCTATACCAGCGGCACCGTGGCCGATCTCGCACACAAGTCGCACCCGGCCTGGGTCTACGAGCCGATTCCCCTTGCTGTGCTGGGCACCGGCCCGGGCGGTGTCGTTACGGAGGGGGACATCACGGCCGAGATGGGAAAGGTCACTTGGATCGTGGCCCCCGTCGAGCCACTCTGCTACTCGACACGACACAGCAAATGGGCTTGGGCTCCTTACCACGGTGGCATCGCGGCCGCTTCCATCGCCGCAGCCATCGCGGCCTCGTATCCGAGTTGTTGCGAGCAGTGTGTAGAAAGCAACGCCTACTACCGCGTACCGGACGACGAGCGCTGGTACGGGACCTGCAGGATCTCGGTCTCACGCCTGTACTGGGACCCGCTGTTCCAGCCCTGCTCTTTCCACGCCTACGGTGGCGGGCGTGCCATCAAGGGCCAGTTTGCGGCGCCGGCCAGCATGACTGTCGACCCCGCACCGGGCGCCGGTGGCGGTACTCCGCCCGAAGCCAAGGTCAACGGTTACTATCTCGGCGTCCACGGCGGCACAGCGCCACCCACGGGCCTCTTGTGTGGATATGACGCGATGTGGGCGACCGACTGCTCCATGCCGAGTCCGCCGTCTTGGCCGGCGATTGCCTGCCCCGTTCCGCCGGAGACCGAGGTGCAGGTGATTGACAGCCTTAGCGGTACTGTCGGGGTCGGTACCTGCCATGCCAAGATTAGGCCCCCCGTGATCCCCGAGGACTGCCCCTCGTGCATGGCTCGGTGCTCCGCGCCCCCTGGGGTGACGACCTCATCCTGCTCGTCCTGCGGCAGCCCGGTTTTCAGCATCGACCGGGAGAGCCTGACCGTTCGGGCCAAGGACACCCCTCTCTGGATCAACACCCACAACGGCCCCGCCCTCGGCATCCGCATGAGCTACACGGGCGACCCTAGCAGCAGTGGCGACTTCGGTCGTGGCTGGACCTGGGACTACGCCATGCGCGTCACCTCCTACGGCAACATCCGCATCGTCAGCGGGCCGAGCGGCAAGGGCGGCTGGTGGTTCATCCCCAATGGCGACGGCACCTACGATGGTCCGCCCTCAACGGGCTACACCCTCGCCGGCAATGCCGGGGGCGGCTGGACCATGGCTACGGCCGACGACGCCCACTATGCCTTCGCCTCCGACGGCAGGCTCCTCTCAGTGACCAACCGCTTTGGGCAGGCCCTTATCCTCGCCTACAACGCCAATAACCGTGTACAGTCGGTCACCTCCGCTGACGGTGTTGCCCTCACCTTCAGTCGCGACGCCCAGGGCCGGGTAACGCAGATCAGTGCCCCCGACGGCCGTTCTGCCACCTTCGTCTACGGCAAGGCGTTCCCCGAAGCGGGCGTCACTCGCGACGAGAACTACCTGATCACGGCCATCGACATGGGTGGCGTCGAGTGTGCCTACGAATACGACTGGAGCAATGAGATCGTCGAGGGCGTCACCAACTCCGGCGCGTTGCGGCGCATCCGCCGCCAGATCGTCCGTGGTGGTGGCGGGGCCATCGTGCAGGCACGCGACACCACCTTCGCCTATGCGACCTCGGCGGTCGACGGTCTGCGCGAACTCAGGGTCACCGATCCTGCCAGCAACGAGACGCTCTACCGCCTCGATACCATGGGTGGCGAGACAGTGTTCACCGAGGTGCTGCCGTCGGGCGCCACCACCACGGAGCAGTACGAACTGCGCTCTGGCCGGCGCATCCTGCTGGCCCGCATCGATGCCTTGGAGAACGAGTCGACCTACACCTACGACACAAGCGGCTTCCTGCTCACCGAGACCGCCCCTTTGGGCCAGGTCACGAGCTACACGCGCAACGGAGCCGGCGAGGTCCTGACCGAGACGCGTCCCGGCGGCGCGGTGACTACCTATATCTACGCCGCCAATGGTCGCGATGTGCTTACCCGCACCGATCCCGGCGGCGCGGTGACCACCTACACCTACAACACCCAGGGTCAGGTGCTGACCGTCACCCGCAGCGCTGCGGGGCTTGCCCCCGAAGTCACTACCTATACGTACGGTGCCCAGGGCCGCCGTCTCACGGAGACCAATCCCACCGGCCAGACCACCACGGATACCTACAACACCGCCGGCAGGCTCGTCTCGGTCGCGGTCTCCGGTACGGGAACGACCGCATACACCTACAACAGCCGGGGCTACGTTGCCACCACCACGAAACCCGATGGCGTGGTCATCACCCGCAGCTACGACAACCTGGACCGCGTGATCCAGGAGACCTGGTCCACCGATAGCACCAGCATCGTCACCACCTACGGCTGCTGCGGGGTCGAGCAGAGGACGAGCCGTATCGGTGCCATTACCAACTACGAGTATGACCCCAACGGCCGCCTTGCCGCCGAGATCGACCACTTCGGCAACCGCACCGAGCACGAATACGACGCCAACGGCAACCGCACCGTGGTCCGGGATGCCCTCAACCACGAGACCGTCACGACCTACGACCTCTTGAACCGGCCGGTTCTGGTCACCTATCCCGACGGCACCACCGAGTCGACCGTCTACGATGCCCTCGGCCGCCAGGTGCGGCAGACAGACCGTGCCGGCCGGGCGCAGATCACCGTCTACGATACCGCGGGCAACGTCACCTCGACCCAGTTGGAGGTGACCATCGGGCAGGGCACCCAGACGGTCACGCTCTCAACCTCGACCCATGACGCCGCGGGTCGCGTGCTGACCTCGACCAACGCGGACGGTCTGACGGTCTCCTATACCTACGATGCCTTCGGCCGGCAGGTGCAGACGACCTGGCCCGACCAGACGTCCGCGGCCACGACCCATGGCCTGGCCGGCGTGCTCACGCAGACCGACCGGATGGGGAGTACCACGACGTACGCCTACGACAGCTTGGGCCGTCTGGCATCGGTCACAGCACCCGCGGCAGCGCTGGGCGCACCGCAGGCCGTGACCGCCTATGCCTACGACAGCATCGGCCGCCGTGCCTCGGTTACCGACCCGCTGGGACGGGTGACCTCGTTCGCCTACGATCAGGAGGGCCGTACGACCACGGTCATCTACCCCGGCAATGCCACGGAGGCAACCACATACGCTGCGGGCGGCCTGGTGCAATCCCGCACCGACCGCTCCGGGGTGACGAGCACCGCCACCTACGATGCCATGGGCCGGGTGCTCACCCAGAGCGCGGGAGGCGCTGTGGTTGCGGCGACGACCTACGACGCCCTCGGCCGCGCCGCGACCCAGACCGACGCCCGCGGCGTCACTGTGACGCTTACCTATGACAGCATGGGCCGCCTCACGCGCACCACCATGCCCGACACCGCCCACGAGGACATGACCTACGGTCCGAACGGCGTTCTCACGAGGACCGACCGGGGCGGGGCTACGACGACCTACGTCTACGACGCCTTTGGCCGCAAGGCCTCCGAGACGAATCCCAACAGCGAGACCATCGCCTACGAGTACGATGCTGCCGGGCGCATGACGGTCCTCATCGACGCCAACGGCAGCCAAACGCAGTGGGCCTACGACAACCAGGGGCGCCTCGTCACCAAGACCTACGCCGACGCCACGACCTACACATATACGTATGACGCGGGCGGACGCATGCTCACCCGCACCGACGCCAAGGGCGTTACGACCGCGTACTCCTACGACGCCCTGGGCCGGCTGCTCGCGGTCGACTACCCCAACGACCCCGACATCGCCTACACCTACGACCTGGTCGGGCATCGCCTGACCATGACGGACGCCGCGGGCACGGCTACCTGGACCTACGACGCTGTCAGCGGCCAGCCGGCGACGGCTGACGGCCCCCTTGACAACGATACCATCGCCTACACCTGGGACCCGGCCGGTCGCCGCCTCTCCACCGCGCTCGCCGGCACCACGCTGACTGTCTACACCCATGACTCACTCGGACGCATTGCGACCGTTAGTACTGCAGCACCCCCGGCCGCCGTCTTCACCTACTCGTACCTGGGGGCCTCGACGCAGGTTGCATCTCTCGCCATGCCCGGCGGTGTCACCACCGCCAGGACCTACGACACCCTCGGACGGCTCAGCACGGTCGTGAACAGCGGGCCCGGGGCCGCGCCCGGATCCACGGTCTCCTCGTTCGGCTACACCCTCGACAATCACGACCGGCGCACTCAGGCGGCGTTGGCTGACGGGGGTCGCTGGGAGTACACCTATGATGCAACCGGGCAGCTTGTCGGCGGCGTACGCTATGCCCCGCGCTGGCCCGATGGCATCGAGCAGGTTCTGGCCACCTATGGCTATCAGTACGACCCCATGGGTAACCCGACCCAGCGCAGCGAGGATGCCGGGGTGAGCGCCTACACCTACAACAACCTGAACCAACTGGTGACCGGCAACTGGTCCGGGACGCTCTCCGCCTTCGGCTGGACGAGCACTGCCGGCCTTGCAGGGGTCAGCGTGGACACCCAGCCGGCGATGGTCTTCCAGAAGGGCGAGTGGACGGCCAAAGGCTTCAGCGTGCCCGCAGGGCAGCACACCTTCCAGGTGGTCCGCACCGCGCAGAACCAGACCCAGGCCACAGCCCAGGCCACGGTTACGCGTCCGGCTGCTGCCACGCAGTTCACCCACGACGCCAACGGCAACATGCTGGGCGAGGTCCAGTGGCTCTACACCTGGGACGCCGAGAACCGCCTGGTGGCCGTTACCCCGTCGCCTCCAGACGCCCACACTCCCAAACTCACCTACGTCTACGACGGTCTTGGCCGCCGCCGTGTCAAGCGCGAGTATGTCTGGGCCACTGATCACTGGCAACTGACCACTGAGCACTTCTTCCTGTGGGACTCCTGGATCCTTCTCTCCGAACGCATCACAGACCACGCCCACAATCCCGCAATCACCCACACCCGCACTTACGTCTGCGGTCTCGACCTCTCCGGCCAGCTTGGCGGCGAAGGCATGGACCCCATGGCCACCGCTGGCGGCATCGGCGGAATCCTGACTGTGGCCTCGTCATCGTCTGCGGCTCAGACTACCAGCGTCGCTCTGTTCCTCTACGACGGCAACGGCAACGTCACTAACCTCGTCGATGCGGGGACTACTGCCGTCCTGGCCACCTACGAGTACGGCCCCTTCGGCAATACCCTCGTCGCTTCAGGTCCTCTGGCGGAGACCAACCCCATCCGGTTCTCGACCAAATACGCAGAGGCAGCGCGCCTTCCCGGCTCTGCCGCCGGCCCAGATCTTTTCTACTACGGCCGTCGCTACTTCAGCCCCGGAATCGGGAGGTGGGCGAGCAGAGATCCGGCTGGCGAGGCCCAAGGGGCCAACCTTCTCTGCTTTGTCGCGAACCGCCCCCTGAGCCACTTCGACCGGCTCGGGCTGAAATGCTGCTGCTGTTGCGTTACCAACGTTGTGCCTACGTACACGGAACCCGAGCCAAGAGTCCTTGCATTGGATGCAACGCTCCTTGGCGGGCGACGTGGGACGATCAGAGCTTGGGTGTTCAGGCCGACGCTGGGCCTTGCGGTGACGATTGACTACGCCGAGAAGGACATCAAGAAGGATGGCTTTGCTGCCTGTCAGTACGATTGGTGGGAGAGAGCGATCGAGTTCTCCGACGAACTCAGGGCTGACGGGCGTGGCTGCAAGGACGGAGACTGGTGCAACGTCTCCCAGTTGGTTCGGGACGGGACCATCAGCAACCGGAGAATGGGCTACCCCCAGGAGTTCCTCCGCCCGAAGCGCCCCGATCCCTGCACCTCCACAGGCGGAACGACCATCATGGATGGCGACGAGATGCAGGTTGCTCACCCTGAAGGGCAAGCGGGTCAAGACTCGAACAGAATCGAGTTCAAGATAGTGGTCCGGAGCGGGAGCGGATGCGCTTCGGAATGCGGGAAGAAGTACGGTTCGCAAACCTCATGGCAGGTGACAGGCACGATCAGGTTCAGTGTGACGGGAACAGGGAAGACGAAGGCCAAGTGGGACCCCCCACTACAGGTAGGACCGTGGGATGGCAACACTCCGAGATAACGCCGGGCGCCGCCTAACCGGCCGCCGAAGGCTGCTTGGGACGAGGGTGCCTGCGTCCAGTACCGCACTCGTTGCCGAGTTCTGTGTGCTTGGGTTCTGCTTGCTCGTGAGCCGCTGCGACTGCGTTGCCCGAGCTCCGAGCCCACCGACAGACTCAGAGCGTCTGGAAGCACCCGTCGTCGTTGCCGCGCGTCTCGTCGGCCACGCCGACGGCAACGGCGCGCTCCTCTTCTCGGTAACCGGGGTCCTCAAGGGCGGTGACCGAGTTCCCGGCGCAGACATTGTGGTCAGTGGGCGCGGGGACAGTGTACCGCCGGCACCGGGCTCCGAGTCCATCCTGTTCCTGCATGTCGAAGGTGAGAGACTGGTTCTTAAGGCAGACCCGATGTGGGTAGAGCCCATATCTCTGCGGCCCTACTTTGCTGCTCTGACCGCGGAGGACCAGTATGCCAGCCTGCGCGAGCTTCTGCTGAGCGAAACCTGCGCCGACGATGTGAAGATCAGGGCCATCACGTACCTGTGCGGCGAGAAGTCGCCTGAACCCAGAACGGACTATCTGGCACGTCCGGATGCACAGGGATCTCCCCGGGCTAAGCCCGATGGATCCCTCCTCACGCTGGAGGCGCTTAGATCGCTCATCGACCGAGGGGGAGCCCCCGTAGCTGTGCCAGCACTGGCAGCCTATGGCTTCCTGACGGGAGGCAACGACCCGTCCGTGGCCCGACTGGTGCTGTCCCGTTCAGGCCCCAACGTGGACTTCAGATTGGTGGCGGTCGCGCTCAGGTACTGGCCGTCGGTCGCTGGCGGGATCGCGTTCTCTGGCCGGGAGTCCTGCGAGTTGGTCGACTATGACTCAAGCTATGCTGAAGCGGTGCTCTCCGGCTGTGCCCTACCCCTGTCTGATGCCGAGCGTGTTTTGTTGTGCTCTATGCTTGAGGACGACAGGGGCCTCGCCCGCCGCACTCGGCCCTTTCCGGATCGCCGCCGCCTTGTGGCTGAAGCGGCTCGCAGTGTTCTGCACGCGGAGCTGGGCGTATGGCTTCCCTTCGACACACGCCTTGCGGCGCGACTAGCGTTGGGTCAGCTCCCCGAAGGTGCCGCCGTACTGCTCTGTCAAGAGTCGCCGGTCCCGATACAAGGCCGTTGGGGCGTGCCAGACGAGGAGTCTGTCCAGCTTGAGTTGACCAACGTGTCACTCCGCGACGTGGTCCTGCACCTCACAGGCACCGTCTCGGTGGACGCACCCTCATCGTCTTTGTCCTGCGACTTGAGCCCTCGAGGGAACTCGGCACTCCGTCTGGGCCGCGGGGGAACCGCGACGGCAGTGCTGTCTACAACGGGGTTGCTTGACCAGGAGGACATGGATTGGCTCCGCAAGCAGCAAGCGGCGGGCCACCCAATGTGGTTCAGATTTGGCCACGGCCTCGGTGACGCCGAGGCGCAAGGCTGGCTTGGGTACCTCGGAGCCGTCCCGGTACCGTTCCCAGGGAACACGCAGCAGAAGTAGCCATCCCACTTGAACCCGTAATACGGCCGACGGCGGGGTCAGCCCTCGGCATCAGAAGCTACTTCGATGCTCTGCCGCCCCCCTTGATGCCTGGCCATCTGCAGGCCGCCGCTGCCGCATGCACTAGCCCCCGTTGCTGTCGCTCGGGCTCGCTGCTGGCACGCTTCCCCAACCTGTACCTTACTCCCCGGCGTCGCTACACCCTTCAGCCGGGGAGACACCCCATGCCC
>CAILUI010000346.1 GCA_903837355.1 uncultured Victivallales bacterium
CCGGCTCAGCGGGAGCTTCGCCCTCCTGGGGAATGGGGACCGGCTCAGCGGGAGCTTCGCCCTCCAGGGGAATGGGGACCGGCTCAGCGGGAGCTTCGCCCTCCAGGGGAATGGGGACCGGCTCAGCGGGAGCTTCGCCCTCCAGGGGAATGGGGACCGGCTCAGCGGGAGCTTCGCCGGTTTTGCCAGCCTCGCGTTGGGCGAGGTCACCAGCGCCCGCGCCGCAGGATGCTGTCTCCGAAGCGGCCGCGCAGTTCATCCACGGCCTGGTCAAGGGCGGTGTTGCGCTCGGTTTCGAGCTGTTCGGGGTCCGCGAAGAGCCGCAATTGGCGCTGGTTGGGATCGCGGTCTCCGCCTTGCAGCGCGGCGACGCCGAAGCCGATGAGGCGAACGGGCTGGATCAGGTCGATGCGGTCGAGGATCGCCGCGGCGCTGCGGCGCAGGTCACGGTCGGCACTGGTCGGTACGGGCAGGGACTGTTGCCGGGAGATGGTTCGGAAGTCGGCAAAGCGCAGTTTCACCTGGACGGACCCGGCGCGCCGGCCGTGGCGTCGCAGTCGCCGGCCGACCTTCTCTGCCAGTTCCAGGAGGGAGCGGCGCAGGAAGTCGCGGTCAGCGCTGTCCTGGGCGAAGGTCTCCTCATGCGAGATACTCTTCTCGTCTTGTGGGGTGGCGTCGACTCGGCGCTCGTCGATCCCGAAGGCGAGGTGGTGGAGGTGGGGCCCGGAGGTGGGTCCGAGGATTCTGACCAGATCAGCGAGCGGACGCAGTTGGACGTCGCCGACGGTGCGAATGCCGCGGCGTTCGAGGATCTCGGCCGTGGCCGGTCCGACGCCCCAGATGCGGCCGACGGGCAGGGGGGCGAGGAAGGTGCGGATGGCCGCCGCCGCGAAAGGCGCTTCGGTGAGGCCGTCAGGCTTGCGCATATCGCTGGCCAGTTTGGCGAGGAACTTATTGGGCGCCAGGCCGACGGATCCCGTGAGGGCCAGTTCGGTGCGCAGCCTGGCCTGGATTCCGAGCGCGAGGTGTCGTGCCGCCGCGAGGGACGGCACGGCGCCGGTCACCTCCAGAAAGGCCTCGTCGATGGAGACCGGCTCGACGTCCGGAGTGGTTTGCTGCAGGATCGTCATGACCTGCGCCGAGACAGCCAGGTAGTGGTCATGTCGGGGAGGTACGAAGATGGCCTGCGGGCAGCGTTGCGCGGCGGTGCGTGAAGGCATGGCCGAATGGATGCCATAGCGTCGCGCCTCGTAAGATGCCGTGGCGACGACGCCGCGCTGCTGCGGTGTGGCGCCGACGATGATGGGAAGGCCACGCAGTTCTGGCCGGTCGCGCTGCTCGATGGCGGCGAAGAAGGCGTCCATATCCACGTGGAGGACGATGCGTGTCGGAGCGGACATGCGAGCACTGTAAGAAGGGACGCCGCCGCCGTCAAGGGTCGTCAGCCGCCGCCGAGGGGTGTCGCCGGGGAGAGGTTGATGACGCCGGGGGCCTCGATGAAGAGCCAGGCTCCGGACCCGACCGGCAGTTCGCGCCGCGGCTGGAAGCCGCCTGGGCCCCAGGTCCAGGCGAGACGGCACACGGGGGTGGTGCCCGACAGCAGGGGCAGCGGCAAGGTCGCCGCCGGGCTGTCCGCGGTGATTCCGGCGCAGATCCAGCCGATCCTGACGGCCCGTACGTCCGCGGGTGCCGAGGTGCCGCGGACGGTGACCGCCAGGGGTTGGTCATCCGGTGCGGCCGTGGGGTTGCGGTACACCCAGTAGGCGTGGCCTGCCTGCAGCCTGGCGACGCCGACGTAACCGAGCGTCTGCCACTCCCAGGCAGGTCCGACGATGGCGGTTCCGAACAGCGCCGCCGGGGAGGGATCGCCAGGGCGGAACGGCAGCGCGATCAGGTTCCAACCGGACTGGAGCGTGAGCGTGAGGCTGCGCACGAGATCGGTCGGGTCGTCGGCGACGATGGGCGTGGTGCCGACCGTTCCGCCCGCCAAGGCCAAGCCCTGCGCTGACTGCGGTTCGCTGGCTGCATTCTGGCAGACGACGCCGATGCCCCTGGCCAGGAAGAGGACACCGCCCTGGTCCTGGACCGTCTGGCCAAGGGCCTCCATCGACACGGTCAGCAGCAACAGCGGCACCTGGGCGAAGACGCCGACGGGGGTACGCTTGCGTGCCCGCAGGCCCAACAGTTCACCGCGTGCTGCGATAGTGACGGGCAGCGCCGAGATCAGCGGCAGACCGGTGACTTGCACGTCGGCGGTCGTCGTACTCAGGAGGGCGTCATGGGTGACCATGCCGCGGCTGCCGACGCGCAGTGGCGAGGCGAACTCGATGGTTTGTGCGGGGACGACGGCGTGGTAGGTGGAGCCGAGGTACTCGACGTCGCGCTCGAAGCCGACCGGCAGTCGCAGGCCGTGCAGGAGGAGGTTGCCGGCAGGATCCAGTGACCAGAGGTTGGCGGTGCCATTCAAGGGGTTGGTCAGGTCGTCGGTATCGGTCCGGATGGCGGTTACCGGGACCCCATGCAGAACGGGCTGGGCGTCCTCGACCGACCAGGTGAGTTCCGTGCCCGCCGGCGCGATGGGGCCGCTGTTCTCGTTGAACGCCTGGTAGCGCCAGCGACTGCCGGGCGGGAAGACGAAGTAGTCGCCGATGTCCAGCGCCTCATCATCCCGGTTGGTCAGGTTCAGCGTCCAGGGCGCCGGGTCGAGGGCGGCATACTCGGGGTCTGCGGTGTCGAGGGCGAGGGTCACAGGGTAGAGCTGTCGACCATCCCAGTCGGCGTCATCGACACCGGTGATGACGACCTGCTGGGGCAGGTTCCAGTCGGTCGGGGAGAAGACGCGCACGGCGGTCGGGGTTCCGGCGTCCAGGCTGGCCTCGCTGGGATCACCGCAGGTCAGCGTGACGG
Source organism: uncultured Victivallales bacterium (assembly GCA_903837355.1). Lineage (GTDB taxonomy): Bacteria > Verrucomicrobiota > Lentisphaeria > Oligosphaerales > JAFGRS01 > CAILUI01. The sequence continues at coordinate 2,908 of CAILUI010000346.1, forward strand.
TCACCGGCCCCTGCGGCGCGGTGTCGAGAACGAGGCTGGCGGTGACGGACGCGCCGTTTTCCCCGGTTTCGGTGCCGGAGACGCTGAGCGTGAGGCCCTGCGCAACCGGCGGTGGCGGGGGTACGATGGTGACCCCGCCGAGGCGGCCGTCGGCGATGGCCTGCGCTTGCGGACTGGCGGCATCCAGGGTGCGCGTTGAGCGGATGAGGCCGACGCCGTGAGCCAGGAAGAGCGTGCCTTGGAACAGCGTGCCTTGGAAGAGCGTCGAGCCAGACTGGGTTTCGGCCCCGGACACGTCTGCCGTGAGCACCAGGACATCGTAGAAGAGGCCGAGCGGGGTACTGAGCTGGTCGAGGTGATTGACGAGGGTGACGGTTGCGGAGACGGTGCCGCTCAGTTGCATGGGGAAGCCGAAGAGCGTAACTCGGAAGCTGGCGGTGGCCGCGCTGGTGGCGCTCCAGCCGACCTGCATGCGTTCGGCGCCGAACTGCAACGGCTGGCTGAAGGCGATCGTCTGGTTGGCAGCCAGTCGGCCGGCGCCAGCCTTCTCGTAGACAGCGTACAGCCCCAGGTCGGCCTGTCCGCTGTAGACGTTCCAGAACTGGGCATCGCCTTCCCGGCTGTCGCTGGCGACGACCGCGTCGGTATCGATTTTCCAGGCGGAGTGGGCGCCGACGGACTGCGGGCCGCTGCCGTTGACGGTCCAGGTGAAGCTCTCGTTATCGGCAGGATCTCCATCGACGTCCTGGAGTATCCACTGGCTGTCGGCCGCCAAGGGGAAGTAGTCGCGGATAGCGTAGTTCCCGGTCGCGGCGGACAACGACGCCCCCGCGATCAGCATGGCAACCGCCAGGACCGTCGCCGGCCCTGGACGCCGACCGCCGAACCGCGTCAGGGGAGCGCCAGCGGAAGCTTGGCAAGCAGCCATTGTGGGTCACCTGGATAGGAGCATGGACTGGCCGTAGCTCTTACCCGACAGGGCGTTCAGGCGCGCCCCACCTCCCGCCAGGGGCGTGATGGCGGTGCGCAGGCTCTTGGCGGCAGGATCGTTCAGGCTGGACAGACTGGCGAGCACGGTCTGGCCGGAGAGCTTGCCTCTGACGGTGTAGAGGTGCTGGACACCGTTGGCGAGTGTCAGTGTGGCGGTGCCGGTGACGCCGGTACCGGCGGGAGCGAGTTCGAAGCGCAGCGTCCAGGCGCCGTCCATCGGCGGCGGGATGTCTAGAACCACAGTCTCGGAGACGGGGGCGGTGGCGCCGTCGATGGTGATCGTGCCGGTGACGGGTCCCAGGAGTTGCCGTGTGGCGGCATTGAGGGTGAGGGAGAACGCGAGCGCGGCGCTGGCCGTGTCGGTGGTGGCGGCGCTCTTGCCGCCGAGGGTTACCAGCAGTGCCCCGCCGAGGCCGCGGGTGGCGCCTCTGATCGGCAGGGTCACTTGGACCCCGGCCTTGCCCGCGTTGAGGGTGAGGGTCGCCGAGCCGGCGAGGCGGCCGGTGGTGTCATGGGTCAGGTTCAGCGTCAGCGGTTGGCCGGCGATGGTGGCGGTATAGGCGCCGGTCAGGTCCCAGAGTCCTTGGCCGGCTTCCGCTCCGGCGGCGTCCATGAGGGCCAGGAACGAGCCGCTGGGGGCAACCGCTGCGGCGGTCAGGGCCGAGGCCAGCTTCCCGTCGGGCGTTGGCGTCGAGACTTCGCCGGCGTCCTCGCGCCAACTGGCGGTGCCGGCCAGGAGGTTGCCACCGACGGCGCCGGCCGGGAGGCTGACGCGGTAGGTCAGGGTGAACGGCCACTGGGCCGGCACGGTGATCCAGGCGAAATCGAGCGCGCCCGTGGTGCCGGTCGGCGGCTGCAGGGCGGGGGCTGACTTGCTGACGACGCCGGCGAAGGTCCAGCCGGCCGGCAAGCGCTCGCTGATGCTCAGGCTGGTGAGGGCGGCGGGGTCGGTATGGGTCAGGGTGATCGACACGTCCAGCGTGCGGGCGCCGGCGGCGGGGGCCGCGGCGACGTAGCGCTGGGCGCTGAGCGTGCCGGGGGCGGTTGCGGACTTGCGGCGCGCCAGGCCGGGGGCGTAGCCGTCCTCGGTACCCTCTGCGCAGCGGTAGCCATCGCTGTTGTAGAACTGGATGAGGCGGGTGAGTTCCGGCGAGAGCTGGATCACCCAGTCGCCATTCTGGTCGGCCTGATGTGGGGTGCAGCTCGTCGAGCCGGCGCCGGGGGTATAGCCGTCTTCGGTGCCGCTCTGGCAGTGGTAGCTGCGCAGGTTGTAGAACTGGATGAGGCGGGTGAGTTCCGGCGCCAGGCTGATGTGCCAGTCACCATCCTGGTCAGCCTGGTGCGGCACGCAGCAGTCGCCGACCTCAAGGCAGGCTTCGCCGTAGATGGGTACGCTGGCCTCGGAGCCGTCCGTGCGGTAGGCGGTGGTGCCGGTGAAGCAGTAGGTGTCGTAGGCGGCGCCCCCCGGAACCGTGACCCGGTAAATCAGCGTGTGGGGAAAGGACGGGATATCGAGCCAGGAGAACTGGAGTGTCTCGGTGGAGCCGGCGCCCGGGTAGAGGTCCGGCGCCGGGCTGCTGAGCACGCTCTCGAACTGCCATCCGGCCGGCAGGGTCTCGTAGACGGCGAGGCTGGTGACGACGCCGCCTGCGCCGGGATCAAGGGTGACCGACACGTCAACGCTGTCGCCGGGCTTGTAGCATCCTGCCGGGAACCGCCGTTCGGCGAGGAAGCGGGTGACGTTCAGGGTGACATGGACGGTCTTGACGCTGGTACCGCCGGTGACCGTGATGTTTCCTTCGTAGGTGCCCGGCGGTAGCGCCGCCGCGGTGAAGGACACCGCGATGGCATCCCATTCGCCCGAGCTGCTCCCGGAGGTCGGGCTGACGCTGAGCCAGGAGAGGCTCTCGGTGAGGGTGTAGGCGAGGGTGCCCTCCAGGCCGTTGCGGACGCTGAAGGTGGCCGGCGCCGGCGAGGTGCCGGCGCGGCAGGAGACGCTGAGGGTGTCGGGCAACACCTGGACCTCGGTGGCCACCGCATTGGCCACGAAACTGGCTGTGACCGCGAGGTTCGAGGTGACATTGGTATCCTGACGTGGGTTCGCGGTGCTGCCATCGCTCCAGTCGACAAAGTGGTAGCCGGTGGCGGCGACGGCTGTGACCGCCGTCGTGCTGCCGCCGTGGGTGATGGTCTGCGTGGCGGTGCCGCTGATCGAGCCATGGAGGCCGGCGGCATAGGTGACCGTGTAGGTACTGAGCGCGAACTCGGCGGTCAGGGTGAGGTTGGTGGTGACGTTGGTGACGGTCAGCGCCGCGCTGGTGCTGTACTGCACGCCGGCGCTGGTCCAGCGTACGAATGTGTAGCCGGCGTTGGCGCTGGCCGTGACCGGCGCGGCGTTGGCGCCGTGGACGATGGTCTGAGTTGCGGATGGGGAGACCGAGCCGCCGGCTCCGGCCAGGAAAGACACGGTATGGGTCACGGCGTCGGCGGCGAATTCAGCGGTCAGGGTGAGGTTGGCGGTGACGTTGGTGACGGTCAGCGGGTTGCTGGTGCTGTACTGCACGCCGGCGCTGGTCCAGCGCACGAAGTGGAAACCGGCGTTGGCGCTGGCGCTGACCGCCGTGGCGTTGGCGCCGTGAGCGACGGTCTGCGGGGTGGTGCCCGAGATTGCACCGCCGGCGCCCGCCGCGAAGGTGACGGTATGCGTGACCGTGCCGGTGGGGGTGATGTCGTTGCCGTTGATCTTCCCGCTCCTCAGGGCCTGGTACTCCGCTTCCTCGGCGACCGCCATCTGGTTCTGCCGGACCAGCCCGACGCCGCGGGCCAGCCAGAACCGGCTGTTGATGAAGTCGAAGGTGTAGTTGGGTAACGGGAAGGGGAAGGTGGTGGTGGCCTTCACGTCCACGGCCAGCAGGATGACGTCGTTGAACGTCCCCAAGGGTGTGGTCAGGCTGTCCAGGTGGCGCACCAGGGTGGTGACGGCGCTGAAGCCGACATTGACGGTTCCATAGCTGGTGAGGATGTTGGCGGTGGCGGTGGAGGTGCCACTGGTCCAGCCCTCTGCCATATTGGCGTCCCCCATGTAAAGGGGCCGGCTCATGACGACGGTCTGATTGCCCGGCACGCCGTTGATGGCGGTGCCCTTGTAGATGCCGTAGAGGCCGAGTTTGGGGTTGGTCCCGCCGCCGTAGAAGTTCCAGAAGTCCTGGTCCAGATGGCGGGCGTCCGTCGTTTCGACGCACTCCGTCCGCACCTTCCAGACGGAGAACGCCCCCACGGTCTGTGGCCCCGTTCCCAGGACGGTCCAGGTGAAGCCGTCATTGTCGTCCGGGTGGGGGTTGGTGACGTCTTCCAGGGTCCAGTGGCTGTTGGGGAACAAGGGGAAGTAGTCAGCGATGTTGTAGGTCTCCGCGGCGCGGAGCGCGGTGGCGCCCACGATGGCTAGCAGAGCGGCCCAGGCCCGGCTCATCCGTCGTGCAGTGATCATGACCTGACTCCTCCACGGGTTGTGGTTTCCCTGCACAGTCCTTGACATGACGCGCGCAGTTACGGTTCAGAGCACAAGTTACCATACCGCAATGCGCTTCTGGCGTCCACACGGTTGCCGGCGCTCGGCGCGAGGACGCGTAGTCAAAGGGGTCGGGCAGCGATAGATTGCCCATGGGTCAGCGGCGTTGCCGTCGGCTCCGGGGTGCGAAGCGCGGGGTGAGGGCAGCCGTATGGGCGAGGCGATCTGGATCGTTGCCGGGGAGGAGTCGGGGGACGCCTACGGGGCGCGCCTGGCCCGCGAGCTGGTGCGTCAGCGTCCCGGGTTGGTGCTGCGCGGCATGGGCGGCCGGGCCATGGCTGCGACCGGGGTGGAGATCCTGGTTGACTCGAGCGAGCTTGGTGTGGTTGGTTTCATTGAGGTCTTCCGGCACCTCGGCACGATCCTGCGGGCGCTAGCCGTGCTGGTGGAGCAGGCGGAGCGGGAGCGGCCCGCGGCGGTGGTGCTGATCGACTATCCTGGCTTCAATCTGCGCCTGGCCCGGCGACTGCACGGCCTGGGCATTCCGGTGGTGTACTACGTGAGTCCCCAGGTGTGGGCCTGGAAGCGCGGCCGTCGGCACCAGATGGCGGCCTGGTGCCGGCGGCTGTTGTGCATATTCCCCTTCGAGCCCCCGCACTTCGCCGACACCGGGCTGGAGGTCCGCTTCGTGGGGCATCCGCTGCTGGAGATACTGGCCGAGGCGCGGGAGGCCGCTGCCGTGCGGGACCCGGACCTGGTGTTGTTGCTGCCCGGCAGTCGTCGTGGCGAGCTTGAGCGTTTGCTGCCGCGCCTGTTGCAGTCCGCGGCGGCGTTGCGTCGGCGCCAGCCGCGGCTGCGTTTCGTGATGCCCTTGCCGCGTCCGGCGCTGGTCGAGGTCGCGCGTCGGTGTCTGCACGAGGCCGACCCGGAGTTGGCGGCGGCAGTCAGCATCGACGTTGGGCGGACGCGGCACTGGATGCAGGTGGCAGTGGCGGGGTTGGCCACCAGCGGGACGGTGACCATGGAGGCGGCCATCCTCGGGCTGCCGCTGGTCTCCGTCTACCGCGTGTCCTGGTTGACCTACTGCCTCGGCCGGCTGCTGATCCATGGAATCCGCTTCTTCACCATCGTCAATCTGGTGGCGGACCGCGAGGTGTTCGAGGAGTTCCTGCAGGGCGAGGTCAGGGTGGGCCGGCTGGTTCCCGCGCTGGAGGCGATCCTGCCCGGGGGCGCGCGGCGGGAGGCGGTGTTGCAGGGGATGGCTGACGCGGTGGCGGCGCTGGGGCCGGCCGGGGCGGTCAGCGCGGAGGCGGCGCGGTGGGTACTGGACGCCAGCGTCGGCGCGGGCCGCAACGCCAAGCAGAGATGAAGGCGAAGTGCGTCATCCGTGCCATCCGCGTCATCCGCGTCATCCGCGTCATCCGTGGTGGACCTTCCCGTGTTGCCTACGCTCCAGAAACCCGGATTGACCACGGATAGCGCGGGTTCCACGGATAGGAGAGACCGCGAGTTCCAGTGTTTGGGTTGGGGGCCCCACGGCCCACTTCCCGCGGGGCTGTCAATTCCGCCAAGATTGCGGGTATGGGCGTCCATACGGTCTGCAGGCGCAATACCCCTCGGGTTTCGTCTTTCCGACGATTCTGCCATTCACCCCCGCTGGTTCCGCGCGGATTGCTTTCAGTGTCGGTGCGGCTATCCTATCGCCGTCTTCCGAACCTCTCGAAAACAACGGCTATGAGCGACACTAAGCCCATACGGGCGGCCCTCTGCGGTCGGCACCTCGATGATCTGGAGAAACGCCTGCGGGATTTCCCGATTCAGGTGGTGACGGCGGACCCGGATTTGGTCATCTGCTACGGCGGTGATGGGGCCTTGCTCGGGGCCGAGCGGGTCTGGCCGGGCCTGCCGAAGTGCCCGATTCGTGATGTGCGCCGCAACCCCAAGTGCTCCAAGCACGGCGAGGAGCAGGTGCTCGAGATGCTGGTCCGTGGGCAGTTGCGGCAGTCTCGGTTGGCCAAGTTGACGGCCGTGGCCCCGGATGGCACCTGTCTACAGGCCATCAACGACCTGGTAGTCAGCAAAGAGAATGTGGCCAGCGCCGTGCGCACGCGAATCTGGCTCGACGACGAGCTTTTCCAGGCGCAGAACATCGGCGATGGGCTGCTGGTGGCGACGCCCTTCGGGAGCACGGGGTATTTCCAGAGCATCACGCGGGGCAGCTTCCGGGTGGGCATCGGGCTGGCGCTGAACAACCCGATGACCTGGCAGGGCTACATCGTGGTCCCGGAGGAGACGGTCATTGCGGTGGAGGTGTTACGTGGTCCGGCGCTGTTGCTGGCGGACAACGATCCTGTCCGCGTGCTGTTGCGCAACGGCGACCGCTTGGTTGTGAAGCGCGCCGCGGAGACCACCCTAGCCTACGGAATGGACATTTTTCGGTGCCGGGACTGTTACCGGCTCAGGCAGGATGGCGTCTGAGTATCGAGTCGTCGCCGCGGGGTTCGGGCCAGTCGTTGGAGGTGTGTGTCCATGGGGTTGCTGTTCGGGAGCGTGTGCGTGCTGGTCCTGTCGTACCTCGTCGGGAGCATCCCGTGGGGCTATGCCATCGGCAGGTTCAAGGGTCTGGACATCCGCAGCCACGGCAGTGGTAACATCGGTGCGACCAATGTGAGGCGGGTTCTGGGGCGGGACTGGGGGTTGCTTTGCCTGGTGCTGGATTTCCTGAAAGGGCTGCTGCCGGTTCTGCTGATCGGGGCGCAACTGGGGGTTGCGCTGTCGTTGGCGCCGGAGGTCGGCAGGATTCTGGCGGCGGCCGGGGCGGTTGCCGGTCACGTCTGGCCGATCTGGCTGGGTTTCAAGGGCGGTAAAGGGGTGGCGACGACGATCGGGGCGTTGCTGGCGGTCTCCTGGGTAGCCGTGCTCATTGGTGTCGGGACCTGGCTCGTCGTCTACTACTCCACGCGGTACGTCTCTCTGGCGAGCCTTTGTGCGGCCGTCATGCTGCCCGTGGGGCACGTGATCGTGGCGCTGGCCCGCCACGAGGCGGTGTTCTCCTCGTCACTGGCCCTGCTGCTGTTGCTGGCGGCGTTGATCGTCTTCCGCCACCGCTCGAATATCCAAAGGTTGCGGGACGGCACCGAGTACCGCTTCGGCAAGGCGTCGTAGAGGGCTGGCGTCAGGATGACCCGTAGTGCGTCCAAGGGAGCCGTGATGATGAACGCGAACGCCACGAGGGCCTGCCGGCCGTGGCCGCTGGTCCGTTGGTGGTGGGTGGTGGCCGCGGTGGTTGCAGCGACGCTGGTTGTCGGCGCCGCCGAGCCGGCGGCGCCCCCGCCCGGGGCCGGTGGGCCGGTGGCTCCCGGCCCTGTTCCCGGGGAGGTACCGCCCCCGGTGGTCGAGATACTGCCCGACGGCGCCGCGCGTCTGGGCGGGATCACCGTGGATCCCCGGACGCGTTCCGTCTCGTTTGCCGGCACCCTGAACGCCGGGCTGGCCGATGTCGTGCTGGAAGTGGTCATCGCGACGCCCAAGGGCCGGCTGCATGAGGCCCTGCTGTGGGCCGACATCAGTCCGCTGACCCTGCAGAGCTGCCTCTACCTGCTGAAGCTCAGCAACGGCCCGCGGCTGACGGACTCGACGGGGCGTCGCGGCGATGTGCTCGACATCGATCTCGAGTACACGGCCGCGGATGGGAAGGCCGTCCGCGAACCCGTGGAGAACTGGATCCGGGACACGCGGACCGGGAAGAGGTTACAGCGCCTAGGCTGGGTGTTCACCGGGACCACGATGCGCGACGGCGCCTTCCTGGCCGAAGTGGAGGGCAATATCTGCATCAACTACTCCGTCGGTTCGACCATTCTCGACAGCGCCGATCCGCAGGCGGTGGAGGACACGATTCACGTCTTGGAGCCAGGCCGCGCGGAACCTAAGCCTGGTGCGCCGGTGCGGGTGATTCTCAGCGTGCGAGGCAAGGCACCGTGACGGCTTTACGGGTTACCGGTGCGCGCCCCTTGTGCGGTGTCATTCAGGCTGCTGGGAACAAGAACTCAGCCCTGCCGCTGGTGGCGGCGGCGCTGCTCACCGACGAGCCGGTCCAGCTTGAGAACGTGCCGGACATTGGCGACATCCGCGTGATGCTTGAGCTGGTCTCCGCGGCCGGCGTCGAGGTCGACTGGTCGCGTGCCAGCGGCACGCTGCGGTTGCGGGCCAGGAACCTGGTTTCCCACGAACTGCCGGCGGCGCTGTACGCCAGTCTGCGGGCGGGGATCCTGCTGGCGGCCCCGCTACTGGCCCGGCGTGGGGCCGCGGTGATGGTGCCACCGGGGGGCGATGTGATCGGGCGTCGGCGCCTGGATGCGCACCTTGAGGGGCTCGCGGCCCTGGGGGTCGAGATCGAGACCGCAGACACCCTGCGGTTCCGTGCGCCACGGGGCCTTCAGGGCGCGGACATTTTCCTACCCGAGGCCAGTGTCACGGCCTCTGAACAGGTGCTCATGGCGGCGGCGGTCGCGCGGGGCACGACGGTGATCCGCAATGCGGCCTGCGAGCCGCACGTGCAGGATCTGGCCAGGATGCTGACCGCGATGGGGGCTCGGATTGAGGGGATTGGCAGCAATACGCTGACCGTGACCGGCACGACGCCGCTGCACGGCACCTCATTCCGAATCGGCTCCGATGTGGCCGAAGCCGCCAGTTTCCTGGCCTTTGGGGCGGCTACCCACGGCGACGTCACCGTCACCGGGGTCGATCCCGGCGAGTACCGTATGATCGCCCGGACGTTCCGCCGTCTGGGGGTCGACCTGGAGATCGAGCCGGGCCGCATTCGCGTCGGTCCGGATCAGGCCCTGCAGGTGGTGCCGGAGTGGGCCGGGGGGATTCCCGTCATCGATGATGGCATCTGGCCGCAGTTCCCGTCGGATCTGATGAGTGTGACCATCGTGCTGGCTACGCAGGTGCGGGGGACGGTGCTGTTCTTCGAGAAGCTGTACGAGAGTCGGATGTACTTTGTGGACCGGCTGGTGGCGATGGGGGCGAACGCCGTGATTTGCGACCCGCATCGGGCCGTGATCGCCGGGCCGAGTGGCCTGCACGGGATCGTTCTGCAGAGTCCCGACATCCGCGCCGGGATTGCCCTGCTGGGTGCCGCGCTGTGCGCGCGCGGCGAGAGTTTGATCCGCAACGCCGAGTCGATCGATCGCGGCTACGAACGGATCGAGGAGAAGTTGCGCGCCCTGGGGGCCGACATCGGGCGCGTGCCGGGCTGAATCACGATGTCCTGAGCCCCCACGCCTGGAGCTTGCGGTCCGTGTGTCCGAGCCGCGTGCTCACTTGGGGTCGGCCGGGGCGGCGCGTTCCTCGACGGGGTTGATCTCGGCGTGGTCGAAGCGCACGCGGGTCTTCCAGCCGTCGCCATCGAGCCGCAACTCCTTGACGAACCAGAGATCCTTGTCGTGCTTCTTGGCGCCTTTGAGCTCCAGAGTGCGCCAGGGGGTCTTGGCATCGGGAAGGAACCACTGGGCCTTCAGGGGATAGCCGTAGCTGGCGCTGAACCAGACACGCACGCACCCTTTGCCCTGGGGGTGGGCCAGTTCCATGACGCGGCAGGAGCGGAGCAGGAAGTCTTCCGCGGGCAGCTCGCGCTGGAAATCCCAGTAAATGAAGGCGAAGGTCAGGTCCTCGGGCTCGATGCCGAAGTCGAACAGTCCTGGGGGTGTCTCCCGGTCGGGCCGGTCCACGCGGGTGGTCGCCGGTGCCTGCCCACCGTGCTTCTGTTCGAAGCCGTAGACGTTGGTGTCATTGAGCACGAGTTGCGCGTGCAGGGAGTCCGGGGTAAAGGTCATCCGCAGTCTGACCGTACCGCGGCGCTCGCCCTGCTTGTCGGAGGCGTACTGAATGGTACCCGTCGCCTCTCCCCAGGCCTCCTGCTGGAACGGTCGGCGGACCTCCTGCAGGAAGGCGGCGGCACTGAGGCCCTTGAGGGCCGTGGCCGCGTTCTCATCCGCTTCCTGCGCCTGGCCAGCCCAAGGCCAGGCCAGGAGGGCCGCAAGGACACCACCGAGGTAGGCGACGGCGGGCACGTATTTCATCGTGGGAGTTCCCCTGCTTCCGCGGTCATCGATACTACTGTTCTTCGACACCTTGCGGGAAGTATTCCATGTCATTGGTCAGCAGGATCTGGTCGATCCGGATGCCGTCTTCGCGGTTCAGGAGGTAGAGGGTGACGGTACCCGTTTCCAGGTCGAACTTACCAGGCACCTCGAGCCAGTGCCAGGCGTCGTAGGTGCCGTCATTGCCGACGGTCAGGATCTTGCCCTGCTCGCCGAGGCGCACGCAGACGGTGTTGCCGCAGGAGCCTTCCCACCAGGCCCGCACCCAGATTTTGCAGGTGACGGGTGCGGCGACCTGGACCTCGTAGGTGGCGCCACCGTATTTCATATCGGCCTCCTGGCCCTCGGGCGGGACTCCCTTCTTGTCGGGGATGCGCAGGATGGTGCCCTTGGCAGACTGTGAGTCCGGCCCCTTCTCGACGGGCGGCGTGAGAAGCTTGGCATCGGCCGCGGCGTTGAGGACGTGGAAGAAATCGCCACTGGCGGTGGTCGCGGTGGTCGCCGCGGCGGCGGCAGCGACTGCGGCGGGGGCGGCGGCGGCGGGGGTCGCTTCCGGGCGGCTGCCGGCGGCCGCCACATGGATGGGCCGCGGTCGGGCATCGCCCGGACGGCGCTCCAGAGCGTTGGCTGTCTTTGGCAAGGCGACGAGCAGGGCAGCGGCGCCGGCCATGAGGGCACCGGCGAGCACCGTCCGGCGCCAGCCGATGGCGAAGGTTCCCGTCGTTGATCCGCCGACACCGAAGGCGGCGGCGAGGGCCAGCATCAGGAACCAGGCGGGTCCGCGGACGAAGGGGTCGGTCACGACCAGGGTGGCCAGGAAGATGGCGAGGGCGGCGGCGGCGCCCAGGAGCAGCGGCTCGGTCCTGCCCCCGGCGACAAAGGCCTCGGCAGCCCGCAGCATCCCTGCCAGCATGGCGAGGAGGAGGAGAGCGGTGGCGGGGTAGCCGGCGCTGCCGAGCAGGATGCCCAGTCCGGATTGGGTGTCGGTCTCGATATCATTGACGTTGGTCTTGGGCAGTTCGCCGTAGCACTGGCCGATGTACTTCTGGTACGTCCCCGCGCCGACGCCGGTCCAGGGCCGCAAGGCGGCCATGCGCAGCGCGGCCAGGAAGTCGACGTGGCAGGACTTGAGTTCAGCGCTGCCCGGCCGGGCCGGCGACAAGGTGGCGGCCACCGTATCGATACGGCCCGACACGACCAGGGCGACCGCGGTGCAGAGGATGGCGATGGCATTGCGCCAGCCACTGCCGGCGCCGTTGAGGAGGCCTGCCGCCAGCAGGGCGACGGCGCCGGCGAGGAGGATGCCGCCGTGCGGGATCATGGCCAGCACCATGGTAGTCGCCGCGATCCCGGCGACCTGCCGCCAGCGCGACGATCCTGCCCAGGTGGTCCAGAACGGCTGCACCAAGGCCAGGCCGGCCGCCAGGAACAGGCTGAGCGCCACGCGGCTGCGGAAGAGGCCGGTGTAGGCTCCGCCGATCCCCCACGGCAGCGCCAGGATATCAGCGGGTGGCAGGACCGAGCCATAGCCGTGGGACCAGGTCTGGACTGCGGCCAGCAGGACATTGGCGGCCAGCAGCGCGGTCAGGATCCCGCCCACCCAGGCCCGCCGCTCGCGTAGCAGCAGCGCCCAGACGAGGTAGCCGCAGAACACCTGCTCGAAGCGCTGCACGATTTCGGCAGCGCCGGCCACCCCGGGGCGGGCCAGCAGGCTGGCCAGCACGTAGACGAGCAGCGCTCCGCCCAGCAGTTGCGGATAGCGGTAGGCGCCGCCGCGGCGCAGTTGGTCGAGCAGAAAGGCGCCGAAGGCCAGGGCGAGCGCCGCGTCGGCGATACCGATGCGGCCGCCCAGCCACGGGAAACGGATCTGGGTTCCCATGGCCAGAGCCGCCACCGCCGCCAGAGCCACTACCCACGCTGGTACCGCCGGTGCGCCGGGAGTTGCGCTCAGTCCATCTTCAGCCCGCAGATCTGCCATGGTCGTGATGCCCACTATTTGCCGTTTTCCAGGACGCGCGGACACGTTGCCGCCAAGGGCGCGCACCGCGTCTTAATGGAAACGGTCCAGAGGGGCGGCCTATTGGCGCGGGCCGTGTGTTGGCCGTGTGTGTCTGGCATCGGCGCATCGGTGTGGTACCTTACGCCGTTTTGCCTCTTGGCGGGGGACGTCGGCTGGGTCCGCGGGAGGCAGGCAGTTCTGGAGAGATGCCGACTCGCGGTGCGGTGGGTCTTGGCGGCAGGCGGGGGGGCGGGTTTACATGGCTACTTCGGAACGGGGCTTTTCGTACGACCAGTTGGACGTCCTGAACCGTATTGCCATCCATCTGGCAGAGGCTGTTGATCTGCGCGACGCGCTGGCCGTGGTTCTGGACACGTTATTCGCCGAGGCCGGCATGGCGCGCGGCGTGATCACCCTGATGACGCCGCGTGGCGATGAGGTCAGCGCCGCGATCACGGCGGGGGATGTCAGTCCGGCCTATCTGGAGAAGATGCGTTACAAGGCCGGCGAGGGCATTACCGGCGAGGTGTTTGCCACGGGGCGTCCGGCCTACCTGTCACAGGTCGGTACCGCCGAGCGCTTCCTGGACCGCAGTGGGCTACGCCGCGATCTGGACGGGTCCCGGCTGGCCTTCTTCTGCGTACCGATCGGCTACCGCAACACGACGATTGGGACGCTGTCCGTCGACATGGCCACCTCGGACGTAGAGGACCCCTCGCGCGAGATGGCGTTCCTGCTGGAGGTGGCGCGGTTGACGGCGCCGTTCGTGCAGCGCTGCCTGCTTGAGGAGCGTCTCGAGGTTTTCCATCGTGCCAAGTTGCCGGGCGGCGCCTTTGGGAAGTTGATCGGGAAGAGCGCGCCGCTGCAGGAGATCCAGACGCTGATTGTTCGCGTTGCCGACGCCCGGACCACGGTGCTGATCACCGGGGAGACGGGGGTCGGCAAGGGCGTGGTCGCCGAGCTCGTGCATCACCTTGGGGCCGGGCGCAAACAGCCCTTCGTCGAAGTCAACTGCGGCGCCATCCCCGCGAGCCTGATCGAGAGCGAGTTGTTCGGTCACGAGAAGGGCGCCTTCACCGGTGCCACCCAGCGCCGCATCGGCGTTCTGGAGCGGGCCAAGGCGGGGACGGTGTTTCTCGACGAGATCGGGGAGTTGCCCTTGGCGGCGCAGACCAAGCTGCTACGTGTCCTGCAGAACCGCGAGTTCGAGCGCGTGGGCGGGTCCGAGACGCTGCGCACCGGGGCGCGCATCATCGCTGCGACCAACCGGAACCTCGAGGAGGCCATCATCCAGGGCAGCTTCCGCAGCGACCTCTACTACCGTCTGAATGTCTTCCCTCTCCGCGTTCCGGCGCTCCGTGAGCGCGGCAAGGCCGACATCATGCTTCTGGTGGATTACTTCATCCAGCGTTTCGCCGTCGAGACCGGCAAAGAGGTTAACCGCATCGATACGCCGGCCATCGACATGCTGACGGCCTATCACTGGCCGGGCAACGTGCGGGAGTTGGAGAACGTCATTGAGCGCGCCATTCTGCTGGTGGATGGTGATGTCATCCACGGGCACCACCTGCCGCCGTCGCTGCAGATGAACCGTTACGCGCCCCGCCGCGAGGACTTGGGCGACTTCTCGGTGCGGGTGCGGAACTTTGAGGAGGAGTTGATCACGGAGGCATTGAAGGATACGAACGGCAATCAGACGTTGGCGGCCCGCAAGCTCGGGATCAGCAAGCGTATCATCCAGTACAAGATCACCAAGTACGGTATCGACTACCGTCGCTTCCGCGCCGGGCGCCACTGAGTGCGGTCCGCAAAAAGCGTGGGTCGACCTGGCCACGAGGGTTGAAATGCCTGCGGCATCCGCTAGACTATAGACAGTATTGCTCGGGTGGCGGAATTGGCAGACGCGCTAGGTTGAGGGCCTAGTGGGGCAACCCGTGCGGGTTCAAATCCCGCCTCGAGTACCATACCAGTAAGGATCGAACGCCGGCACCCCCAGGCCGGCGTTCGTCATTTTGAGCGCCGGCCGCGGCTCTGGGTCCGGCCCTGGCAGCGCGCAGCGCTTGTAACCTGTGCCAGGCTCCCTAAGTTGCACTCCTGCGAGGCCACGGATGCACGCATGAGCAGCCCTCCCAACAGCAGCCAGCATGGCGGCCGACCCCGGCACACGCTTCGGGCGCGCCACCGCTTTACCCTTCTCGAGGTGATTATTGCGGCGGCGATTCTGGCCTTGGCGGTGGTCATGAGTGTCGGCATTATGGGGGGGGCGCGGGCGCGCATCCTACGGGCGGAATCGCGTTGGGGACGGCAGCACTTGCTCTCCCAGGCGGTTGAGCTCTACCTCCTGGGAGGGCCCGGCGCCGAGGTTCCGCCGGGGCTTCTGCCGGAAGGCTTCTCGAGTTCCTGCACCCTGACCCCGGTGGATGACCTGAGCGAGGAGGATCTGGAACCGCAACAGGGCTGGATTCTGGGCTGCTTCCACGTCAGCGTCTACGATGTGGCGGGCGACCTCATGGCCGAGTGCCGCATCGAGAAACTGGTGCGCGAGGAGGACTGTGAGTAGACCTCCCCACGTCCGCTGCTGGTGGTCTCTGCCGACGGCTCCCCGCGGTGCCCGTCGGCGTTTCACCCTGCTGGAGGTGATCATCGCGGTCACGCTGCTGCTGCTGATCGTGGTGGCGTTGGTCGGTTTCGGCCGCGAGATGGCCCGCAGTTGGGAGAAGCTCCGGGGCGAGCACGCCCGCTTCCGGTCGCTTCTGGTCCTGGATCGGGCCTTGGACGGACTGCTCAGCAACGCGGTCCCCTTCACCTGGCCGAACGAGGATGGCGAGGCGGTGCCGTTCTTCGTCGGTGAGGCCGAGTACCTGCGTTTGGTGACTCTGCACCCGGTCACGCAGGCCGACGAGGGAGCGCTGCGCTTTGCCGAGGTCTTCGTTCACAACGGGCTGCTGCAGGTGTCCTATACGGTTCGTCCTTACCGGGAACTGCAGGCGGACAGCCGGGAGGTGCGGACGACGGTGCTGGCGACCGGCGTTGACCGCGTGGAGTTCTCCTACGCCGACTGGAGTGGCGATGAATCCGGGGACTGGGGCAACCGTCTGTTGTGGGTTGACGAGTGGGACATCGAGCGTAAGGAGTTGCCCCTCGCCGTCATGGTGACGGTCTGGTGGGACGATGGGCGTGTGGAGTCGTGGCTACGGCGTCTGGCATCAGGTTACCGGGAGCGCTGGGGCAAATGGGAACCCGCCGAGAAGCAGGAGTAGGCCCGTTGCCGGGGCGCGGCCGGGGAGGCGCCTCCGCCCGCGGGCGGACCGCGTCAGCGCGGGGCATGGCCTTGGTCGTGGTCATGGGTACGGCCGCGATTGCGGCGGTCATGGCGGCCCACGTCATGCTGTTAAGCGAGACCGTGGCGCGCGAGGCGGCCGTGGCGGCTGAACGTCAGGCCTTACGCTATGCGGCCGAATCGGCGGCCGACCACGCTTTCTGGCTGCACCTGGTCGACCGGCGCTTGTTCACGGACCGCACGCTGGGAGTGGCGGTCGCCGAACGCGAGACGCGGCTGACGGAGCCCTGGATGCTGGACGGGCGTCCGCACCGTATCGAGGGCACGGCCTGCACCGTCCGTCTCCACGACGCCCTCCAAGGCATTAGCTTTACCGGCAATCCCCCCGGTCAGGAGTTACGCGAGCAGGTCGATCCCGAAGACACTGAACGGCGGGAGGCGGTGGACACCTTTCTGGATATCGTTGCCGACTATGTGGATCCCGACGACCTGACGCATCTGCGCGGGCTGGAGCGGGAGGGTTACGCGGCCGAGGGCTGGGTCGGTCTGCCGCGGGACGCGCCGTTGCAGTTCCGCGAGGAGATCTACTGGTTGCCGGGCTGGCGTGATGTGCTCTACGGTCCCATCCAGGCGATCCCGCCGCCCGGCATCGGGTCCCCGCCGCGCCAAGGCGCCGCCGCCCTGCCGCCGTTCTTCTCCAGTGCGCCCGGCGTGCTGCAGCAACGCGGCGGCTTCGATGCCGCGGAATTGGCGCAGGTGCTGGAGGCGCGTCAGCGCTGGCAGCAGGACGGTATTCCCCTGGACCTGTTTCTGGATCCCGACCTGCTGGGGCGCGTGCGCGGTCGTTTTTCGCTCACCGAGTCGACCGCGGTGACGGTGGCTGTGGACGCCGTTTCGGCGGCCGGCGTCGTGGGGCACCTGAGCGTCACTCGGACCACCGATCTGGGGCGCCCGGAGACTTACAGCGACAGCGCCCGCCAGGCCTGGGCGCTGTGGAGTCGGCAGTGGGAGTGACCCCGCCCCGCATGGCGGATCCAGCGGCTTGCGTTCAGGCGCCTAGGCGATACGTTTGCCGGGTTGTGTCGGGCTGGGCCTGCACGGCGGCATGGTTGGCGGCCCCTGCATCCGCGTCGGCGTCGTGATGGGTCGGAGTGCCATGGTGTTGCTCGATGGACTGCAGCGGCTGGGTTGCAGCGCCCTGCGTAACGTTGGCTACGTAGGGCGCATGGGGCTGTTTCTGGGCAACACCCTGGCCTGTTCCCTGACTCCGCCTTGGAAGCCCTGGCTTTTCCTGCGGCGGCTGCATTTTGTCGGGGTCCAGTCGGTACCGGTGATTCTGCTGACTGGGGCCTTCACGGGAATGGTCCTGGCTCTGCAGGGCTTCTACGCCCTGAACCGCTTTGGCTCCGACGCCTTTCTGGGTCCGTTGGTGGCCATGTCGCTGGTTCGCGAACTGGGGCCGGTGCTGGCGGCCCTGATGGTGACTGGGCGGGCCGGTTCGGCGATCACTGCCGAGATTGGCATCATGCGCATCGGTGAGCAGCTTGACGCCATCGAGTTGATGGGGCTCAATCCGTTTCGTTACGTGGTCGTGCCGAATCTGTTTGCCGCCCTGGTGGCGATGCCGCTGTTGACGGCCATGTTCGATGTCGCCGGCATCTGGGGCGGGTACCTGGTCGGCGTCCGCATGCTCGGGCTGGGTGGCGGTACCTATCTGGCGGAGATCGCCCAGCACCTTCGTGGGAGTGATATCCTGGGCGGCGTCTGGAAATCCCTGACCTTCGGCGTGATCATCTGTTGGGTCAGTTGCTACAAGGGTTACCACGCCGGTTTCGGAGCCGAGGGGGTCAGTCGGGCCACGACCCAGGCGGTGGTGCTATCCTCCGTGCTGATCCTGGTGTGGGACTACTTCATGACCGCGGCTCTGTTCTGATGGACCCGATGATCTGCGTCACTGACATCCATAAGGAGTTCGAGGGCGTTACCGTGCTGGACGGGGTCTCGGTGCGGGTGCTGCCGGGGCAGTTCTGCGCCCTCATCGGTCGCAGCGGTCATGGCAAGAGCGTTCTGCTGCGGCACCTGGCGGGCATGTTGCGTCCGGACCGTGGCCAGGTGCTGGTTGACGGCCAGGACCTGGCGACGCTGAGCATGTATGACCTGCGCCGACTGCGGCGGCGGTTCGGCTTCGTGTTCCAGGGCGGGGCGCTGTTCGATTCGATGACGATCTTCGATAACGTCGCCTTTCCGTTGCGGGAGTGCCTGGGGCTGGCGGAGGATGAGGTGCGGGTGCGCGTGATGCGAGCCCTGGAGCAGGTGAGTCTGAATGGTTCCGAGGCCAAGATGCCGGCCCAGGTCAGTGGTGGCATGGGCAAGCGGGCGGCCCTGGCGCGGGCGCTGGTACTGGAGCCGCAGATTCTCTTCTTCGACGAGCCGACGACCGGGCTCGACCCGATCACGGCGCAGGCCATCCTTGACCTGATCTCGCGCTGTCACCGGGCCCTGGGCTTCACGGGTGTGATCGTCAGCCACCAGATCCCGCGCGTTTTCGAGATCGTACAGCAGGTGGTGGTCCTGCAGCACGGCCGCATCCGTTTCGACGGAACGCCGGAGCAACTTCGTGCGTCTAACGACGAGGTCGTCAGGGGCCTGCTGGGGGCCGATGACGTCCCGCCTGCCGGTGAGGCCGGCGGTGGGGCTACGGGAAAGGAGAGCGCAGCGTGATCAGCCGGCGCGGTGTGGAGATCATGGTGGGGGTGTTTGTCCTGGCCGGGGTTGCGGCCTTGGTGCATCTGTCGATCGGGCTGGCGCGGCGCGAAGCGGTGCGCGGCAAGGGCTATCACGTCAAGGCCGTGTTCAGCGATGTGGGCGGCCTGCGCTCGGGCGCGGCCGTGAGCGTGGCGGGTGTCGACGTGGGCAGCGTCAGTCGTATCGCGCTGAAGGAGTATCAGGGCGAAGTCAGTCTGTTTATCGATGCGCGCGTGAAGTTGCAGGTCGACTCCATCGCCTCGATTCGTACCCGCGGGCTGATCGGCGAGAAGTTCATCGCCATCAGTCCGGGGGGCGACGAACAGATGCTGGCGGAAGGCAGTTCGATCCTTGAGACTGAGCCCGCCGTCGATCTGGAGCAGTTGATCTCGAAGTTCGTTTTTGGCAAGAAGGACTGAGTCGAGGCGTCTGGCGTGGGAGTGGTGACGATGATGGTGAAACGGATCGCATGGGGCGTGGCAGTGGCGGCAATCGTCTGGGCGTCAGGCCCGGCCGCGGCGGCGGCCGAGGCGGGCGATCCGGCGCTGGCCAAGGCGCAGGTCCAGGAGACCTCGCAGAAGATCCTGGCTTTGTTCAAGAATCCCGAGTTGATCAAGCGCGAGAACCGCGACCAGATGATCAGCGAGTTGCAGGCCGTGCTGGATGAGCGCTTTGACTGGCCCACCATCGGCCGCTGGGTGTTGGCCACCAACCGCTCGCTATTCGATGAGGCGCAGACCGCCGAATTCGCCACGCTCTTTGCCGACTATGCCGTGCTCTACTACCTGACGCAGGTCAAACAGAACGTCACGGGGGACGATCCGTCAAAGGTGGACCAGATACGCATCGAGTACCGCGACGGCAAGCTGCGCGACGACGGCAGTCTGACCATGGACGTTCAGTTCACCTCGCCGAAGGGCACCCAGGTGTTGACCGGGTACACCTTGGTTTGTGAGAAGGGGACGGCCGTCTGGCGGGTGCGCAACTTCAGCGTCGAGGGCGTGAGCATCGTGCGTAACTGGCGTACGGAACTGGCTCCGCTTCGGTCTCGGGAGAAGATCATGGACTTGCTGAAGGGCAAGGTTGCCGAACTGCGCGCGACCTTGGCGGCGCCGGCAGCGACAGCTCAGGGAGACGGCAAATGACGACCTGGCAACGAGTGATCCGACCCTCGGGGTTGGCGGCGTGCGTCCTGCTTCTGACGCTGGCGATGGCCTGCCCTGCCGGCGCCCAGGAGGAGGATGTGGCCGGGCTCGATGACGAGGGCTCGACGGCGACGGTTCGCGACCCCCTCAAGTGGTTCAACCAAGGGGTGTATACGGTCAACGACCGGCTCTACTTCTGGGTGTTGAAACCGGCTGCCCGCGGCTACGCCTGGGCCGTGCCGCAGTCAGCACGCCAAGGCATTGCCAACATCTTTACCAACCTGGGGATGCCGCGCCGGGGAGTCAACTGCCTGCTGCAGGGGAAGTTCAAGGGGGCGGCGACCGAGGTCGGGCGCTTTGCCGTCAACACCACGGCGGGATGCCTGGGGTACCTGGATTTCGCTGAAGCGCACTGCGGCTGGCAGGCCGCCGATGAGGACTTCGGGCAGACTCTCGGCCGTTACGGCGTTGGCTACGGGTTCTACCTGACGTTGCCCGTGCTCGGCCCCTCCAACCCTCGCGATACCGTGGGCCAGGTCGCGGACGCATTTCTGGATCCCCTGTACTACGTGCTGGAGAGCCTGCCCGCGCGCCTCTGCATCAAGGCCGGCGATCAGGTCAACCGGACGTCGTTGCGCCTCGGGGAATACGAGAAGAGCAAGGAAACCGCGCTCAATCACTACGTCTTCCTGCGTGAGGCCTACACCCAGTACCGCGGCGAACAGATCCGGCGCTGAGGGGTGCTCAGGCTACCTCTCTGAGGTTGGCAAATGCGTGGCCCTCGCGCTACGTTGTAACCTCTGATGCCGCGGTCTCCCCTGGCCTGGTTTTCACCGTGTGCACGTGACCCACGGATCGACATGACGACGTTTACCGGAACATCCGCCGTTGCACTGACGTGGACCCCGGCCGGCTGGTGCCGCGGGTTGCGCGTGGAGCGCGTGCGGGACCGCTGCCGGGTGGTGCAGTGGTGGGAGGTGCAGAAAGGTCCCGACCGCAGCATCGCCGAAACCCTCGTCGATGGGCTGCGTACGCTGGACCCCGCGGGGACTTCGGTGGTGGTCGCCGGTGGGGACGACAGCGCCTGTGGTTGTCTGGATCTCGAGATGCCTGCCCTGCGCCCGGAGGAGCTGCGCAATGCGCTTGCTTTTGAGCTGCGGCGCTGTGCGCCCGTCCCTGACGAGCGGCTGACCTGGGCATACCGCGTCCTGCCTGGCGCGTCCGGTCCGCGCCTGCGGGTGCGCTTGTACTACGTGCGCCAAATGGTGTGGGAGCACTGGCTTGACGACGTCAGCGGCCTGACGCACGGGCTGGACATGCTCCTCCCGCCCGCCGCCGCCCTCGACCCGGTACTTGCCGGTGTGCCCGTCTGTCTTGGGAGCGCTGATCTGCGGTCGCTGTATGTGCCTTGCCAGGACGGTCGTCGCGAGGCCGTGCCGGCGCCTGAACCGGCCGCCGCGGAGGGGGTTTTCGGCAGCGGCTTGGCGCCTCTGACCGCCGCCTGTGTCGATCCCGGCGAGCTGTCCGGTCAGCCGGCAGAGCGGCAGGCCGACTTCGCGGCGGCTCTGGTGTTGGCGATGTATGGCATCAGCGCCTCGTTTCAGGCGGACCGGCGGACCGGGTTCGAGTTGCCCCATGATCTGCGGCCGCGGCGTCATCGGCAGAGTCGGCTGATTGCGGTTGCCCTGGCGATCTACACCGTCGTGGTGGGGCTGTACGGCGCCGCCAGGTTGTACGCGGACCGGCGCCAGCAGTATGCGGCGGTCCATGAAGAGCGCCTGCGGATCGAGGCCCAGGTCGTGGAGACGCGGACGCGGCTCCAGGCGGACGAGGCCAAGCTTATCGAGCAACTGCGCGTCGAGATTACGGAGCTGGTCCAGCCCCGCCCATCCCTGGCCGCGGTCCTCGCCGAGATTACGCGTCGCGTGGGGCACGGCGGTTGGTGCACGTCCTTCCGTTGGAGCGAGGGGGCCGTCAGTTTGCAGCTCCGCGAGAGCCAGGAGATCGAGGATCTGGAACGCACGCTGGAGTCGTCGCCCCTGCTCGGGGACGTTCGCCAGGAGTCCAAGAAGGTCCAGGCCGGAGTCACCGAGCGCAAGGTCGAGATGAACGCCCGCTATGACCTGGGTAGCGAGCAGTCGGCCCCGCCGCCGGCCCCGCCCGCCAGCGGCGACGACGAACTCGGACCACCGGCTGAGAGCAACGGGGGCGAGGCCCTGCCCGTCAAGCACGGCGTGGCTCCCGGCGTCCCGCCGGTCAGGACGCCGGCACTGGCCCCGGCGTTGCCGACTGCTCCCGGCCTGACCCCGCCGCCACCACCCCCATCACTGTCCAGCCCCGAGGAGTGAACGCGCAACCATGTCGGCTGGACTCCGCAACATCCGCCTTCGGCAGTGGCTGCTGATGCTGGTACTCATCCCGGTCGCGGGGCTGTTTTTCCAGAAGCGCATTGCCACGCAGTTGTCCGGTCTGCCCACCAGCGCCCGGATCCGTGCCGAGGCGGGCCTGCTGGCGGAACGTCGCGAACAACTCCAGGCCTTGCAGGAAGAGGTGGATTCGCGCGATGGTCAGGTGGCTGAGCTCAGGCGTTTGGCGACGCCGCTGTGGTCGGTCGATGACCGCAATGCCGCTCGGCAGAAGAATATCCTGCAGAATGAAGTCACCCGCGTGCTCACCAAGGCCAACATCCGGGGGGTCGACTACCAGGTCGTCAACCCGCGGCGCCTGGACATCGCGGAGAAGACGCAGGTCTATGAGGTGGAAGTCACGGTGAACATGACCGCCTCCATGCGCGAAATCGCCCGGGTCCTGGCCGAGATTGACCGTTCGGCCCAGGCTTTGACCTGGAGTCAATGCAATATCGCCCCCCTGAACTTGCGCGATACCAGCAAGGTGCGCCTGACGGGCACGCTGCGGGCGCGGGTGCTGGCGCCCGATGCCGCCGCTCTGCTGCGCGGCGGAAGTGAGGTGGCGCCGTGAACCGGATGGTGTTATGGATCGTCAATGTTGCCCTGCTGCTGCTGGCGGGCGTGGTGACCGCCTGGGTGCTGGGCCAGGTGCCGAGCCTTAGTGTTGGCGAGGCCAAGGGTGATGCCAAGTCGGCGCGCGCGGACCGCAAGGCGGAGCACAAGGGCGGTGCCGGCGAGACCGATGAGGCCGTGGTGCCTCAGGGTCTGGCCTCGGTCGAGGATGCGGATACGCTGTGGCAGCAGACGCTGTTTCGGCCGGAGCGGACCGAGGATATCACCCAGCCTGCCGCCGAGGAGGTCGCGGCCGGGGCGGTCGCCGTCGACCTCGAACTGGTGGGGCTGGCACGTATTGGTGAACGGTTCGTGGCGGTGATCGTGTCGTACCGGGGCCAGCCGCGGCGCGCGGCTCCCGGTGCCCCCGGCCTGGCGCCGACGGCCCGCCGTGGTGCCGCGGCGCGGGC
>CAILUI010000347.1 GCA_903837355.1 uncultured Victivallales bacterium
ACTGGAACCGCATCGCGGAGGCACTGGCCTCACCCTGGCGGAAGAGACGTCCACAGGTGGACGCACTTACGGACTAGGGCATGCCGGGACCTGGGACAACCCAGCAGACTGGTGATCTTAATTAGTTAGCGCTTATGGGCGTACGCCCCCGGGGAGCTTCGCCCTCCAGAGGAGCACTCCGCGATCCCGGTACCGTGTTGGAGGGCGAAGCGCCGGCTGAGCCGTCCCCTCCTCTGTGCCCTCTGTGGTGGCCGATCCTCCGACCGTCTGACCTCCGACTTCCGACCTCCGACTTCCGACTTCCGACGTCCGACTTCCGGTCCTGTGGCCTTCCCTCAGCTTTCAGCTTTCACCCCTCATCCCTTCCCTCTGGTCAGGGCTCGTCCCCCGGATCGGGAGGAGCATCGGGTACGCGACTCATGATGTCCTCAAAGTCCTGGCGCGACCCGCGGCGCGCTCGTTCCTTCAGGTAGGTTTCGGTCATGAGGGCCGAGATCTTCTCGGCCACAGCCGTCGAGATGAGTTGGTTGATGGAGACGTGCTCATCCTCGGCGAGTTGCCGGATGGCATCGTGCAGGGAGTCTGGCAGGCGTAGGCTGAGGGTGCTCATCGGGGTTCTCCAAGTCTGCTCCACAAGCGTCCCACAGGACGCCAAGGCTGTTAGGTGCTCAGACTGTAGGCGGTTAGGTCTTATCTCGTGGTGTTTTGCGTTTTCGGCTCCGGTGTTGTAACCTAATAGCCTACAGCCTATACCGCTACAGCCTCAGGGTTTTCCTTGGGACGGGTGTGAGTCTGATCAGCAGATCACGGGGTGATATCGCCGCCACACCGAAGCGCTCGGCGCCGCCGAAGTGTGCCAGGTTGTAGGTCACGATGAAGCGGCATTCGCCGTTCACAGCGGCCTCAAGTACCATGTCGTCCTTCTGGTCTGCCAGGACCGGCCGCCAGAGGAAGTGAACGCGCCGGGGTTCGGCCACGCTGCATAGATAGTCCAGATACCGCCCCACCTCGTCCGCGGAGAAGGGAACCGCCACACGAGGATTCCGCAGCGTCTTCTCGTACTCGATCACCAGCGGCACGGTCACCACGAGCGTGAACTCGCCGTTACCCAGCCTGGACAACAGGCCGAAAGAGGCACCCCGCCGGGACCGTAACCCCGACGCGAGGACGTTCGTGTCAATGATGATCCTTAGTGCTGCCATGGCCTTGCTGCGATACCGTAGGCGGTATCATTGGTCTTGTCAAGGGTGGGGGACAGGTTGAAGACTCCGCTCCCCCCCTGGGAACGCCGACCTCCCGGTCGGGCCTGCAGTTCGGGTGGCGAAGCGCCGCTGAGCCGTACCTTCCCCTGGAGGGCGAAGCGCCGCTGAGCCGTACCTTCCCCTGGAGGGCGAAGCGCCGCTGAGCCGTACCTTCCCCTGGAGGGCGAAGCGCCGCTGAGCCGGTTCGGGGTGGCACCGCAAGATTCCCCCCCCATCCGTGTCCTCCGCGCCATCCGTGGTCGAACACTCCGCCGCCCTCCCGGTCGGCCCTTCCCCTGCCGCCATCCTCTGTGCTCTCTGTGCCCTCAGTGGTGAGACCTCCCCTCTCGCCGTTTCGCCGTCTCCATGCCCCGCGTCCCCTCTGTGGTAGGAAATCGCCCTTTCGTGTCATTCGTGTCGTTCGTGGGGAACACCGCCCTCCGACCTCTGATCGCCGTCTCCCCGCCTCCCCGTTTCGCCGCCCCGCCGTTTCGTCCGTAAGGGTCCCTCTGTGGTGAAAGACCCCGCCCGCCTCTGCCCTCCAAAACTCACCACTTGCCGCCACAGCACGGGGGTGTATCTTCATAGTAGATACATAAGGAGCTAGGCGGTATGATCACGAAGATCCAGAAATGGGGTAACAGCTTGGCAGTACGGATTCCCCGGTCCGTAGCACTGGACACGCATTTGGTGTCTGGCAACGCGGTGGATGTGGCCGTTCAGGATGGCCGGATTGTCATTGCGCCAGCGCGACAGCCCCGCCTCCGCCTCGAGGAACTGCTTAGAGGAGTCACCGTTACGAATCGGCACGGTGAGTCTGACACCGGGCCTGCGGTTGGACGGGAGGCATGGTAATGCCGGCGGCGTACTGCCCGAAGCGTGGCGACATCGTGTGGCTAACATTCAGTCCACAGGCCGGCCATGAGCAGGCGGGCCACCGACCCGCGCTGGTTCTTTCGCCAGCGGCATACAATCGCAAGGTGGGCCTCGCGCTGTTCTGCCCGATAACCAGCCAGGTCAAAGGATATCCGTTTGAGGTCCATGTTCCTCAGGGCTGCACGGTATCGGGTGTGGTCCTGGCCGACCAAGTCAAGAGCCTTGACTGGAGAGCCCGCCGGGCGGCCTTCTGTGGTGAGCTTCCAGCCGAAGCGGTTCACGATGTCCTCAATAAGCTGGGGACGCTGACGGATGAATGAGAAGGCGGACTGAGGCCGAGGGATGAGGGATGAAAGCTGAAAGCTGAGGGGAGACTGAGGCGGAGGGATGAGGGATGAGGGATGAGGGATGAGGGATGAAAGCTGAAAGCTGAGGGCGGAAGGAATCGGAGGGCGGCACTTCCCATCCGTGGCCTCCGCGCCATCCGTGGTCGAACACTCTGCTCCCCCTGGGAACGCCGACCTCCCGGTCGGGCCTGTAGTTCGGCTGGAGGGCGAAGCGCCGCTGAGCCGTACCTTCCCCTGGAGGGCGAAGCGCCGCTGAGCCGTACCTTCCCCTGGAGGGCGAAGCGCCGGCTGAGCCGTACCTTCCCCTGGAGGGCGAAGCGCCGCTGAGCCGCGGCCGCGCGGGCGCGGCCGCACGGGATTAAGACGGCTCAGCGGGGCGTGCGCCCCTGGGGAGCTTCGCCCTCCAGAGGAGCACTCCGCGATTCCTGTACCGTTTTTGGAGGGCGAAGCGCCGGCTGAGCCGTCCCCTCCTCTGTGCCCTCCGACCGTCCGACCTCCGACTTCCGACCTCCGACTTCCGGTCCTGTGGCCTTCCCCTCCGCCCTCAGCTTTCACCCCTCAGCCCTTCCCCTTCTCCGCCCTCCGACCTCCGGTCGTGTGTCTTCCCTCAGCTTTCAGCTTTCACCCCTCAGCCCTGCCCCTCCCCCCTCCATTCCCCAATGACACCCTTCCTCATCATCGGTGCTGGCGGTCATGGGCGCGCCGTCGCTGAGGCGGCTATGCTCAGCGGCCATGGGTCCACGGTTGCCTTCCTGGATGACCGTTACCCAGCCCTGACCACGGTCGACGGCTGGCCGGTCCTGGGCAAGGTGAACGCCCTCGGTGCGCTCGACCGGACCGCGGTGGCTGGGGCCATCGTGGCGATCGGCAACAACGCCACCCGCGAGGCGTTGTGCAAGCGCGTCGTTGGCTGCGGGATTCCACTGCTGACCGTGATCCACCCGCGCGCCTGGGTCAGCTCCACTGCCGAGTTGGGGGCAGGGTGTGCGGTGATGGCCGGGGCGGTGGTGGGTGCGCATGCCGTCTTGGGGACCGGGTGCATCGTCAATGTCCTGGCTGCGGTTGATCACGACGGGGTTCTGGGCGACTATGCCCATCTGGGGGTAGGCGTGTCACTGGCGGGTGGGGTTAAGATTGGCCGGTCCGCCTGGCTGCAGGCCGGCTGTTCCGCAGGGTACGGCGTGCAGGTCCCCGAAGGCGCCGTGGTCGCCCCCGGCACCGCCGTCCCTGGGAACGCCGACCTCCCGGTCGGGCCTTCCCCTGGAGGGCGAAGCGCCGGCTGAGCCGCCGTGTCTTGGAGGGCGAAGCGCCGGCTGAGCCGCCGTGTCTTGGAGGGCGAAGCGCCGGCTGAGCCGCCGTGTCTTGGAGGGCGAAGCGCCGGCTGAGCCGC
>CAILUI010000348.1 GCA_903837355.1 uncultured Victivallales bacterium
GCTCGACATCGCCGTCGGCTGCGACAACATCGGCAACGCGATGGGTGGCGTGCCGCACAGTCGGCTCTACGTCTTCAAACCGAAGGGCGCGAAGTTCGAGGACGGCCACTTCGAGGACATCGGCGGCAGCGATCTCGTGCCGGATTTCGGCGGGTTCTACCACGACTCCGCGAAGGACAAGGCCGGCCCCGGCATCACCCTGCGCGACCTCGACAACGACGGCGACCTTGACCTGGTGCAGTCCTTCCACTGCGACGTGCGGCAGCCTCTTCTCCCCTACTCGCCGGGCGAATATCGTCAGGGCGTGTTCTGCTGGAAGAACCTGCTCGCCGAAACCGGCCAGCTTCGCTTCGAGAAGGTCACCGGCAACGGCCTGGCCTGCGAGGCGCGCCTGAGGTACGACCGCGACAGGCAGCTCTACGAGCCGGTCGGCAAAGCGCCGGGTCTGCCGTACCTCTTCTTCGCCGACGTCGACAACGATGGCCTGCAGGACGTGCTGGCCATCGGGCCCAGCGATCCCGGTTGGGCGCCGCGCGCCGAGGACGTCGGCGGACGGTTCTGGAAGAACCTGGGCGGCATTAAGTTCCAGGAGGACATGGCGGCGGCAGGCCTGGAGGCGCTGAACTGGAGCTACCGGCAGTGGTACCGCTTCTTCGACGTGTCGATCCCGCCGGCCGCCGAGAACTGGAAACCCCGACGAGACACCTACTTCTACAGCCAGCCCGGCCTGAAACAGAGACATCCCCTCGACGAGCGCTTCTACTTCGCCAATGCCATCTTCGGCGATTTTGACAACGACGGCTGGCTCGATCTGGTCGTGCTGGACCGCCACGAGGCGCCGACTCGACCCTCTTACCGCGTCGCGCTGTTCATGAACCGCGACGACGGCACCTTCGAACTGAAGCCGACGACCTTCAGCGGCCTGGACAGCACCGGCATCAGCGGCGAGGCTGCGGACCTGAACAACGATGGTCTGCTGGATCTCGTGTTCGCGGCCGACCCGGACAACAGCGGCGGCGGCCGCGCCAAGGTCCCACCCGACCGCTACCAGGACAAGGTCTACTGGAACACCGGCCGGCACGGCGCCCGTGAGAACCACTGGCTACGCCTGCGCTTCTCCGGCGTCAGCGCTGCCGAACTTATCGGCGCCCGCGTAGCAGTGTATCCTCCCTCGACCTCCGACCCTCGACCCGTTACGGCGAAGCCACTGGCCACTCGCGCCATCGCCAGCAACCACAGCTACAAGAGCGGCGGTGCGCTCGAAGCCCATTTCGGCCTGGGCAAGCACGAACGCGTGGATGTCGCCGTCACGCTGCTCAGCGGCCGGCAGGTCGGGTTCGCCGGCGTCACCGCTGACCGTTTCCTCGACCTCGACCTCAAGACCGCGGCCACCGTCGGTGTGGAGACCCCGAAATGAGCACACACAGAGCAGACTGGACTGCGGTACTGGTCAGCGCAGGGCTATGCGTCAGCGCTGTCGCGCAGCAGCAGGAGGCGGGCCAACGCGGCGGCGCGGCGCTGGCGGATCGGTTCAAACAGGCCGACCGCAATGCCGATGGTAAGCTGAGCCGGGAGGAAGTGGACACCTGGCCCGGACTCAAGGCCGGGTTCGACGTCATCGACACCAGTCACGACGGCGGGATCTCGCTCGAAGAGCTGAGGACCGCCGTGGCCCAGTGGCAGCAGCGGCGGGCCGAGGCGGAGGAGCCGCCTGTCACGGCGGCACCCCCGAGGCCGGTGGCGCCGCCAGCGGCACCCAGGCCCGCCACGAAGCAGCCGGCCACGGTGGACACAAACTCGCCGCAGTTCCGCGGGCCGCGCGGCGATGGCGTCGCCTACGGCGCCAACCTGCCCGACACCTGGAGCACGACGAGCAACGTCGTCTGGACGTGCGCCATCCCCGGCAAGGGCTGGTCCTCGCCGGTGATCTGGGGGGAGCGCGTCTTCGTCACCTCGGCCGTCGGTCCCGGCAGCGTCGAGGCGCCGCCCCAGTTGCACAGCCTCGCCGAGCACGTCAACGGGGTCACCACCACCGACGAGCAGCAGTACATGCTGCACTGCGTGGAATGGGGCACGGGCAAGCTGCTGTGGTCGCGTTGCCTGCACCGGGGCGTGCCGCCGGGCCTGATTCACCCGAAGAACAGTTACGCTTCCGAGACGCCGGCGACCGACGGCGAGCGCATCTATGCCTGCTTCGGCGGCATCGGCCTGTTCTGCTACGATCTGGACGGCCGCGAGCTGTGGTCGCGCCAGTGGGGCAGCTTCAAGATGGGCTGGAACTGGGGCACGTCCGCGTCCCCGGTGCTGCACGGCGACCTCCTTTTCGTGCTCAA
>CAILUI010000349.1 GCA_903837355.1 uncultured Victivallales bacterium
ACCGGCTCAGCAGGAGCTTCGCCCTCCAGGGGAACCGGCTCAGCAGGAGCTTCGCCCTCCAGGGGAACCGGCTCAGCAGGAGCTTCGCCCTCCAACGCCGGGACTCTGACCCGTAACGATCATCGGCAGGATGACGTTCTGGTACTCGTAGGCTTTGAACTTGCCGCGCAGGCGTTCGGCGGACTTCCAGATCTCGTTGGCCAGGTTATCGAGCCTGGGCTTGTCGAGCGATATGGCCATGGGGTCTCGTTCGGGGTTTGGAGCGGCTCGGGGCCTGCCTCTTCGGGACACCACTCGGTTGCGGTCACGCCAGGGCGAGGCCCGCGATCAGGTCGAAATGCTTGTCGTGATGCTCGATGTTGACCCCGTGGTGCTGGGCGCAGGCCGCAACCAGGAGGTCGGTTCCGGGAACGGTCACGCCCCGCTCACGGGCCAGATGGGCCAGCTTTGCAGCCCTGTCCCAGACTGGCGGGCTGATCTCCAGGCAGGGGAGCTCCTTCTCCATCTCCCGAAGCACCGTCCCCTCGTGGTCCCCCCGCGCGCCGTTCCACAGTTCCAGACGCACGATCGGGCACCAGGCGGCTTCGCCCGTCACCAGCAGCGCCTCCAGACGCTCCCGAACGGTCGGGTCACCGCCGCGGCGAAGCTGCTCAATCCACGCTGAGGTATCAACCAGCTTCATCGGTCAGTTGTCCTTCCCCTCGGCGGTCTCCGTTTCCTCAATCGCGTCGTTCCTGTCGAAATCGCAGGTACCGGAGAACCTGACAAGTTTCGCCATCCGATGCCTGCGGTTGAACTCGTGCAGCGCGGTCACGACCGCAGCGCGCTTCGAGGTTGCGCCCAGGAAGCGCATTGCATCACGAAGCTCAGTATCAGGAATATCAATCGTCGTTTTCATGCATTCATACTAGCACGAACGGTATGTATGATCAAGCCCGTTGCGTAATCTCGATACGGCGTCTGGGCGTAGCGTGGGCGCGCAGTTGGAAAGGCTGCGAGTCGGCGCCATGTTTGCTGACTACGCGCGACCAAGCCGGAACCAGAGACCATCCAGGGGTTACGGGGGGACAGACCATGGTGCGGACGACGCTTGCGGCGGGGTTTCTGCTGACGCTGGGGATGGCGGCGAGTGGGGCCGACCTGGTGGCGAACCCCAGTTTCGAGGCGGACGGCAGCGCGATCCAGGGCGTTGGCTACGTCCGCCAGGGGAATGAGATCACGGGCTGGCAGGCGAGCGCGGACGGCGAGTGCGCACGCGTTCCCGTCGGCGTGGCCTTCTTTGACAACGGTGTCTGCCCCGACGGCGCGGTGGTGGCCGTGCTGCAGAACCGCAGCGTGCTGCGCCAGGAGGTGGGGCCATTCGAGCCGGGCCGGGTCTACCGTCTGCGCTTGAGCGCCAACGGTCGGGCCACCGATCTGCCGACGTACGGCCGCAGCGGGACCCTCGAGGTGCGCCTGAACGGCACTCTCCTGGTCGGTCCGGTGCCCCTGCAGCCGGTGGAGGCGTTGGGGCAGTTCACGCGGCCGTTCCAGGTGTTCGAGACGACCTTCAGCAGCGGCGGCGGGCGCCTGCCCCTGGAGTTGCACCAGACCGATCCGGGCGAGGGGATCTCAGTGCTCGTCGATGATGTCCGCATCGAACCCGCCGAGACGGCGGCTGGGACCCCGGTCGTGGCCGTGAACCGCGCCCGGATCCGGCTCTACGGCGAAGCGATTACGGCCGCCGATTTCCGGCAGGCGCAGTGGCTCTGGTCAAAAGAGGACAGCGACCCGCTGCAGGCGGCGCCCGTGGGCGAGCGCTACTTTCGCCGGACCTTCACGGTTGCCGACCAGGCCGCGGTCCGCCGGGCCCTGTTCATCGGCACCGCCGACAACCATGGTGAGGTCTTTGTCAACGGCACCCATCTCGGCACCTTGGCAGGCTTCTCCGAGTGGTACGAGATCGACTTTACGGGCGAACTGCGTCGCGGCCGTAACGTCGTGGCGGTGCAGGCCGTCAACACCGGCGACCTGCCCAACCCTGCCGGTTGGGCGGGCATGATCCTCTTGCTGGACGGCGAGGGTAAGGCGATCCAGGCTCTGCCCAGCAGCGCTGACTGGCGTTGCGCCCGGACCCCGGTCGCGGGCTGGCAGGAGCCCGCCGGCGACGACTCCGGCTGGGAGAAGGCCGTCGCCATCGGGCCGCTGG
Organism: uncultured Victivallales bacterium; assembly: GCA_903837355.1. Taxonomy (GTDB): domain Bacteria; phylum Verrucomicrobiota; class Lentisphaeria; order Oligosphaerales; family JAFGRS01; genus CAILUI01. Next base: position 2,189 of record CAILUI010000349.1, read on the forward strand.
GTTGTTCGCCCTGGGGAGACTTCGGTTTCATGACCTGGCTGGTTCCGACCGACTTCACCGAGTTCGGCGTGCCTGGGCAGGAACGCTACATGACGTTGCTGCGGCAACTGTTCTGGCTGCACTATGCGCCCAGCGGCCCGCTGGCGACGATGTGGGACGGCTGGATGTCGATGTCGAGCCTGTGGCCGGCCACGGGCCCGGCGCCCGGGACGAACACGCGGCGCGAGCGCTGGCGCCAGGCGCTGCTCGAGCGTCGCATCGACAGCGAGGGCTACGTCAGCACGCATCAGCATCACGGGTTCGGCCACGGCGAGGGCTGGCCCTTCCCCACCTATGCCCAGGCCCAGTCCGTCGGCTGGGTGTTCCAGACCACGCACCTCGCCTACCGCATGCCCTGGACCGGGGACGTCGCCGACTGGGCTCTGCAGGGGCTGACCAGCGAGAGCCTGGCGAAGGACAGCGGCTGGCGCCTGCGGGTCACCGCTGCCACCGCGTCCCTGCTGACTCCCAGCTTCGACATCGACTCCTTTGTGGCGCCGCTGCTGCGCCTGGAGTGGGACGCGCAGTTCCCGGCGACGGCCAGCGCCAGGCTCGAGTGGGCCACTGCCGCCGAGCCTGAGTTCAGCGCCGCGCGCAGCCTGCCCGTGCGCCTTGCCGCGGACGTCCCGGGGGGCATGTACACCCACGTGGCGCTCTACCGGCATCCCGGTTGGGCCGGGCGGCTGAACCGCTTCCGCCTGACCTTCCAGGGCGCGGCCGGCGCCTCGTTCCGGCTGTTGACGCTGTGCGCGGTTCCGGACACTCGGCACACCATCAACAACCCCTGTTACCTGCAGGGCTGTACCGAGTACGTCAACTGGACCGGCGACATTGGCTTCCTGCGGGAGAACCTGGCGCGGATGCGGACGGCGCTGGGGTACGCGCTGCGCGAGTTCCGGGTCGAGGCCGAGGGCTGCGTCTTTGCCCCGTGGATCGGCCACGATGGCACCTCCGGGATTGGCCGCGCCGCCGACGGCTCGCGCCTGGTTCACTACGGCCGGGGGATTGGCTCGAACTACTGGGACCTGCTGCCCTTCAGTGGCCGCGACTGCCTGGCCACGATCTACCTCTACGATGCGCTGCGGCGGATGGCCGCCCTCGAAACGGGCATCGCTCGCCATCCCGAGTGGGGTCTCGCGGCGCCGCCGCCCGAGCTTGCCGCCCAACGCCTCGACGAGCTGGCTGCGCGGCTCGCCCGCGAGGGCCAGGGCCGCTTCTGGAACCCCGAGACCGGCCGCTTCGTCGCCTGCGTCGACAGCACGGGCGAGGCCCACGACTACGGCTACACCTTCGTCAACAACGAGGCCCTCTACTACGGCTTCGGCAGCGCTGAGCAGGCCCGTTCGATCCTCGACTGGACCTCAGGTCGCCGCCTGGTCGCGGGCGACACCAGTAGCGGCGATGATATCTACCACTTCCGCTTCGGCCCCCGCGCCACCACGCGGCGCAACACGGAGTGGTACACCTACCCGTGGCCGGCGCCGGAGAGCATCCCCTGGGGCGGGCAGGTGCAGGACGGCGGCGCCGTGCTCGGGTTTGCCTTCCACGACCAGATGGCGCGCCTGCGCTACGCGGGCCCGGACGACGCCTGGCAGGCGCTCAAACGTACCTTGGACTGGTTTGCCGACGTCCAGGCCGCCGGCGGCTATCGGGCTTACTACGCGGTGCCGGGTCGCGGCACGCTGCAGGGCGGCGGACCGCCCGGCGGGCTGGGCATGGACCGCGAGTTCTTCGAGAGCGTGCTGGTGCCGCAGATCATGCTCTACGGCTTCCTCGGCTTCCAGGCCGAGCCCGAGGGCTTCCGGCTCGACCCACGCCTGCCCAGCGACTGGCCGTCGCTGCAGATCAACCGTATTCACTGCCGCGACGCCGTGCTGAACATCCAGGCCCGGCGCGACCGTATCGACATCAGCAGCGTCGGAGCGGCGGACGTCAAGGTCCGCCTGCGCCTGCCGGTTGGCTGGCGCGTGCCGGGGACCCCGTCGGACGCCGACGGAGGGACTCTCGTGACCCTCGGCCGCGACCGTAGCGTGGTCTGCGAGCCGGCGCCCTGAGAGCGGGAGGCGGCGGGGGATCAGCGCCGAAGGTGCGGCAATCCCTCAGCCCAGCCCAACGGGCTGGGTTGAGGGCCCCATCGCCCGTAGCGCTCCTGTGAAACTCGACCTCAGTCGCGCGGGGGGCTCTGAGGTAGTGGCGGGTGCCCCCACCCGCCAGCCGCGTGAGGGCACGCGGCAGTACTCCCAAGCAGAGTTTCATCCTGACATGATCGGGCGGCACTGCGCCCGC
>CAILUI010000350.1 GCA_903837355.1 uncultured Victivallales bacterium
GCGGGCGCAGTGCCGCCCGATCATGTCAGGATGAAACTCTGCTTGGGAGTACTGCCGCGTGCCCTCACGCGGCTGGCGGGTGGGGGCACCCGCCACTACCTCAGAGCCCCCCGCGCGACTGAGGTCGAGTTTCACAGGAGCCGGCGGGGTTCAGGCGGCCGGTGCGGTAGGGCTCAACGTCCACCGCGGCGTAGCGAAAGCCGGCGCGGCGGGCGGTTTCGGCCAGCTCGTGCCGGAAGGTTGTATCGGTCAGTCGGGCCAGGTCGTCCTCGCCCAGTTCCAGGCGCACGACGCTGCCGTGGTGGCGGGCGCGGCAGACGGCCACGCCCTGGGTCTCGAGCCAGTTCTCGACCTGGTCGATCTGCTCCAGTTTGCGCGGGGTGATGGGGTCGCCATAGGGGATGCGGGAGGCCAGGCAGGCAGCCGAGGGCAGGTCGGCGGTCGGCAGTTGCAGGAGCCGTGAGGCCGCCCGGATTTCGGCCTTGGTCCAGTCCAACTCCCGCAAGGGGCTCAGCACGCCCAACTCGGTGACGGCGCGCTGGCCCGGGCGGTAGTCGTGGAGGTCATCGGCGTTGCCGCCATCGGCGAGGTTGGGGATGCCCTCGGCGTTCGCCAGCGCCAGCAGCGCCTGCAGGATGGCCCGTTTGCAGTGGTAACAGCGCTCGTTGCCGTTGTCACCGAACCCCTCCACCGCGAACGCATCCAGGCGGATCACGCGGTGGCGCAGCCCCAGCGTTGTGGCCAGGGACCGGGCCCGCGCCAGCACGCGCGCCGGCACCGCCGCCATCTCCACGGTGACCGTCAACAGTCGCGCCCCCAGAGCCCGCTGCGCGACGGCGGCGAGGAAGGTGCTGTCGACGCCGCCGCTGAAGGCGACCAGCAGCGCCTCGCGGGCGGCCAGGTAACGCTCCAGTTCGGCCAGGCGTTGAGGGAGGGTGGCTGTGGGGGACACGGTCCGCGTTCTCCTGGGCGAATGACCTCGACCGCCGCGGCGGTTACGCCAGCCGCCGGAGGCGGACGATGACCTCGCACATGGAGCGGATGGTGTGGTAGCAGATCTTCCAGTTGTGTCCCATATAGTCCCAGAGGACCGTGCCGTCGCGCGCCAGCAGCGGGAACCACTCGCCCTGTTCCCAATGGATCATGCGCTTGAACACAAAGTCATGGATGTTCTGGAAGGCCTGCCAGTAGCGTTCGTCGCCCGTGAGTTCAAAGGCATCCAGGAAGCCGACGAGGGCTTCGGCCTGCTGCCAGAACTCCTTGTTGGTCTCGGTGGCCCCGTGTTCGCGGTGCCCTTCGGTGAAGAGGCCGCCATACTGCGGGTCAACGCCGTGGGCCAGGGTGTGTTCGAAGATCGGCCGCGTGCGCGGCAGGCCCGTCCGGCGGTCCTGGCCGCGGATGGTGAGGCTGTGCAGATACAGCCAGGCGAGTTCGATGTTGTGGCCGTACGAGGTCATCGCCGGCGGCTTGCCGGCCGGGTCAAAGCGGTCGCTGCCCCACAGGGTGCCCAGTTGCAGGTTGGGGATGGGGGTCCAGTCGGGGGCGAACATGCTGATGCCGGTGCCGGTCAGGGGATCGGTCATGCGGGCGAAGATCAGGTCGGTCACCGCCTCCAGGGCCTGCCGATGCCGCGGACAGGCGGTCAGTTCCGTCAGCGTGGTGAACGCCTCCATCAGGTGCATGTGGACGTCGAGCGACTTGTGGGCGATGCCGTCCGCCCGCACGATATCGAGGGTCCAATCGCGGCTGAAGTGCTCGAAGCAACCGCCATGCTGGAGGTCGGCGGCGCGGGCGAGGACGAGGTCGAACAACTGGCAGGCGCGCGCGCGGTACTCGGGCCGTCCCGTGGTCAGCGCCAGTTCGCTGTAGGCATAGATCAGGAAAGAGTGCCCGTACATCACCTTGCGCTGGTCTTTCCAGGTGCCATCGGCCTCGGTCACCCAGATGTAGCCGTCGTGCTCCGGGTCGCGGAAGGCCCGCTCCAGGAACTCGGTCCCCTGCAGCAGCATCTGTTCCCATCCCGGCCATTCCCAGCCCAGGCGGACGGCGTGGGCCAGGGTCACCAGGCAACGGGCCTGGCACAGCAGCGTCTTCTCGGTGGCCGGCGTGCGTCGACCGTGGCGGTCGTAGTTCGTCTGGAAGCCTCCCCAGACGGGCTCTGCAGCGCGCTGTATCCAAAAGGGCAGAAGGTGGTTACGAAGGTACCCCTCGGTTTGCTCAAGGACATCGCGGACCATCGCTGGCTCCTCTGGGCGGCGGGCCATGGATCACTGGGTCAGGTCATTGAGTTTGCGGATTTGCTGGGCCCGGCGGAGGGCGTCGTCGGCCGTGGGCAGGCCGAGATTGGCCAGGTACTCGTAGAGGGTGGCGGCGGTCGACAGGTCCGTCTTCCGGCCGCTGATCTCCTGGAGGTGTGCGGCGTCGTAGATGCTGCGGGCGAGGTAGAGGTAGTCGCGCTGGAGATTCTGCTTGCGGTCCTGTTCGTAGCGGTAGAAGATGTCGAGGTAGGACTTGACGGCGAGGTTGTTGTCGCCCGCCAGTTCATAGCACTTGGCCAGGCGGTACATGGCCGTCTCCCAGAGGTCGGCAGGTGTGGCGCGGCCCTCGGTGATCTCGGTGAAGCACTTGATGGCCTCGTCGAGGCGGGCCTTGTCGGTGCCGGCCAGTGAGTAGAGCATCTCGCCACGGCGTCCCAGTGCGGCCAGGCCCAGGCGGCTGTCGCCGGCGAGTTCGCGGGCCTTGGCGAAGTGTTCCATGGCCTTTTCGTAGAGATCCTGCTTGGCCAGGGTGTCGCCGTAGAGCAGTTCGGCCCGGGCCAGCACTTCGGCTTTGGGTTTCGGGTTCTCCGTCGCCAGGAGTTGGTCGAGCAAGAGGGCGCTGGAGCCGAGGTGCTCGAGGCGGTAGGAGCAGAGGGCTGCCTCATAGAGGGCCGGCGGCGCCAGGGCGGACTGCGGGTGCTTGCTGGCCAGTTGCGAGAAGTACTGCTTGGCCTGCTCGTAGTCCTTGCGGTTGGCGAAGTGGTCGCCGAGCTGCAGCATGATATCCGGCGCCAGGGGCAGAGCACTGAACTTTTCGATGAAGGCGTTGCCATCGGCCACGGCCTTGTCGACTTCAGCCCGCATGAAGTAGACGACGGTGCGATGGTAGAGGGCGTAGGGGTAGAGTTCGGAGGCGGGGTGTTTGTCGATGACGGTGGAGAGCAACTGCACCGCCGCATCGGAGTCGCCGGCCCCGAGGGCCGCCTCGTAGCCCTCCATCAGGGCGCGCGGCACGCTGTCCGCCTTGGCGTACTGCTCGATAAAGGCCCGGAACTCGGCCAGCGCCGCCTGGAACTCCTCGCGACTGCCGGCGCCATAGCGCAGCGCGATGGCCCGTTCCAGGCGGGCGTTCTCCACCGCCGCGCTCTGCGGGTATTCGGCGGCAAAGCGCGCGTAGGCGGCGGCGGCATCGGCGAAGCGTTTCATCTCGAACAGCGCGCGGCCCTGTCGCAGGCGGGCCTCCTCGCCGAACTCGGTCTCGCGGTAGCGCTCGCAGACCGCGGCGTAGTTAAGGGCGGCCGCGGCGTGGTTGCCCATGCTGAAGGCGGTTTCGGCGGCGAGGAAGACGGCCCGCCCCTTTTCCTGGGGCGTGGTCCCCAAGGTCTCGGCGGCGGCAAAGGCTTTCACGGCCTGCTCCGGCACGCCGGCGTCTTTCATACACCAGGCCCGGCTGATGGCCGCCCGGTAGCGGAAGGCCGGCGAGGCCCCCGGGTGCGCGACGACTTCAGCGAAGTACTCGGATGCCGTGATGGCGTTGTTGGTCTCGCGCAGGAGTTCGGCCAGACGGATGAGGGCCGGGACGACCTCGGGACGGGTCGCATAGTCGCGCTTGAAACGCTCGAGCGTGTCGATGGCCTGCGGGATGCGCTTCAGCGCGATGTGGGCTTCGGCGGTGCGCAGCAGGCTGTCGACGCGCTGGTCGTCGGTCAGCGCCATGGCGGTCACGTGGGGCAGGACGGCGAGCGCCTCCTCGAAGCGCGTCGCCTCGATCAACGCCGCCGCCAGCGCCGAGGTGGTGAGCCACCAGTCGCCGTCGGGGTGTTTGGGGCGTTCCGCGGCAATCTCCTTGTAGGCGGCGCCGGCGCCGTTCAGGTCGCCCTTCTGGATCAGCACCAGGACGCGGGCGCGACTGACCTCGACGAGGTCTGGGCCGCTGGCGCCCTTTTCGAGTTCTGCCAGTGCCACCTCCGCCTGGGGGGTGCGGTTGGTGACCAGCCAGACGGTGATCAGGCGCATCCGGGTACGCCGGGCGTTGGCGGCGCCGGGGAACTCCTGGAGCAGGCGTTGGAGGTAGGACTCGGCCTCCTGCCAGCGCTGCTGGAGGATGCAGATGTCGGCCAGCAGGTAGAGGGACTGGTTGCGCAGGTCGGCGTCCACGGTGCTGTCCAGGAGGGGCGCCGCCGCCTGGCTGGCATCCTGCAGTTTGCCCTGCGCCCGCAGGACCACGGCACGCCAGTATTGCAGGGCGTGCAGATAGTAGGTCTCGGTGAGGCCTTGGCTGTTGGTGCGGTGGAACTCCAGCGCCTCAGCCGCCTTGTCGTAGGCGTCTTCCATGACGTAAGCGCGGACCACGTGCACTGTGGCGTCGGCGAAGTCGGGCTCTTTGAGCGCGGTGGCCTGGCGGTAATCGAGGAAGAACAGCGCCGCGGCATTGTAGACGCCCTGGCTCATGGCGCGCAGGCCCTTGTCGCGGGCCGCATAGGTATCGGCAACGGCGGGAGCTGCCGGCGCGGCGACCGCTGGGGGCGCGGCCGGAGCGGGAGCATTCTGGGCCAGGGCGCGAGGCATGGCCAGCGCGATTGCACAGCCAGCCAGGGCGACCGTCAGGGCGCGCCTCCCCGGGTGTAGTCGGACGGGCGCGCGGGTCTTGTGGATTCCAGACATCATAGCTCGGGTTCGACAGGCCTGCCGTGGCGGCTGAACGGCGGGTTCTCAGCCGCCCCGCCGAGCCAAGCCGCAACCAATGTAGCACCCGCGCCCGGCAAGTACAGTCTGGGTGCGCCGGCGGGTGCATGACCAGATTGTCGGAAGGACGAAACCCGAGGCGAACTGCGCCTGCAGAGTGTATAGACGCCTATACTCGCAGTCTCTCCTATCCGTGGAATCCGTGCCATCCGTGGTCAATCCGGCTTTCTGAAGCGGAGACA
>CAILUI010000351.1 GCA_903837355.1 uncultured Victivallales bacterium
ATGCCCGCGACGAGCGCCGGCGCAACGCCGTGCCCCCCTATGCTCCATAGCGCGACCGCAAGGGGGCCTCGGGGGTGCCCAATGGCGATCGCAGACCCAGCCGTCGGCGCCCTCGCCGGTTTCTTAGAACCGCCCTGCCCTCTGCCCGCGGTCAGTTGACAGCGGGCGGTAAAGCGCCTACACTGTAACTATGATCGCGGGACATCGTGGGGTCGGGACTGTGAGTGAAAGGCCGGAAGCGTGTACAAGGAAAAGACAACGGTATACGTCGTTGACGACGAAGAGACCGTGCTGAATGTGACCGAACGGATGTTGGTATCCGCCGGCTATGAGGTACGGCAATTCACGTCAGCACAAGGGCTGCTCGACTGCCCCACGCTGTGCCTGGCCGCGTGTCTGATTCTGGACGTCAAACTGCCTGATCTCGACGGCCTGGAGTTGCAGCGGCGGCTCGCGGCCGAGCGCTCGTCGCCGCCCGTGGTCTTCATCACCGGCTACGGCGATATCCCGATGACCGTCAAGGCGATGCAACAGGGCGCCGTGGATTTCCTGCCGAAGCCTTTTGGCAAAGACGAACTGCTGACGGCGGTCCGCAGTGCGGTCGAGAAGCATGAGCAGGCGCTGAAGGTTATGGAGGCGTCCGAGGACATCCTGCTGCGGGTGGAAGATCTGACGCCGCGCGAGATGCAGGTGTTCGAGCGCGTGGCCTCCGGCATGATGAACCGCGAAATTGCCGCGGAACTGGGTACCAGCGAGCAAACGGTCAAGCTGCAGCGCGCCGGGGTGATGAAGAAGATGGGCGTCGAGAGCCTGGCCGATCTGGTGCGGCTCTACGAGCAGTACCGCGAAGCGCGCCGCGTCCTCGGCCGCTGAACTCGCCAGCGCGGCGGGCGGCGGCCCCCGCACGCCGCCGGCCACTGCCCGCCGCCGGCCCACCGCTGGCTTCGTGGCCGGTCAGACCGCGGCGGGCTCAGGCGCCGGGGCGGTTCCCGTCGGCGGCTCCGACCCGCGCTGGCGCCAGCGCCGCCACAGCTTGCTCGCTTCCATCAGCCAGAACACCGCCGACGCCCACAGGAAGAGCGCTGCGAGCTCGGTGAGCGTGAGGGGTTCGAGATGCATGATGCCGCGCAGCCAGGGCACGTGCAGCAGGGTCAGGTTGAGCAGCAGCGTGACCACGGTGGCAGTGACCAGCTTGAGGTTGCTGAACAGTCCCAGTCGGAACAGCGACTCGGTCTGGCTGCGGCAGTTGTAGGAGTGGAAGTCCTGGCTGGCGGCGAGCACGAGGAAGCCCATCGTGCGCCCGTGCGCCAAGACCTGGTCCCGGATTTCGGCAGGCACGCTGAGCATGGCCCGCAACAGGGTGCCATCAAAGGCGGCCAGCGCCTGCAGGAAGGCGCCGATGCTGTGCCGTCCCTGCAGGTAGTAACCATAGCCGAACGCGGTCAGGCTCAGCAGGGCGATAATCAGCCCCTGCAGCAGCAAGGTCCGCAGGTCCCGGCGGTCGATCACGGGCGCCTGCGGGTCGCGTGGCGGCCGGTCCATGATCCCCTTCGCCACCGGGTCCACGCCCAGCGCCAGCGCCGGCAGGCCGTCGGAGACCAGGTTGATCCAGAGGATGTGCACCGGCAGCAGCGGGACCGGCATGCCCACCAGCGCCGCCAGGAACATCATCAGTATCTCCCCGGCATTGCAGGAGAGGAGGTAGTGAACGAACTTGCGGATGTTGTCGTAGATCCCTCGCCCTTCCTCGACCGCGGCGACGACCGACGCGAAGTTATCGTCGGTCACGACCATGTCCGAGACTTCCTTGGTGACGTCGGTGCCGGTGATGCCCATGGCGATACCGATGTCGGCTTCCTTGACGGCCGGGGCATCGTTCACCCCGTCGCCCGTCATGGCCACGACCTGCCCGCGGCGGCGCCAGGCGCGGACGATGCGCAGCTTGTGTTCCGGCGAGACGCGGGCATAGACGGAGACCTGCTCAACGCGCTCCTCGAGCTGGGCATCGTTGAGGCCGTCGAGTTCGTCGCCGTTGAGCGCCAGCGTACTATCGTCGGCCAGGCCGAGGGCGCGGCCCACGGCAACCGCGGTGTTCTTGTGGTCGCCCGTGATCATTACCGTGCGGATACCGGCGCGCCGGCAGAGGCCGACGGCGGTTCGGGCTTCGGTGCGGGGCGGGTCCATCAGCGCCAGCAGGCCGCAGAAGGTGAGGTCCTGCTCGAGCGCCGCGCCCGTCGGCAGCGGGGCGGCACCGGCCAGGGTCCGGGTGGCCGTGGCCAGCACGCGCAGAGCCGCTCCGGCCAAGCTGGCGTTGGTATCCAGGATGGCCGTGCGGTCGGCGGCGGTGATGGGGCGCGTTCCCGCCGCCGTGGCAATCTGCGTACAGAGCGGCAGGATGCTGTCCGGAGCACCCTTGGCGTAGAGCGTGTGCCCGCCGTCGGGCTGACGCCGCAGCATCGACATGCGCTTGCGGTCGCTGTCAAAGGGCAGTTCCTCGAGCAGCGGCTGCTGCGCCTCCAACTCATGCTTCCACAGCCCGGCCTTGGCGGCGGCGGTCAAGAGGGCGCCCTCGGTGGGGTCACCGGCGATCTTCCAGGCGCCGTCCTCCTGCCGCAGTGCGGCGCCATTGCAGAGCACGCCGCAGCGCAACGCCTCGAGCAGTCGGGGGTGGGCCGCGGGGGCTGCCGCCTGGCCGGCGACCGTGAAGCCGCCCGTCGGACCGTAGCCGGTGCCGCTGACGGCGTAGCCGACCCCGCCGGCGTGAACTTCGAGGACGGTCATTTCGTTGCGGGTCAGCGTGCCGGTCTTGTCCGAACAGATGACCGTGGCACAACCCAGCGTTTCCACCGACGGCAGCTTGCGGATCAGGGCGTGCCGTCGGGCCATGCGCTGTACTCCCAGGGCGAGGGCGATGGTTACCACCGCAGGCAGGCCTTCCGGAATCGCGGCCACCGCCAGGCTGACCGCCGACATGAAGGCCTCGATCAGGACGGCGCGGCTCAGGCGACCCAGGTTGTGCAGCATCTGCAGAGCGAAGACCAGCAGGACCAGTACCAGGCAGACCTTGACGATCTGCTTGCCGAAGGCATCGAGCCGTTTCTGCAGCGGTGTCGCTTCGGTCGCGATGCCTTGGATCATCCCGGCGATGTGGCCCAGTTCGGTGCCCATGCCCGTCGTCGTCACCAGGAACCGCGCCCGCCCCGCTACCGTGGCCGTGCCCATGAAGAGCATGTTTCGGCGCTCTGCGATGGCCAGGCTCGCGGCGGGGATGGGATCGGTGTGCTTGGGCACGGCGGTGGACTCGCCGGTCAGGCTGGCTTCCTGCACCGCGAAGTTGCTGGTCCGCTGCACGACCCGGCCGTCCGCGGGCACGTGGTCGCCGGCCTCCAGTTCCACCAGGTCGCCGGGCACGACGTCCTCTGCCGGGATCTGCTGCAACTGGCCATCGCGGAAGACTTTGGCGAAGGGGTTGGAGAGCTTGCGGAGGGCCGCCAGCGCTTTCTCGGCACGGAACTCCTGGATGAACCCGAGCCCGGCATTGAGCAGCACGATCGCGACGATGGCGATGGTATCGACCCACTCGCCCAGCAGCCCGGCCAGCAGGGCCGCAGCGATCAGGATCCAGACAATGACGTTCTTGAACTGCTCGAAGAAGACCTGCAGGGGCGTGCTGCCGGCCTTCTCCTCAAGGCGGTTCGGGCCGTGCGTGCGCAGGGCCTCCTGCGCCGCAGCGGGAGTCAGGCCAGTGGTGGGGTCGGAGGCGAGGGTCGTGGCGAGTTCGGCGGGAGTCGCCTGCCAGGGCTGAACCATCGGAAGCACCTCACAGCTGCACGTTTCCACGCACAGCCAAGAGTCTGACCCCCGGACTGCGGCCCGGTCGGGCAGACCAGCACGGGAGCGACCCCGAGCGTGTTGTTGGCCTGCCCGGAACTGGCCAGTCGCCAGCCCGGCTACTCCCCCTTGGCGGGAGACCACACCACTATAGCGGCACTTGGCGCCGGGGCAAGCGCCACGCCCCCCGCCGCCAGGGCGGTTCCGTTTTCCCAACGACCATCGGTGTTGGTCACCGGCACGGTGAACGCGTGAGAGCGTGATTGCGTGAGGGTTACGGCGCGTGTGCCGGCCGTCTGCCACGAATCCACGCCTTCACGTTCTCACGCGCTCACCCGTAGCGGGAACCGCGATCTTGGAACAGCCCTGCTCCCTCCGCAGTCGCTCAGTCGCGGTTGCTGGGGGAGCTGAGCATCACCTTGTCGGTGTAGGCGAGAACCAGTGCTGAGGTCAGGAAGAGCGCGTGGATCAGCACCTGCCAGAAGATCGGTTGTTGCCAGATATTGCCCGTGGTGGTGACATGCGCCTTGACGTCCATAAAGGAGCGCAGCAGGTGTACCGCCGAGACCGAGACCAGGGAGGTGGCGAGCTTCACCTTCAGGCTTCCGGCGCTCATGTGACTGAGCCACTCCGGCCGGTCTTTCTCCTTCTCCAGATCCAGTCGACTCACGAACGTGGCATAGCCGCCGATGATCACGATGATGAGCAGATTCACCACCATGGTCATGTCGACAAGGCCCAGAACGCCCAGTAGCAGTTTCTCCTCGGTGATGTCGCCGGATTCGGCCCAGAGGCGCACGACCTCGACGATGAAGCGATAGCTGCAGACGCCACAGGCCGCTATCAACCCTGCATAGAAGGGCAACTGCAGCCAACGGCTGTTGAAGACCAGGGACTCGATCAGGTTCTCCAACGATTTCAGGGGACTCGTCTTCATGGATGCTCCTGTTTGGGTGACCGTCCGACAGCGACCGCCGATCCGCTCGGCGAGGACAACGGCGACAACGGCGAGGAGACAGGCACCGCCCGGGTGGACATGGCCGCACCTTCCGCACTATGAGTCATAGCCCTTGGATTATCAACGATCCCATTTCTGAGTAACGACAAAGCCCGGCAGTCCGGCGGCTGGGGTGACGTCCTTGGATGCAGCTCGGCGCCGGACGCAGCGGCCGCGTGCGCGGCACCTCGGTTTCGCGGTTACCCGCATTGACGGCCCCTTGGTGCGGCCCTACATTCAAGGCCTGTTCGGCACGGGCTCGCGATGTTGCCGGCAGAGGTGGAGGGTTTTCCGATTGGCGGCACGTGGAGCACAGCAGAGGATGCGCAGATTCGGCGCGACCGTCCTGGCCGTCTGGCTGCTGGGGCTCGGCGTGCGGGCTGCCGAGGTGGCCCGCCCGCAGGTCTGGGTCTTCGCCGGCCTGGCGGGCGAGGCCGAACGCAGCGAACGCTACCTGGCGACCGTGAAGCGGCTGCAGGAGGCCTTGCGGCAGCGCTTCGGCGTTGCCGACGCCGATCTCCGCATCCTCTTCGAGCGCGGGGTTCAGCCGTTCCCCGCCTGTGACGAAGGGGCTCTGCTGCGGGAACTCGACGCGGTGAAGCAGGCCTCGGCGTCTGGCCGCCCGCTGTGGCTGATCTTCGTCGGCCAGGGGGCAACCGGTAAGGACGAGGCGCGTTTCCACCTTCCCGGCCAGGATGTGACCGCCCGCCAGATCGGCGAGCGACTTGCGGGGGCCGCGGCGGACTCGGCGCTGGTGGTGCTGTTCACGTCGGCGGCCTCGGGCGCTTTTCTCGAAGCCCTGGCCGGCCCCAACCGTTTGCTGGTGGCTGCGGCCGCGCCCGGGATCGAGGACAACGAAACCGAGTTTCCGCACCTGTTGGCGGAGGTTCTCGCGCAACCGCGAGAGGCGGATACGGATGGCGATGGCAGGCTCGCCGTGGCCGAGTTGGTGCGGGCCGTCTCGACCCGCGCGGAGGCCTGGTACCGGGAACGCGGCCTGGTGAACACCGAGCGCGCCGTGATCGATGGCAATGGCGATGGCCGGGTGGATCCTACTCCCGGTGCCGACGACGATCGCTACGCCCGGACGGCCGGGCTGAGTTATCAGCGCTGAACGGGCGGCCGGGTGGGTGGCGTCCTCGCGCCAGCCCCGATGGCGGAAAGGGTAGCAGTATGGAACCGCAGCAGGATGAACTCGCCCTGGTCGAACGGCTTCGCGAAGCCCACGACACCCTGATGAACGAGGTCGGCAAGGCCGTCTACGGACAGCGCGAAGCCCTTGAACTGATCTTCATCAGTCTGCTGTGTCGCGGCCATGTGCTGCTTCTTGGTCTTCCCGGTCTGGGCAAGACCCTGATGGCGGCCACCGTGGCCAAGGCTCTGCAGTTGGACTTCTGCCGCATTCAGTTCACCCCCGATCTGATGCCCTCGGATATCACCGGCACCGACGTCATTGAGGAGGATCCGGAGACCGGCCGGCGCTTCCGCGAGTTCTTCCCGGGGCCGATCTTCGCCAATGTCGTGCTCGCCGATGAGATCAACCGCACGCCGCCCAAGACGCAGGCAGCCTTGTTGCAGGCGATGCAGGAACGGCAGGTCTCGGTCGGCCGCAAGACCTATGAACTGCCGCCGCCCTTCATGGTGCTGGCGACGCAGAATCCGATCGAACTCGAGGGTACCTACGTGCTCCCCGAGGCCCAGTTGGACCGCTTCATGTTCTGCGCCCGCATCGCCTATCCGACGCGGGCGGAAGAGGTGCAGATCGTACGCGGTACGACCACCAACGCGGTCCCTGAAGTGCACCCGGTCATGAGTTCGGAGGAACTGCTGCGACTGCAGCACATCCTGCGCGGGGTGCCGGTGTCGGACGACGTGGTCGATTACGCGGTGCGCCTGGTCGCCGCGACTCGTCCCCAGTCCGAGGTCCCCGGCCCGGAGACCGTGAGCCGATACGTCACCTACGGCGCCAGCCCGCGCGCCAGCCAGTACCTGATCCTCGGCGCCAAAGCCCGCGCCCTCCTCGCCCACCGTTACCACGTCAACTTCGAGGATGTGCGCAGCGTGACCCAGCCCGTCCTGCGGCACCGCCTGGTGCTGAACTTCCGCAGTCGGGCCGACCGGGTCGAACCCGACGCCATCGTCGACGATATCCTGCGCGCCGTGCCGGAAGAGGTCTGAAGCGCTCCCCGGGGACCCGACTCTTGAGCTCCGCACCGCGACCCTACGCCGCCCTGGAAGATCCCGACCTGTTCATGGCCATGGATGACCTTGAACTGGTGGCTCGCGGCGTGGTCGAGGGCGCCCTGCATGGCCTGCATCGCAGCCCGTACCTCGGCTTCAGCGCCGAATTCGATGCGCACCGCGAATATCAGCCCGGCGATGACCTGCGGCATGTGAACTGGAACCTGTGGGCGCGCACCGACCGCCTCTACGTCAAGCAGTTCAAGTCGGACACCAACCTCAACCTCTACCTCCTGCTGGATTGCAGCGGCAGCATGGCCTGTGCTCACGGTCCGGCGCCCAAGTGGCGTTACGGAGCGCGGGCCGTGGCCGCCCTGGCCTATCTGGCGCTGCTGGCCCGCGATGCGCCGGGAGTCTTCCTCATCGGGGGCGGCGTCCGCGATCAGGTCCCCCCCAAGGTGCGCCCGGGGCAACTGCGCGAGATTGCCGCCTTGTTGGACCAGGCCCCCGTCCACGGCCAGAGCAGCCTGGCGCTGGAACTCGACGAGGTCATGCAGCTCTGCCGGCGGCGTGGCATCGTCGTCCTGGTCTCCGACCTGTTCGACGATGTCGACGCGGTATTCCGCGGGCTGAACAACCTGCGCTTCTATGGCCACGAGGTGATGCTCCTGCAGGTGCTGGACCCCTGGGAGGCGCACCTGCCTGAGCGCGGCCAGTACGAGTTCCGCGATCTGGAGACCGACGAACGCCTGCGCACCGATGCCGCTGCCGTGCGTGAGGGTGTTCACCGTGATGTGACCGCCTGGCAGCAGGATCTGCAGCGGCGCTGTGTCGAGGCCGGCTTTGACTGGCTGACCACCACCACCCGAGACCCGCTGGGTGAGGTGCTGATCAACTATCTCCTGCGGCGCTCAGGGATGACGTGATGATCGCATGGGTTCATCTCGGCATGCTGACGGGGCTGGCGGCGCTGGCCGTCCCGATCATCATCCACCTGCTGCGCAACCGGCGTTTTGAGCAGGCGGATCTGGGCAGTCTGCGCTTCCTGCGCCAGGCCGTCCAGGAGACGACCCGCTGGCGGCGCCTGCGCGATGTGCTGCTGCTCTTTCTGCGCCTGCTGGCCATCGCCCTGCTGGTAGCCCTCTTTGCCCGGCCCTACTTTGCCGGTGCTGCCGGGCAGCGGGATCGGGATACAGAGACCATCGTCCTCCTGGATGCCTCGGGGAGCATGACCGGCCGGCTGCTGGGCCGGCCCCTGTGGGACACCGTGCGCGAGGTGGGCCGGGAGATCGTCGCCAAGCTGCCGGACTCGGCCCGCACGGTGGTGGCCGCGTTCGCCGACCAGCCCGCCCTCACCCCCGACCTCCCCGACCAGCCCGCCGCCGGCGCCGGAACCGACTACGCCGCGGCGCTGCGCTGGGCCGCCGACCGCCTGCAGGCCTCGCCGTCCCGGATCAAGGAGATCGTGCTGGTCACGGATCTGCAGCGCTCGGGCTTGCCGCCGCAACCCTTGCCCAACTGGCCCGCTGACGTCACCGTGCGTCTGCGCGAGGTGCCGCAGCCCGGGCCGCATAACCTAGCCGTGGCCGGGGTGACCTGCCTGACGCCTTTCCCCGCCGCCGAGGCGCGTTTCGCGGTGCAGTTTGTCTGCTCCGGCACGCCGCCGCCCGGTACACTCGACGTGAGTTTCCAGATCGCTGGCCGGGAAGCCGAGTCGCGCTCCTTGCCGATGGGCACGCAGGAGGCCGTCTTCAGCGTCACGCAGCCGCCGGTGGGAATCTGCCGGGGCTCGGTGCGACTGGCCTCGGCTGATGCCTGGTCGGGTGATGACCGGTTGGACTTCGCCGTCACCCTCTGGCGGCCGCTGCGCCTGCTGCTGGTCGACGGGCACCCGGCCCCGGTGAACCAGGACAGCGGCGCCTATTTCCTGGCGACCGCCCTGGCCGGTGCGCGTGACGGCGCCGGCCGCGCCGCCTACATCCTCGAGACCCGCAACGAGGTCGCTGGCCTGGAGGGTGCCGACGCGGTCTGGCTCTGCGATGTTCCCGCCATCCCCGAGGCGCAGGCAAAGGCTCTGGCCGACGCCGTCAAGCGCGGGATCGGCCTGGTGGTGTTTCTCGGGGACAACGCCGACGCGGCGGCGCTGCGCTCCCTGCGGCAGGCCGGCCTGCTGCCGGCGGCGGTCTCGGCGCGGCCCGTACCCGTGCCGGAGACCATCGCCGAGTGGGACATCACCCACCCCGTGATGCGCGCCTTTGGCGGCGCCGAAACCGGGACCCTGCGGCGCATCGTCCTCCGCGACGCCTTCGAGCTCAAGCCGGACCAGGGCAGCGTCGTCCTGGCCCAGCTTGCGGGCGGCCGCCCGGCGCTGGTGGCGGGGACCCTGGATTCAGGGCGGATGGTGCTGGTCGGCAACCCCTGCAGCCGCGCCTGGACCGACTGGCCTACCGAGCGTATCTACCTGCCCCTGATGCGCGAGATCGCGGCGCACGTGACCGGCCTGCGTGAACGCAGTGGTGGGTTGGTCACCCGCCCGGCCTCGATCGCGACTCCCGGCACGCCCGGCCTGCACGAGGGCGAAACCTTGACGATGGTGGTCCCCGACCCCCGTGAGGTCCGCGATGAACGCTGCCCCGAAGCCGATTTTCGGGCGGCCCTTGGCATCGGCCCCGCTCCCGAGGATGAGCACGCCAGCGCTGGCGAGGACACCCTGCCGCCCACCCGCGAACGGCGCCATGAGTACTGGCGCTGGCTGGCCCTGGCCCTGGCCGGAGTGCTGCTTCTCGAAGGCCTGCTCAGCGACGTGCCGCGGCGGCGCGGCGTCACACCTTAGCGGGTTGCTCTGCCGCAGCGCCAGCCCAGACCACGCTCAACCAGCCGCCCTGTAATGACCCCGTCAGCGGCTGGCGGGGCGCACCGATTGCAGCACACGGCTGGCTTGCCGGGCGCCCTGGGCATCGCTCCAGAAACAGAGCACATGGCCGTGGTGCGTGGGCAGGACGAAGAAGGCGCCCTGGAGGCGGCTGGCGACGCCGTCGCGGCGGAAGGTACCCGCCACGACCAGGCAGGCCTGGCCGCCGATGCGCTCCTGACCGACGCGGTAGTCGAGATCAGCAATTCCCGGCGTGGCCTGCACGTGCGCCATGGCCTGTTGCGCCAAGGAGCTAAGGTCCGGTTTGCTGTCCGCCGGGAGCGCGCCGCCGCTGGCGACGACGGCAAGATGTGAGGTGCGCACTTGGAACAACGGTGCTGGCGCGCCGGCCACGCCAGCGCGGGAGGCCTCCGGCGCCGCCGGCAACTCCACCACCAGGCCGGTCCCCTCAAGGCTGTACATGGTCCAGCGCGGGCCCAGCCAGAGGGCCGTGACCAAGATCAGTCCGACGACCGTGGCCACCACCGCGAGCGTGGCCACTCGGCGTTGGGGCGTGGCGCTCAGGCGTGCGTAGAGCTGCTGGGCTGAGGCAGGGATCATAGACACCGTCTCTCCACGTTCCGTCCCCGGTGGCGCCGCCGCGTCGCGTTGGGCGGGCAGCGGGGGCCGCCGAATGCGCCCATACCGTAGTGGCGGGAAGCGCGCGCCGCCAGCCGGCGGCGCTGGCGCCCGCGTACGCCCCCGATACATTAGGGTCCGGCGGGCGCGCCTGGAGAGGCCGGCGCGGCGCGGTCAGGAGTCAGGATGGCAGAGAGCTTAGCCGAGGTCGGCAGCGCCGCTGCGGGGCTGCGGGTTCTGGTGGTCGGCCAGGGCGAACGCGCCGCGGCGCGTTGCGCGTGGTATCGTGCTGCCGGGATCGAGGTGCTGGAAGGGGGCCCGGACGACCGTCAGGAGCTCCCGTCGGCGGCGCTGTACGACCTCTGCAGTGAGCCGGCGGAGCGTCAGCGCGCCCTGCGCCAACTGCTGCGTCGACGCCACGCGGCGGTGCTCGTGGCCGGCCCGCTGGCGGCGACGGCGGCGGCCGCTGCCCACCTGGTCGCCGCCGCGCGGCGCCAACGCTGCCGTCTCGCGATCATGGGGGGCACACGCTTCGTGCCAGCCTGGGCGCGGCTGCAGGAATTCGTCTGCGGCGGCATCATGGGTGCGGTCCGCGAGGTCCAGGTGCAGGTCACCAGCACACCGGGGCAGGCGGCGGAGGCCTGGTCTGCGGCCATGAACCTCGGGCTGTGGCTGGCTGGCGATGGTGTGCCCGTGGCGGAGCAAACCACGCCCGCGAGCACGAGCTTCCTGGCCGGGTCGGCGCGCATCCGGGTGGCGGGACGGACGGACGGCACCGCCGCCGCGACGACCTGGCACGTCACCCTCGTGGCCGACCTCGGGCAGGCCGTGGCCGCTACCGTTTACGATCTCGGCCTGCCCGGGCGGCAATGTCGGGACTCGTCCCTCGAGGTCACGCTGGGCGGTCGCCGGCGCCGGCTCGAGCTGCCTGCGGCCGACCCCGCTGGCAACGAACTCGCGGCGCTCCTCATCCGCCAGGGCGCCGGACTGCCCTGGCTGGCGCTCTGCGCGGCCGACCGTGCCGCGAGCTTGTTAGCCGTGCAGGAGGAGGGCGCCCGGAAAGTTTCCGTGACGCCGTTCGAAGCGAGTTGACAAGGGCGTAGAGGCGCGGTACGTTAAGACCCTTTGTGATCATAGAAAAGCCACACGGACGTCTCCTTTAGCTAAAGTCAGTAACGATGAAAACTTTTCTGCCCAAGGTCGATGAGATTGAGCGCAAGTGGTGGGTGATCGACGCGGACGGTCAGGTCGCAGGCCGCATGGCGGCGCGCGTGGCCGACATTCTGCGGGGCAAGCACAAGCCCACCTACACGCCCCATCTCGACTGTGGTGACTTCGTCGTGATCGTCAACGCAGAAAAGGTGCTGCTGACGGGCAACAAGGAAACGCAGAAGATCTACGAGGACTACTCCGGCTACCCCAGCGGCCTGAAGCGGCAGGTCGCCAAGGTCGTTCGCGAGAAGAATCCGGGGCGCATCCTGGAGCAGGCGATCTGGGGGATGATGCCCCGGACCCGCCTCAGCCGGGCGCAGTACCGGAAGCTGAAGGTGTACGCTGGGGCGACGCACCCGCACGAGGCTCAGAAGGTCGAAAAACTCGAGTTGTGATCGGTTGCTACAGCCTCGGATAGATGGTTACACCGGGGCGTGACGGGCATAAAGAGGACACGTCAGAATGGCTGTCGCAAAAGACGAAATCCTTGCTGTGGGTCGGCGCAAGTGTGCGGTTGCCAGGGTCCGGATGAAACCGGGCACGGGTAAGGTCATGGTGAACAAGCAGGAGTTCGCCGACTACTTCCCGAACCTGACCGTGCGCAGCTACGTGACCCAGCCGCTGATGATCACCGGCACCACGGGTACCTACGACTTTGTGGCCAACATCAAGGGTGGTGGCGACATCGGTCAGGCCGGCGCCCTCCGGCACGGCATCGCCCGCGCCCTGCAGAAAGCCAAGATCGAGTTGCGCCCGGTGTTGAAGGAAAGCGGTATGCTGACCCGTGACTCGCGCGTCAAGGAACGCAAGAAGCCCGGTCAGCCCGGCGCCCGCGCCCGCTTCCAGTTCTCCAAGCGCTAGAGCGCCGTCCGGCGTCCGAGCCGGTCAGTTTGTTGCGGTCATCTTCAGAACCGGGTCGGCGAGACTACGCCGGCCCGGTTTTTCGTTTGGGGTGATAGCGGTTGGCGGCGGGGGAGGATCGAGCATGGCTAAGGTCAGGGCAGCGATTGTGGGGGCGTCCGGGTACTCCGGCGAGGAGTTGATCCGGCTTCTGCTGAGCCACCCGCAGGTGGAGATCACCTGCGTTACCAGTCGTCAGTACGCCGGGCAGGCGCTGGGGCAGGCCTTTCCGCGCTTCATGGAGTCGGCGCTGCGCTTCAGCGCGCCCGACGTTGCCGGTATCGCCGCGCTGGCCGACGTGGCCTTTCTCGCCTTGCCGCACGGCGTGGCGGCTGAGTATGCCGTACCGCTGCTGGAGCAGGGCGTTCGCGTTATCGACATCAGTGCCGATTTCCGTCTGCGCGACGCCGCCGTCTACGAAAGCTATTACGGGGCGCCGCACCCGGCGCCGGCGCTGCTGAGCACGGCCGTCTACGGCTTGCCGGAACGCTACCGCGAACGCCTGCGGTCGGCGCGTCTGATCGCTTGCGCGGGCTGCTACCCGACCAGCATCATTCTGCCGACCGCGGCGCTGCTGGTGGCGGGTATGGCCCGGACCACGGGCATCGCGGCGGTGTCGCTGAGCGGCGTCTCCGGTGCAGGCCGCAAGGTGGATCTGGAGTACATCTTCCCCGAGTGTAACGAGAGTGTCAGGCCGTACAAGGTGACCGGGCACCGGCACCTGCCCGAGATCGAGCAGGAACTGGCTGCCGCCGCGGGCGTGCGCTCGTTGGCCATGAGTTTCGTCCCGCACCTGGTCCCGGTCAACCGCGGCATTCACTCGACGATCCTGCTCGAGGCGCAGCCTGGGGTGACCTTGGAGCAGGTGCATGGAGCCTTGCGTGCGGCCTACGACACGGAGCCCTTTGTGCGGGTCTTGCCGCGCGGCAGCCTGGCCGACACCAAGCATGTGACCTTCACCAACGTGTGTGAGATCGGCTGCGCCCTGGACAGCCGCACCGGCCGGATCATCCTCTCCAGCGCCCTCGACAATCTGACCAAGGGCGCCAGCGGTCAGGCGGTACAATGCCTGAACCTGATCTGCGGCCTGGAGGAGACGGCGGGGCTGCGCTGAGCGTTCGGCGCTCGGGAGCCCGTGTTGCACGACGGTGCCAGGGCGGCTAGATTAGCGAGTTGCAGGTGACACGCCCGGCCTTCTGGCGGCGGTGGCGTGTCGAGTAACCAGAAACGGAAAGGATGCGGAACTATGGCACTCATCGATTTCGGCGGCGTGAAAGAGGAAGTGATCACGCGCGACGAGTTTCCGATGTCCAAGGCGCTGGAGGTCCTGAAGAACGAGACCATCGCCGTCATCGGCTACGGCGTGCAGGGCCCGGCCCAGGCCCTGAACATGAAGGACAACGGCTTCAACGTCATCATCGGCCAGTCCAGCGCCTTCAAGCGTGATTGGGACCGCGCCGTGGCTGACGGCTGGGTGCCTGGCAAGACCCTGTTCGAGATCGACGAAGCGGCCCGGCGGGGGACGATCGTGCAGATGCTGGTGTCGGACGCCGCGCAGAAGCAGATCTGGCCGACCATCAAGAAGTGCCTCAACCCCGGCGATGCGCTGTACTTCTCGCATGGCTTCTCCATCGTCTACAAAGAGCAGACCGGCGTCATTGCGCCGACGAACGTCGATGTCATCCTGGTGGCGCCGAAGGGCTCGGGCACGTCGGTGCGCCGCAACTTCCTCTCGGGCGCCGGCATCAACTCCAGCTTCGCCGTCGCCCAGGACGCCACGGGCCGCGCCAAGGAGCGCTGCATGGCACTGGGCATCGCGGTCGGTTCCGGCTACCTGTTCCCGACCTCGTTCGAGGGCGAGGTGTACAGCGATCTGACCGGCGAGCGCGGCGTGCTGATGGGCTGCCTGGCCGGCGTCATGGAAGCCCAGTACCAGGTTCTGCGTGCCAATGGCCACAGCCCCAGCGAAGCCTTCAACGAAACCGTCGAAGAGCTGACCGAGAGCCTGATCCGGTTGGTAAGCGAGAACGGCATGGACTGGATGTTCGCCAACTGCTCCGCCACCGCGCAACGCGGCGCCCTGGACTGGCGGCCGAAGTTCAAGGCCGCTGTCCTGCCCGTGTTCGAGGACCTCTACCAC
This sequence comes from uncultured Victivallales bacterium, assembly GCA_903837355.1. Lineage (GTDB taxonomy): Bacteria > Verrucomicrobiota > Lentisphaeria > Oligosphaerales > JAFGRS01 > CAILUI01. The sequence continues at coordinate 14,752 of CAILUI010000351.1, forward strand.
CGCGTGAAGACCGGGGCCGAGACCAAGCGCGTCATCGAGACCTGCGGTGCCCCGAACTACCAGGAGCAGCTCGGCAAGGAACTGAGCGAACTCGGCAACTCGGAGTTGTGGCAGGCCGGCAAGGCCACCCGCAGCCTGCGGCCGAAGGAGGCCGCGCGGCAGATCACCGCCAACACCAAGGGCGTCGGCGGCCGCGGCACCAACTGAGTTACGGACAGCGCCCGCGGGGCCGTTAGCGCGGCTCCGCGTCTCCCAACCCGTCTGGGGCGGCAGTGGCCGCCCAGGCGGGTTTTCCATTTCTGGGTGGCCGTTCCCCTTGGAGCGGCGATTCCGTCTGGGTGCCGTGGGCCTCGCCAGGGCGGGTGTATGGTACGAGGGAACCGCGATTTCGACTCACCGGAGGACCCCGATCATGACGGCCCCAGCATCTCTGTGGCGGTGTTCGCTGTGCGGGTATGTGCATGAGGGGGCGACGGCTCCGGAGTCCTGTCCGGTGTGTGGCGCGGACCAGGCCGAGTTCGGGCCGTATGAGGCATCTTCAGGAGCCCCCGCGAAAGCGCCGGGCGAACGCTGGCAATGCCTGGCTTGCAATGCCATCATCAGCGGGCCGACGCCGCCGGCGGAGTGCCCGGTGTGCGGAGCGTCGCACGAGACCTTCGAGCCTGCCGGGCTGCCCGGAACGACGCTCGCGGGTGAGGCCCGGATTGCCGTGATCGGTGCCGGCATTGCCGGGGTCTCGGCGGCTGAAGCGATTCGGCAGGCCGCGCCTAACGCGGTCGTAACCCTGATCTCGCGCGAGAGCGCCCTGCCCTACTACCGCCTGAACCTGACGCGCTACCTGGCCGGAGATATCAGCGTCGGCGAACTGCCCATGCATCCCGAGGACTGGTATGCGCAGAACGGCATCACGCTGCAGCGCGATGCCGAGGTCTTCCAGGTGGATGCGGAGCGCGGCAGCCTCGTGACCAGCGATGGCCGGAGCACGGATTTTGACGGGCTGGTGCTGGCGGTGGGTTCGCATCCCTTCATGCCACCTTTGGACGGTACGACCCTGCGCGGCGTGTTTGCCGTGCGGACCGCACAGGATGCCGAGGCGCTGTTGCAGGCCGTGACGGGTGGCGGCGGCCCGGTGGTCTGCATCGGCGGCGGGGTGCTGGGGTTGGAGACCGCGGGGGCGCTGGCGCGGCGCGGTGTCGAGGTCACCTTGCTGGAGAGTCACGAGTGGCTGATGCCACGGCAGCTCAACCGCCGGGCCGCGCAGCGGCTGGAGCGGACGGTGCGCGGCCAGGGCATCCGGCTGATCTGCGAGGCGCGTACCGCGGCGCTTCTGGGCACGGCCGGGGCGGTGAGCGGGGTGCGCCTGGTCGACGGAACGGTGCTGCCGGCCCGAGTGGTGGTGATCACGACCGGCGTCCGTCCCAACACCTCTCTGGCGCGACGCATCGGGCTCGACGTCGCCACCGGCATCATCGTCGATAACCGCATGCGGACCTCGCACCCGAAGATCTACGCTGCTGGCGATGTCGCCGAGCACCACGGCGTGCTCTACGGTCTCTGGGGCGCTTCGCTCACGCAGGGGACGATTGCCGGCCTCAATGCGGCCGGCGCGGACATCCCCGTCCTGGGCATGCCGCGCACCAGTAGCCTGAAGGTGCTGGGTCTGGATGTGATCAGCGTTGGGCAGTTCCAGGCGCAGGATGGCAGTTGGGTCGTGGTCGATGGCGAGGACCAGCAGCGCTATCGCCACTTCGTCTTCCGCGACGGAATCATGGTCGGTGCCATCCTCATGGGCGAGGGCGGGCTTGGACTGGCCACGCGCAAGGCGATCGAAGGCAAACAGAGCTTCGCGGCCCTGCTGCGCCGCAATGCCAGCGCCGCCGAGGTGGTGGCCGCGCTGGGGTAGGATCGCAAAGGGCCGGTGTGAGGATGCCACCCGGCGCACCGAACGGTCCGCCATCCACCAGATCGCGCCTGCATATATATGCTGCAACATGTTGCAGTTACATTCCTTACAGTTTCTATCATGAAGCGCTCCTGGCCCCGTTTGACACTCGGTGTATGGTCATTACTACAGCCGTAGGGATGGTCGGGAACGCGGGGAGAGCCGGATCCCCCGATTGGCGGCCCATAGAACGTTCGGCAGAGAAGTGACATGAGAAAGACGGTTCTATGCATGGCAGTACTCGGCCTGCTCGCCGGGTGCGCAACGCCGAGTGGGACCAGTTGCACTTGGCGTCCTGCCGACATTGACCCGGAATCCGGCCGAATCGTCGCAATGTGGATCAAGCACAAACAAGGTGACAAGCCCGTGCTTGTGACGAAGGCCTACGGCATGCTCATCCGCTGGACCGAAGAAGAGCGCGGCTTCTTCCTCTTCAACAACAAGTCTCGGGAGTACTTGGGGACAACCGACTTCGACGCATTCCTTGCCTCCCTCCGCACTCTGCCACATGGGATCACAATCGAGTGGATCGACACATGCACCGTGCCGAGGTTCACGAAGATGCCGAGAGACGCGCATGAACGCCTGGCGGCCACATTGGCCGGCAACAGCCAGAAGACGGAGACCCCATTTTACGCCTGCTATTGCGAGTCAGAAGGCCTGAGATACTTGAAGGCCGAACCACCGGCTGGTGACGACGGGAACCCCGCACCACAGCCGTAGCGTTCGAGCCCATGGAGACGCCCGGCAAACGGTTGCTGCCTGGTATTTGGTAGGTATAGTTAATATACCATGGACTTCGAGTTCGACACCAGCAAGAGTGAGTCCAACAAGGCCAAGCACGGGATCGACTTCGTGGCTGCCCAAGCGCTGTGGGATGATCCAGACCTGATCGAGATTCCGGCTCGGACCACGGACGAACCGCGGTCCCTGGTCATCGGCCTGATCGCGGGCAAGCATTGGTCGGGAGTCATCGCCTATCGCGAGGGACGGATACGGATCATCTCGGTGCGCCGCTCCCGTAGGGAGGAGATTCAGTTGTATGAAAGCTAGAGAGCTAGAGCAGCGGTTTGACGCCGGAGAGGATATCACTGGCGAACTGGACCTGTCACAGGCCCGGCGGGTTAACCAAGAGCAGAAGCGAGTGAACGTGGACTTCCCTATCTGGATGGTCCATTCTCTTGATAGGGAAGCGAAGCGCCTGGGGGTGCCCCGGCAATCACTCATCAAGGTCTGGGTCGCCGAGCGGTTGGAGCATGTCACCTCGTGACTGTCGCGCTCGAACAACAGGCTTCTGCGTCGCCCACGAGGAGCGGGTCCGCAGAAGCCTCAACGTTGGGGAACAGAGTGGAGCAACTGCCGTAACCGGCGGCAGGGCGGACCCGACCCGTCGGCTACCGCGGCCGGTTCACCCCAGCGCCGCGGCCGCCGAGGGCATGGCCGGACCGCCCAGGCCCGGCGGTGGCCGGGTGCCGCCGTCGGCCGGGGTTTCGTCATCGAGTTTGAACTGGGCCCGGTACATTTCGGCGTAGAGGCCGCCACGCTGCAGTAGCTCGTGATGACTGCCCTGTTCGGCGATGCGGCCCTTCTCAAGGACGACGATCTGGTCGGCCCGCTGTACGGTGGAGAGGCGGTGTGCGATGACGAAGGTGGTGCGGCCCTGCATCAGGCGCTCCAGCGCCGTCTGGATGAGGACCTCAGAGTGGGTGTCGATCATGCTCGTGGCCTCGTCCAGGATCAGGATGCGGCGATCGGCCAGGACCGCACGGGCGATGGAGAGACGCTGCTTCTGGCCGCCTGAGAGCTTCACCCCACGTTCGCCGATGAGGGACTCATACTGGTCCGGCAGGTCGGCGACGAACTCATGCGCGTTGGCCGCTTCCGCTGCCGCCCGGACTTGCGCGTCGCTCGCCTCGGGGCAGGCGTAGCGGATGTTGGCGGCGATGGTGCCGTTGAACAGAAACGGGTCCTGCAGCACGACTCCGATCTGGCGGCGCAGCGAGTCGAGGGTGAGGTCGCGCAGATCCCGGCCGTCGAGGCTGACCCGGCCCGCGGTGGGGTCGTAGAAGCGCGGGATCAGATTGACCAGGGTGGTCTTACCGGAGCCGCTGCGCCCCACCAGGGCGATGGTCTGGCCGGGCTGGGCGTGGATGCTGATGTCCTGCAGCACGGGCTGGTGCTCGTCATAGCCGAAAGCGACCTGCTCGAAGCGCACGTCGCCCGCCACCTGCTGCAGCGCGCCGGCCTCAGGCCGGTTCGCCATGTCCGGCTCCGTGTTCAGCAGTTCTCCGATGCGCTCACCGGCGCCCAGCGCCTGCAGCACGGTATTGAACATCATGAACAGATGGCCGATGGGCTGGTAGAGCTGCCCGACGTAGGCGCTGAAGGCGAACAGGTCACCCAGGGACAGGGCCGGCTGGCGCTGGATCAGCATCCAGCCGCCGACCGCGGTGACGGCGATGGTGCCGAGGCCCTGGACGAAGCCGATGAGGGGGAAGGCCGAGGCCATCAGTCCAATCCCCTGCATCTGCTTGTCGAAGACGGCGCGGTTTTCCGTCTCGAAACGGGCGGCTTCCGCGGTTTCGGTGTTAAAGGCCTTGATGACGCGGATGCCGCTGATGTTGTCCTGTAGTTTGGCGCTCAGCGCGCCGATGCGCTCGCGGACCTCAAAGTAGAGTGGTCGCACCTGTTTGCCGAAACGGTACATCAGCAGGAAGAGAAGCGGGACCGGGGCCAGCGCCACCCAGGCCAGGGACGCGTTGAGCGAGAAGAGGATGACGATGGTGATCAGCAGGCCGACGATCTCCACCAGGAACTGGTCGCCCACGTGGGTCACCAGCATCTCGGCCGTCTGCACGTCGCCCGTGATGCGCGACATGACGTCGCCGGTCTGGCGCGACTCGTAGAAGCGCAGCGAGAGCTTCTGCAGGTGGGCGTAGAGCTGACTGCGCAGTTCGCGCACCACTCGCGCCCCGGCGCGCTGCATGATCCGGGTGCGCAGCGAGGAGATCAGCGCGCCGATGGCACCGGCCGCCAACATGGCGCCGACCACCCAGGCGATGAAGCGGGCCGACTGGTCCCCGAGTTCCGCTGACCACGGGCCCCGCAGTAATGGGGTCAAACCCTTGTCGACCAAGACCTTGCTCAACAGCGGCTGGCACTTCTGCAGGAGCATGCCCGCGAACACGCAGGAGGTGCCCAGAGCCATCGCCCCAAAGTGCGGTCGGAGGAAAGGCCGAAAGGTCTGCCACAGTCGCCGTAACGGCGGTCGTTTGCGCTCCCCCGGCCGAGCGTTGGGGCCCTTGTCTGGCGTTCCGTGTGGCACGTATCTCAGCCCTCCCTGGGGGGTACTGTGCGCCTCACGGGGTCAGCCGCAGGACATTCCACGAGGCGGGCGGCAGGGCTGCCGTCAGTCGTCCGGCGGCCAGGGTGGCGCCAGCCTCGGGCCGCGGCACGACGCGGTCCGGGTGGGCGGCGGAGTTCGCCGCCTTGAGGTCGTCATCGCGCAGCACCGTCCAGTCGACGGCTTGGAAGCGGCCCAGGCCCTGGAGTTCGGCGGTCAGGTCACAGGCTTCCGTGAGGTGCCGGTTGACGGCGAAGACGGTCAGTGTCCCGGTCTGCGGATCGAGGACGGTGGCGGCGCTGAGATGAGGCGCCTGGCGCACTTCGCGGCAACTGTAGGTCGAACTCTCGACGAGGGAACGCAAGACGGTCCCGCGGCCGCAGGTCGAGGCGTGCAGCAGCGGCCAGTAGATGGTCTGCCGCCAACTCGGCCCCCGGTCCTCGGTCATCACCGCAGCAATGACATTGACGATCTGGGCCAGACAGGCGATGCGGACCCGGTCGGCATGGTTGATCAGGCTGATCAGCATGCCGCCGGCCACCAGGGCGTCCTCCATGGTGTAGACGTCCTCCAGGATCGGCGGCGCGACGTCCCAGTCCTTGATGTGGCGCCGCTCGCGGTCGCCGTGCGAGTGGTACCAGACATTCCACTCGTCAAACGAGAGCATGATCCGCTTCGGGCTGCGACGCTTGGCGGAGACGTAGTCGCAGCAGGCCACGACCTCCTCGATGAAGGCGCTCATCAGGTCGGGCTTGGCCAGGAAGTTGGCCGTATCGCCGTCCTGATTGCCGAAGTAGGTGTGGATGGAGACGTATTCCACGTGGTCGAAGGTGTGGTCCAGAATGGTCGCTTCCCAGGCGCCGAAGGTCGACATGCCGCGGCCGCTGGAACCGCAGGCGACCAACTGGATGGAGGGGTCGACCCACTTCATCAGCTTGGCCGCTTCGCAGGCGATCCGGCCGTACTCGTCGGCGGTCTTGTGGCCGATCTGCCAGGGTCCGTCCATCTCGTTTCCCAGGCACCAGAGCTTGACGCCATGCGGCCGTTCCCAGCCGTTGGCGCGGCGGCGGTCGCTCCAGGCCGTGCCGCCGGGGTGGTTGCAGTACTCGACCAGGTTGGCGGCGTCTTCCGGGCCGCGCGTGCCGAGGTTGACGGCGAGCATGGGTTCCGTGCCCAGGCGCCGGCACCATTCGCAGAACTCGTCGGTACCGAAGTGGTTGGATTCGGTTGATTTCCAGGCCGTTTCAAGGCGCCGGGGCCGCGCCGCCTGCGGCCCGATCCCGTCTTCCCAGCGGTAGCCGGAGACGAAATTGCCGCCGGGGTAGCGGATGGTGGGCATCTGCAGTTCCCGGAGCAGCGCCAGGACGTCGGTGCGGAAGCCCATGTCGTCCGCGGCGGGATGGCCAGGTTCGTAGAGGCCGCCGTAGATGCAGCGCCCCAGGTGTTCGGCGAAGCCGCCGTAGAGTCGAGGATCGACGCTGGCCAGGGCAAAGGCCGGGTTCAGGATCAGACGTGCCTGCATAGGGAGACTCCTTCTCACGCAACCGTGGGCAGCCGCTGGCGTACCATACGACCGGAGTCGGGGCTTTGCCTGCTCGGCAGCGCGTCGGGTCGGCAAGGCCACCCCCCGGGAGTACATCCACGGGCCTGTCGAAGGTCCTGCTGTGTCCGGCAGACGCTGGAGGGCGAAGCTCCCCGGGGGCGTATGCCCCGCTGAGCCGCCGGCCAGCGGCCGGTTCCCCCGGATGCGGCTCACCGCCTGCGAGCAGGTCCTGCTGGCCAGCAGGATTCGCCATGGGGCGGCTCGACGCCGTCTGTAAGACCCATCGAGGCGCCCGCGGCCATCCTGGCCCCGCTCACGCCAGCCCCAGCAGGCGGCGCGCGGCGAGGCTCGGCGGCGGGGCCGCCTGCAGTTCGGGGAGGGTGCCGACGCAGAGCACTCGTCCGGCCTCCATGATGCCGACCTGGGTGGCCACTGAGCGCGTTTCGTCCAGGCTGTGGCAGACGTGGACCGTGGTGATGGCGAAGCGGCGATGGATGTCCTTGAGGGCCGCGCAGACCTCGCGCCGCGTGGGCTCGTCCAAAGCGCTGACCGGCTCATCCAGCAGCAGCAACTGCGGGCGGGCGCAGAGAGCTCGGGCCAGGGCGACTTTCTGACGTTCGCCGCCGCTGAGGGTGGTGGGGCGGCGTTCCAGCAAGGGCCGCACCTTGAGAGTGTCGATGATCTCAGCGGCGGCGGCCCGCGCCGGCGCCGGCCGCGGGGCGCGCGGGCGGGCGGCGAAGGTGATATTGCGGGCGACGGACAGATGCGGAAACAGTGCCGAGGTCTGGGGCACGTAGCCGATGCCACGCCGCCGTGGTGCGAGGGCCGTCACCTCCTGACCGAAGAGCTGAATCGACCCGGATTGCGGCCTGATCAGGCCACATAACAATTTTACCAATAGGCTTTTGCCGGATCCAGTAGCGCCCATCAACACCACATACTCACCGGCCTCCACCTGCAGATCGAGGGGGCCGAGGCGGAAGGCGCCGGCGGTCGTCGTCAGCTGGGTTACGGCGAGGGCCTTCATGTCCAGGATCTCCCCGGCGCCAGGATATGGACGGCCAGCAGGGCACTTCCCGCCAGGCCCAGCATGAGTAGGGCCAGGGTGAGCGCGACCTCGATGTTACCCACGCTGAGCTCAAGCCAGATGCAGGTGGGCATGACCTGTACCCGCGGGCCGGTGCCGATGAAGGCCATGATGGGGCCGAAGACACCGATGGCGCGGGCCCAGGCCATGACGGCACCCGCCACCAGGCCATTCCGCGCCAGCGGCAAGGTCACGGTCCGGAAGGTCCCCCAGCGGGTGCAGCCCAGGACCATGGCGACGGCTTCGAGTTCGCGGTCGACGTCGTCGAAGGCAGCCTTGGCGGCACGGATGCAGTAGGGTGCCGACACCAGGAACTGGCAGAGCACGATGCCGAGACTGGAGACCAGCGACAGGTGCGCCCCAGCCAGGGCCCGTTTGACGGCCATCCCCAGCCCGGTACCGAAGAAGGCGAGGAGTGACACGCCGATGACCACCGGCGACACCACGATGGGGACATCCACGAGCGTGTCCAGCAGCGCCCGCCCCGGGAAACGGCAGCGACTCAGGACGTAGCCTACGGGCAGGCTGCAGACGACGGTCAGCAGCAAGCTGCACAGTGCCGTGCCGAGGCTCATCATGATGGCAGCGCGGATGGCTGGCCGCGCCAGGATATGCAGCGCGGCGCCGGGGCGCATGCCGTGGCTCGCCAGGTACCAGGCGTCGGCGGCCACCAGCAGGATAACCAGCCCGGCGAACAGTGCCGACACCGCCATGCAGAAGACCAGAAACCGCTCCCTGCCGTCGGCCACGGGCCGCAACACCGAGTCGACGGGCTGGGACGAGCGCCACCAGGTCACGGGCGGCCTCCTTTCGCGGTCGGCCTCGCTGGCAGCACCGCGGGGGCGGCGCAGCCGTACCCCTGGCTCCGCAGAATGGCCTGGGCACACGGTTCGAGGCAGAACTTCATGAAGTCCCGCGCCCGAGCGGCGTCGTGGGCGTCAGCCAGAAGGGCCAGCACCACGTGGGCGACAGCACTGGGGTCATCAGGAATGGGCACCCCCTCGACCGCTGGCCCCAAGGCCGCGGCCGTGGCCTCCCAGACAACCGCGGCATCCACATCATGGACCTTCACCCAGAGGCCCAGTTCGTTGACGGTCAAGCTCTCCTTGGCCCTCAGCGCGAGTGCGTCAACCCCGGCTTTGGCCAGCAGTTGCGCCGTCACCCGCCCCACCTGGCAGGCCTCGGGATTGCCCACGGCCACCACCACGTCCGGGCGGGCAAAGTCTTGCAGGGAGGTGATCCTCCGGGGATTGCCTTGGGCGACGATGATGCAGGGGCGCAGGGAGGCCAGTTCGACGCGGTCGATGACACGGCCGGTCAGGCGCTGCAGTTCGTCAACGTAGAACGCATCGCCGGGCAGGAAGAGATCCGCGACACCCTCCTGCCGGGCGCGGGTCAGAATGATGCCGCTGCCGGCGTAGTCGGGCTCGACGGCAACCCCGGTTGCCTGCTGGAACGCCGGGAGGATCTCGTCCAGCGCCGGTTTGAGGCCGGCGGCACAGAGCAGGCGCAAGGCAGGGACGGGAGCGGGGCGCCGGTCGTTGCATCCGCCGGTGAGCAGGACCAGCAGCAGACAGAGGAACTTCGGGACAAGGGGTTTCACGCGGTGCCTCGAGCCCCTCACGGTCGGGGAATGGCCTGGCCGGCGGTGTACTCCTGACGCAGATGCGCTGCCGTGATGGTGTAGCCCAGGCGCCGGAAGGCGTCCTGGCGCTCGGCGGCGGCGACGAAGCGCGCAAAGGCCGCGGCGCGGTCCGGCTGGGAGGAACAGGCCAGAGTGGCCACGGTGACACGGACCGGCATCAGCGGGTAGGCCTTGCCCGTGGCGCTGGTCACGGTATCGACGTAGGGCTGCGGCAGGCAAGCCGTGATCGCGACCGCCTCCAGCGCGTCGGAGCGCAGGGCCACGACGGCGTCCCAGACGATGGCGGCATCGGCATTGCCCATCTTGACGACATTGGCCGCCTGCGAGCCGCTACGATGGGTACTGATGGCTTTCCGGCGGTTGAGTTCCGCGAAGTCGATGCCGGCCTTGCCGAAAAGGGCCGGCAGCAGGCGGCCCAGGGTGGAGTACTCGTAGTCGGTCAGGAACAGCTCGATCTCGGGGCGCACCAGGTCTTGCAGGCTGTGGATGGCCTTGGGGTTCCCCTTCGGCACCGCGATGACGGGAGTCAGTTCGGCCACCGTCCAGGCCTCCACTCCAAGTCTGCGGGTCATCAGCATATCGAGGAAGGGGTCGTGGCAAACGTAGAGGTCGCCCTGTTTCTGCGTTTCGATCAGCGCCAGCAGTGAGCCCGAGTCACCCGTGTTCAACTCCACCGCCTCGCCCGTCGCCTCGCAGTACTGGGCGGCGAGGCGCTCGAGGATGGGCAGCATGGTGCCCCCGACATGGCAGACTAAGGCCGGCGGCCGCACCACGGCCGCCGCCGGTACGGCCGCGGGGGGTCGTTTCGGGCAACCGCTGCCGACGGCCGCCAGTGCGATCAGCGCGGCCGTCAGCACTATCCTGGGTTGGTTCATGTCTCGTGCGCCCTCGCGGCGACAGCATACACTCGGGTGGTGACTTGCGCCAGGGGCCGTGACTTCCGCAGGTGCCGAGGTCGAAGTTCGGCGAAGTGCCGTTATCTTGACGCAGAGTTCAGTACCCTGAGTCTTTCTGGAGACCGAGTTGATGCGAACCATCCTTGCGATCGTGGCACTCACGGCGCTCTGCGGTTGTCTGGCGCCACCCCTCGAGCAGGCGGTTCCGGGTCCCGAGCTGTATATGGTGTCCCTGCCCTGGATCACGCTGCAGGGCGGTGAGCGCATCGCGGGCCTCAAGATGGACCTCACCGGCGCTCGCATCCGGGCGATCAACGTCGTGCCTGAGGACTGGTCCGTGGAGTTGCTGCCGGCGACGTCAGGGCAGTCGGTACTGACCCTGTCTGCCAGCCATGGTACGGCGTGGTTGCGTAACGCCTACGGTCTGGGGCGCTTCCTGACGGTGACCGTCGACGACAGCCGCCACGCCGACATCACGACGACGGTGCGGGTGAGCGGCGGTAGCAGCGACCGCGAGATCATCATCCGTCCCGGCGACATCGTCCTGGAACCCTTGCCCCTGCGCTGAACGGGGGGCGCAGACCCAAGAAGGATACCGACCATGGCAATGCGTGCGAAGATCGGTCTGATGACCGGCGGCCCGATCCAGCAGTGGCAGGGCAAGCCTCTCGACCTCGACGGCTACCTGGCGCTCGTCAAGAGCTGGGGCCTCGAGACGCTCGACCTGTTCGCACCGTTCCTGGACGCGGCCCCGCCCCGGGACCTGCGTCGGGCCATGGACCGGCACGGCCTCAGTTGCGCCTGCTACTACGTTGCCGCCGATCTCTGCGCCAGCGGGGCCCAGGCTGAAGCGGCCGCCGCTTCAGCCTTCAGCGCCGGCATCGAGAACGCGACGCTGCTGGGTTCGCCCATCGTTTTCACCTACGGCACCCAGCATACCTACGCCGGCGAGGACATGTTCCAGCGCTACACCGAGCGCCTCGGCGGTCTGTTGACACGTTTCGAGAAAACCGGACTGACCCTCGTCGTCGAGAATGCCGGCACCCTGATGCATACCGCCAAGGACATGCTGCGCCTGATGGACGCCCTCGGCGGCGCCGGCCTGCGCCTCTGCGTCGACACTGGCAACTTCCACCTCTGGCAACAGGATGAGGTCGAGGCGACTCGCCTGCTGCGGCCGTGGACGATCCACTTCCACGTCAAGGACTATGTCAAACAGCACTGGGTTGGCCCGGGCGCGCCCGACGCCACCCAGGTCGATCTCGGCAGCGGGGCGGTGCGCCATGCGCCGGTGCTGCAGATCCTGCACAGCACCGGCTATGCCGGGACCCTGGCTCTCGAGCCCCAGTGCGAAGCCGCCATCGAGCCCGGGCTGCGGACGATCGCCGGCTGGCGGGCGTAGCTGCCGCTGAGCCGTCGCGACGACCGGCAGCGGGCGCCGGGCCGTGTTACTGCGGATCGCCCTTCAACCCGCCGTCGCCGCGCGGGCGCTGGCCAGTGCGACCGTGGCGCCCTGACTGAGGAAGATGGTGTCGACGCCGACGGCGATGAAGGTGAACCCCTGTCCGATAGCCTGCCGGATGGACTCTGGCGTGGGCAGCACTACATGGATGCCGGCGGCTTTGCCCGCATTGCGGCAGGCCTCGACAACCCGGGCGCACGCCTGCTGGATGACCGGGTCCGTGGTCCGTCCCGGGAGCCCGTAGGAACCGCTCATGTCGTAGGGGCCAATGAAGACACCGTCGACGCCCTCCACGGCCAGGATCGCGTCGATATTCTCCACCGCCTGCCTCGACTCGATCATGACCACCACTGCGATCTCGGCGTTGGCCTGTGCCGCGTAGTCGGCGAAGTCCGCCCCCCAGTTGTTGCCGCGGTGGAAGGCAAACCCGCGCACGCCCTGCGGCGGGTACTTGGCGGCCCGGACCGCGGCTTCGGCCTCGGCGGCGGAGTTGACCAGCGGTACGATCACGCCGCCGGCGCCCAGGTCGAGCATCTGGCGGATGGCCAGCGTGCTGTTTTCGCGAACCCGCACCAGCGGCACCGGACCACGGCCATGCAGTCCGCGAGCCAGGGCCACGAACTCGGCCACGCCAATGTCGGTGTGCTTGCCGTCGGCGCACAGCCAGTCGAAGCCGGCGTTGGCCAGGACCTCGGCTACCGTCGCGTGGCCGATCTGGATCCAGGTGCCGATGCAGACGCGGCGCGCCAGCAGGGCTCTACGAACAGGATTGGGGGTCATGCGTCTCCTTCGACGGCACCTCTGCCGCGAGCCGGTCCGCCGTCTGCAGGAGGGTGCGGCAGCGGGACAGGTCCTGGAACAGAGGGTCGCGTTCGCCCAACATAGTGCGGGCCACCTCGAGCACAAACCCAGGGCGGTTCCCGCCACTCTCCAGCGCCAGCAGCGCCATCTCCCGCAACCGGGCCAGGCTGTGGCAGCGTCCGAGCGGCCGCGGGGTGCGGCCCGCGCAGGCATCCTCGATGTCCAACAACAGCCGCGGGTTACGCAACAGCCCCCGGGCGGCGGCCACGCCGTCGACGCCGGTCTCAGCCCGCAGTCGGAGCGCGTCGGCGGCGGTGAGCACATCCCCACACCCCAGCAGCAGGATGCCGGGCAGGAGTTCGCGAGCCCGGGCGAGGCGCTGCCAGCCACCGGGAACCCGCGCGTAGGCCTCTGCGGCCGTGCGGAAATGCAGCGTCACGAAGTCCGGTGCCGCCGCGGCGACGGCAGGCAGAATATCGGCCATCTCGGCCGGGTCCAGCAGGCCGCTACGCAACTTAACGCTGAGGCCACAGGCGGGAACGGCCTGGCGCAGGGCCCGCAGCGCCGTGGCGATCCACTCCGGGTGCCGCAGGCGGGCGCCCCCGGCGCCGTTGGCCAGCACCGTGCGACTCGGGCAGGCGCAGTTCAGGTCAATCCCGATGGCCCCCAACTCGGCCAACCGGACCGCGGCGGCGCAGAGTAACTCGGTGTGGATCCCCATCACCTGCACCACGAAGGGCAGCCCTGCCTCCAGGTACGGCAGGAGGTGCTCCCGCAGGCGTGCCGGCCGCGGCACTCCCGTCGTCAAACGCAGAAATGGCGTCACCCAGCAGCGCACGTAGCCGGCGCGGCTCAGAACCGCTCCGAAGGCTCCCGTCGTGATGCCTTCCATCGGCCCCGGCAGGATGCGGTTTGGCAGGGCGCGGCCGCCCGCGAGCGGCAGGGGCTCAAGAAAAGGGTGTCGCAGGGCCGGTATCGGAGTCGGTATCGCCATCGGTCTCAGGGTCGGTATCGGGGTCGGTATCGGGGTCGGTGTCACCATCAGTATCGGTATCGGTGGCGCGCCTGCCCGTAGCCGCAACGGGCAACTCAAAGTCAGCCACGCGGCCGCGGTCACTGCGGAGGCGCCGCCCCCGCCGTTTCGCCGTCTCTCCCCCTCCCCGCCTCGCCGCCCGGACTCAGCGCTTCGGCGGTGGCACCGGCGTGCCCTCGTCCTCGTCGTCCTCCAGCGCATTGGCATCAGGCGGCGACTCCGGCTCCACGGGCTCGGCCGACGGCAGATCGCCGGGGATCGGGTAGCGCAGCGAGGAACAGAGCAGGGCCACCGCCTCATCAACGGGGACCGGCTTCATGCCACCAAAGGCGCGGGCTCCCTCGGCTGCGACCAGCGTCTCGATCAGGGCGGCAAACGCGGGGCGGGCTTCGTCGGGATGACTGACCGCGGTAACCACGCCAAGGCCACTCAGGAGGATCACCGCCGGCCGGTGCACAGCGCCGGCACCGCGCACCGGCGTCGCCTCGGAGTACTGCTTACGGTACTGCTCCCATGCCTGCTGAATGCGCTGGGCGATCTTCGGCGCGGTGTCTGCCGGCGCCAGCGCCACGTAGAGCGGGGCCATGCCGCCGAGGCAGGCCGTACGGTGGTCGGGAAAGCCAGCCGCCACCGTCGCCAGCAAGTCCGGTGAGCCCATGGCCTTGCGCAGCACGCCCTCGCGGGACGATGGCCAGAAGCGTATGTCAAGGTCAGCGCCGAGGCACTCGCGGAGGACCTGGACGGCGGACTCAGAGAGGCTGTCGTCGAGCAGGGCGCCGGGGGCCTGGAAGAGCCAGGGGAGCTTCCGGAGGCGCGTGTGCGTTTCCTGGTCGATACGACCACAGACCGTCGAATAGATGCGCCACAGATCCGCCGCCGAGGCGGCTTTGATCGCCATGCCGCGGCGCGCCAGCAGGATGACATCGGGATCGAGGCACTGCACCCGGAGTTGCTGCACCGCTCGCGCCACCGTCACCCCATCGGGCGCCAGGGGGTTGGGGGGCGACATGAACACGACATGCGGCAGATTCTGGCCGCGCGGACCCTCAAACAGGCCTACGCCGGCAGCGACATCGCTGGCGCCCAGCAAGCGGCGCAGCACCGTGTTCTGCAGGAACAGGCTCCACACCGGCCGGTCCGCCTTGCCGGCAACCCGCACGTGCGCACCGGTGTTCAGGGTCGGCAGGGGCTCGTCGGCGCCCGCCTCGTAGAAGAGCTGGAGCACCTCGCGATCAAGTTCCGCGATGGCCGTTGGGCCCGTGGCCGTCCGCACTGCCGACTTCAACGCCCAGTAACGCCCCTCGAAGATCTCCAGCGCGTCGGCCAGGCCCTGCAGGCGGTACCCGCAGACGCGCACCGCCTGGTCGGCAAGCGCCGGCCACGGGCCGGTGGCCAACAGCGACGTGCCGTCGTTTACCCCAATGCTGAAATCGTCAAAGAAGCGCTCAGGACGGCTGACGGAAACCATGACCTCCCGGCGCAACAGCCGGGCCAGCAGGGTGATGTCAGCGCGCAACGCGCCGGTAAAGGTGGGTTCAAGATCAGCGGCCATACAAGTCTCCTCCGCTGAGACGCCGAAAACTGGGTACAGAAGCAGGCGGTCCACCCACCGCCTTCGCGGCTGCGGATGCTGTCGGAAAAGATAGGCATGCCCCGATCCAAGTCAAGGCGAACGGCGTGATCTGCTGCCACCCTGCGGCCTCGCGCCCGCCGCAGCGACCGGCGCCCCCTCACGGTTTCGCGAAAATCCCAGGGGTGGCCCAGCGCCGCTTTCGCGAAAACACCAAGGAGCCCAGCACCGCTTTCGCGAAAACGCCAAGGAGCCCAACACTGCTTTCGCGAAAACACCAAGGAGCCCAGCGCCGCTTTCGCGAAAATCCCAGGGGGGGGGCCGGCGCCGCTTTCGCGAAAACACCAAGGAGCCCAGCGCCGTTTTCGCGAGAACGCATGTGTAGGCGCAGGGGGTTTCGCGAAGGCAGAGCGGGTGCCGGGCGGGAGCCGGTTTCGCGAAAACCTGGTGGTCGGCCGGCGGGAGCGGATAGCGTCGGCGTTTCGGGACGGGGCCGTTGCCGCCTAGGGGCCACCGCCGATGGTCAGGTGTTCGCGCAGCTTCTCCAGGGTTTTGGGGCCGATCCCTTTGACCTTGAGCAGATCATCCAGTCGGGCGTAGGGGCGACCGGTCAGGATCGCGGCAACCCATTCGGCGCGCAGCCCGGGTATCGCAGCCAGTTGTTCCGGCGTGGCGCGGTTGATATCGAGAGTGGTTCCGCCGGGCGGGCCAGCCCCTGTCGGGCGGGCCACGAACGTCGCCAACTCGCGTTCCTCGGCGCGCTCTTCGGCGCGTCCGACCCCGAGACGCTCGGCGTTCGCCTCGGCCCAGATCCCCGTCCGCGTCAGCATGGCGGCGGCCTCGAGGTCGCGCAAGCGTTCAGCCTGCTCATCCCGCGACACCCCGTCCGGCAGGGCGCGCCCCACGCCGAGGGGGCGCGCCAAGCCGTTCTGGACTAGCAGCGCTGCCAGGTCCTCGCCGGCCGCGGTGGTGATGAGCGCGTAGACGCGGGGCACGGTCGAGCGGCCGAGAGCCCGGGCGTAGGCGGTGTGGACGGTAAACGGCCGGGACAGGGCCTGCGCCGTGAAGGTCTTGGCCAGGGCCCCGAAGTGCAGCGTGCGCTGGGCCTCGGGCAGGCCGAAGTAGCGGGTCTGCTCGCGTAGTCGCCGCGCATCACTCTCGCTGCCGGTTTCCGTCTCGCAGCAGTCCACGAAGTACAGCCGCAGGGTCAGTTCCGCTGTTCCCGCCCTGACGTGGAAGCTGTCGCCGTCGTTGGCGGCATGGGGCAGCAGGACCGCGTTGTCGAGGCGCTGCAGGTTCTGGTCCGCGGCCTGGCTGCGGGTGGCGAACCAGAGGATCGCGGCGGCTGTGAGCAGGCTGGCGTTGAGGGTTTGGCGCAGGATCATAGTTCGGCTAACATACCGCCGCGATGGCGGACGACACAGGGCACCCCTGCGGGGTGGCGTCGCAGCCCGGCGCCGACGATCGTCAAGGCCCGTTCCAGCCGGTTGTGGCCGCCGGGCCGGTGCCGGCGCGGGACTGCCGGGCAATGAGGTGCTGCCCGTCCAGGCGGGGCCAGCGCCAGGGTTCTGCAGACCCGAACGCCGGGCCGGCTTTCGGCATTCTGCGCGTCGCCAACTCCTTCACGGGGGTGGTGCCGCGGCAGGATCGCGACCGCTGAAGATACTGTTGCCGCTGCTGCCGGCGTAGAGGATGGCGGGGTCGTGCGGACTGATTCGGAGGAACGCGATCTGCGGCAGCGACAGGCCGGTGTTCTCGTGGGTCCAGGTCTGGCCGCCGTCGCTGGTCTTGAGGATACCTTCGGCACGGTAGTCGTCGTGGTAGGGGTGGTCGGTGGTGCCGGCGTAGACGGTCTGCCGGTCCCGCGGGCTGGCCGCGAGGGCGCTGACGAAGGGGTGGTCGAGGAGCCGCTGCCAGGAAGCGCCGCCATCGCGGCTGGCAAAGACTCCGCCTGGGCGCATGACGTTGGGCGTCACCGCACGATCGTAGAGCTCGCGCACGCCGAGGTAGAGGGTCCCGACGTCGCCGGCCCCTGCCGCCAGACACTGGATCTCGCCGACGTTGAGGTCGGCGCTCACACGGCGCCACGTGGTGCCGCCGTCCCGCGTCTCGTAGAGTCCGGCGCCCTTGGCTACGGATCCGCCCGCTGCCAAGAGCAGATGCCGGCCGTCGGCCGGGTCAAGGAGCAGCCCGACCGGCTGGCTGCAGACGGCGCCGGGCAGGTCGCCGCAGAGGCTACGCCAGGCCAGGCCGCCATCGACAGACTCGTAGAGGCCATTCCCTTTCGAGGTCACCAGCAGACGCCGCGCGTCCGGCGGACTGCGCGGGTCGAGCACGAGGTGTCGCGTCTGGCCGACGGGCAGCCCGGTCTCCGGCCGACCCACGACCTGCCAGGAGCCGCCGCCATCGGTCGAGCGGCAGACGTCGCCCTGGTTACTCTCCCACTGCCCCGTGGTTGCCCACAGCGTGTCCGGCGTTGTCGGATCGATGGCCACGGTGAAGGTGTTGCCGCGGTACTTCATGCCCTCGTTGCGGCGCCGGAAGCTCTTGCCGCCATCCTCGCTGAGCAGCAGTCCGATGTCGGCATAGCAGAGGTAGAGCCGTGCGGGCCGTCTGGGGTCCTGGACGAGGTCGTGGGCGCAGGTCACTTCCAGGCCAGTACCGGTGAAGCGTCCGTCGGGGAGTTCCTCGCAGTAGCGCTGCTTCCAGGTCGTGCCCGCATCGTCGCTAAGGAAGAGGTGGCCGCTGGTGCCGAAGACGAGGCGGTCGGGCCGGGCTGGGCAGATGGCCATGCATTCGACGGCCGGCCCCCAGTCGCGGATCCAGCCGTAATCGAAGTTGGTGTCCGCACCGCTGTGGCGGGTGGACCGCGCCCATTGCCGGCCACCGTCGGTGCTCTTCCAGACGCCGGCCGCGACCCAGCTCTGGTTGCCGACGTAGAGGGTCAGCGGGTCGCGCGGATCGACGGCGATCTCTTTGAGGTTCGAGGCCATGTACGGCGACTGGTCACGCCGCGCGATCCGGGTCGGCAGGTCGCCGCAGCGCGCCTCCCAGGTGAGGCCGGCGTCCTGGCTGCAGAAGACGCCGCCATTCCACGGTTCGGGGTCGCGCGCCGTCGTCGCCAGGCTGAGGTAGACCGTCGCCGGCGCGCTGGGGGCGAAGGCGAGTTCCTGTGCGGCGGTGTGCGGCAGGCCTTGGTTGGCGGACGCCCAGGAGCCGCCGCCGTCGGCGGAGCGGAAGACACCGCGCGAGGTGGCGGCCAGGATGATACGGCCGTCGTCCGGCTTGACCTTGAGATCGGAGACGATGGCGTCGGCAGGGAGCTGCCCCGTGGCCACGTCACGCCAACTGCGGCCCCCGTCGGGGCTGCGCAGGATCTGCCCTTTGCCGTCCTTGCCCCAGCGCGGCCGGCCGATCCCGGCAAAGACCGTGTCCGGCTGCTGCGGGTCGAAGGCGATGCAGGCGACCGGCGCCGAACAGCCGTAGCGCGCCACCTCCGGAAAGCCCTGGCGCTGCCACTGCCAGGTCTGCCCCTGGTTGGTACTGCGGAAGATGCCGCCCTCGGTGCCCAGCAGGATGGTGTTGCGGTCGCGCGGGTGGACCGCGATGCACTCCACGAAGAAGTTGCGCAGGCCGGCGTTGCGGATCTCGTAGTGGCGGCCGCTGTCGGTGGATACATAGAAGCCGCCCACGTCGCAGCCGACATAGAGTGTTTCCGGGGCATGGGGATCCCAGGCCACGGACTGGATCCAGCCGCCGCCGCCGGGCCCGATCCGAGTCCAAGCCAGCGCCGCGCCGTCAGCCTCGGCTGCGGTGACGGCGCTTCCCGCCAGCACCAGAAGCGCCAGCGCCAGCCCGCAGATGGTCGTGGACCCCATGGCTTACCCTCCCGCCTTGACGACATTGCCGACCCCGCTCCGGCCAGAGCGCCGCGTCGAGACCCTAGCGCGCCCACCCTTCCCTCGCCAGTGCGTTGGTTAGGGACGGTTTGCGCAGCTAAACTGACGGCTGGTGGCAGACGCCCTGGGCAGCGGGTCGACGGTGGCGGCGCCTGGACGAACGGGACGCACTGGACAAACGGGCCCCGCGCCGCGCTGTCTGCCCCGGCCGTCTGCTTGGTCCCGTTCGTCCACCGGCAATTCCTCTGGCCATAGGTTGCATTGGGTAAGGCTGGGATCATCTTGCCTGACGTTGGCGGGTGGTCGCCGGCAGGGGCAAGGCGTGGGTCACTCACAGGTCATGGATACCAGGGATCTTCTCGCGCGTCTGAAGTGCAATCTCTGCCGGGTGATCCGCGGCAAGGAGAGCACGATCGACGCCCTGATGGTGGCGCTGCTTGCCGATGGCCATGTGCTGCTGGAGGATGTGCCCGGCGTCGGCAAGACCACCTTGGCCAAAGGACTCGCGCGCTCGCTGCGCGCCGATTTCCGCCGCATCCAGTTTACCCCCGATCTGCTGCCGACCGACATTGTCGGCGGTATGATCTACTCGCCCAAGACCGGCGAGTTCAGCTTCCGGCCCGGCCCGGTATTCTGCAGTATCCTGCTCGCGGACGAGATCAACCGCGCCTCGCCGCGCACGCAGTCGGCGCTGCTCGAGGCCATGAGTGAACGCCAGGTCACCATCGAGGGCCAGCGGCACGAGTTGGCGCGGCCCTTCATGGTTCTGGCCACCCAGAACCCGGTCGAGTACCACGGTACCTACCCTCTGCCAGAGGCCCAACTGGACCGTTTCGCCATGCGTCTGGAGTTGGGTTACCCCAGCGAAGACAGCGAGATCATGGTCGTCGTGGACCAGGTGTCCAGCCACCCGCTGGACCATCTGGAGCCGGTGGCGGACGCCGCGGCCGTGGTCGCGGCGCAGGACGCCGTGCGCGCGGTGCATGTGGAGGCGACGCTGGTCCGCTACATGGCCCAGTTGGTCCGCGCCACGCGCGCCGACCCCCGCTTGCGCCTGGGGGCCAGTCCGCGCGCCGCCCTGGTGCTCTTCCGCACCTGCCAGGCGCTGGCGCTGCTGCGCAACCGCGACTACGTCACCCCCGATGACGTCCGCGAACTAGCGGTAGCAGTGATCGCCCACCGCCTGGTGGTCGACACCAAGGCCAGCTACTCGGGCACCCGCAAACAGGGGGTGGTCACGGACATCCTCGACCGCCTACCGGTACCCGCCTGATGCCCCACGCTCCCGTTACCGCACCCCTCGACAGGGATCCCACGTGAAGAGGTCCGCGACCACGAAATCCGTCCTGCGGCGCGCCCGCGGCCTGTGGCGTGCGGCGGCGAGTGTCGGGCTGGCGCTGCTGGCGGCAGCACTAGGTTCGGCGCCCGCCGCCGCCGAGTTGGTCTTCGAGGCTGAACTCTGCCGGGAGCTGACATTCCCATGGCGCCCGGTTCGAGCCGAGGGCGCCGCCGCCGGGCTGGCGCTCAGCGTTCCCGAGGGCGCCGGCAGCAGCGAGGCCTTCAGCCTGGGGCGTGAAGGCCGGGCCCGCTTCGACCTGCCCGCTGAAGCGGGCGGCGAGCGCGAACTGTGGGTGCGGGTGTACTGGAATGGAAACTGCAGCAACTCGCTGTTTGTAAGCTGCCCGCCCGAATGGCGCCTGCTGACCGTCGATAGTTACCGCATGCGCACCTGGCACTGGCTGAAGGTCCCCGACCTCCGGCTACCGCCCGACGCGACCAGCGTCGACCTGGTCAACCGCGAGGACGGGGTCTGGGTGGACCAGATCTGCGTACGGCCTCCCGACCAGCCCGCGCCGGTCGGCGTGCTCAGCGCCCTGACGGCCTGGCCCGCCCCCGGTCCGGCACTGCCTGCCGTCAGCGTCGTCCCGGCTCCGGGCGGACCCGGTATCGAGGCTCTGCCGCCCACGGAGTACCTCCTGCACCACACGCGGGAAGCCCGACTCAGCCTGCCCCGCCAGCCCGTGCTGGTCGTCTTCCCGGGTCAGGAGACGCCGCTGGAGATCTGGTTACGGCGAAACCGTCTTGCCGGTCTGCCTGGGATGCTACGCCTCGAGCCACCCGAACACGTCATCGTCGAACCCGCCACTACCGTGGCCTTGCCGGCCATGGCACCCCCGCTCGAATGCCTGCCCTTTGCGGTGCGTGCGCACCCCAACCTGCCGCGCGGCTTCACGCAACTGATCTGCCGCGTGCAGACCGCCGACGGGCTTGAGCAGGTCCGCGCCATCAGGGTTCTACGGCCCTATCGCTGGCTCCTCTCCCAGCCTCTCCGTTTCAACCCGGCCGCGGGTCTGGACCAACTCGCAGTGACCGATGCCGCCGTGCTCGCCGCGCCGCTCGGCAGCGCCCACGGCGTGGTCTGGCACGACGCCGAGCCGCGCCACTTCACCCCTTTCGGCCTGCTCGACCTCCGCCGGGCCGTCAGCGCCGAACCGTTCGTGCAGGCCTACGCCTTCACTCGCTGCCGTGCCGCCGGCGGTCCCGCCACCCTCGACCTGACCCATGACGACTGGATTCGCGTCTGGGTCAACGGCGCCTGCGTGTACAGCAACGCCGAATCCGCCCCGTCCACCCTCACCCGCACCCGCGTCCCGGTGACGTTCCGTGCCGGCGACAACGACGTGCTGGTGCGTTGCGCTCAGTTCAAGAACTACTGGGAGTTTGGCCTGGTTGCGGAGCCCGTGGACGAGAGCATCAGCAGCGTGCCGGCGCTGGCGGCCGCGGCCCAGCCCGTAGCGGCGGCGGCCCCGCCCGCCCCGGAGCCCCTCCCGCCCTGGTCTTTCGAGGGCATCGTCCAGGACCTTCCCGCCCTCTTCAGTGCCTGTCCGCCAGGGCAGGGCTGGACCGTCTTCGCCGCCGCCTGCCGGGAGTGCCCATTGACGCCGGTTGAGACGTGGCGGCGCCTGAGTTCGGCGGTGCAAGGCCTGGCGCGCGGCGCCGCGGAGCGCCGGCACTGCGCCGAGGCGCTGCTGGGGCTGCGCCGCCGCGTCGACCAGGCCGTTCTCACCGCCGCCGACCGCGCCGCCCTGCGCGCGCTCACCTTCCGCGACCGCGTCGCCTTCCTCCGCGCCGGGGCCCCTATCGAGGCCGGCGAGGAAAGCCTGGCCGCTGCCGTCTGGACGGATAGCGCGGCTGAACGGCAGGAGCTGCAGGTCGAGGCGATACGGCTGCTCCTTTGCGGTGATGCCGCCGACGCGGCCACGGCCTACCTCGCGGGCCCGGCGGCGGCCGACGCCGACCTCGACTCGCTGCGCGGCCTGGTGGCGCTCTACGAGGGTGACCGGAGCGCGGCGGAGGCCGGCTTCACGGAGGTCAGTTCGGAGCTGGCCGGCCGCTACGCTGACTGGCTCCTTGGCCTGGGGCGGGCAGCCGAGGCCGAATGGCTCCTGCGCCGAGTCGCGGCACCCTCGGCGTGGAACCGCCTGAGCCTGGCCAAGGCCTGCGTGGACCAGCGCCGCTTTGCGGAGGGCGAAGCGTTGCTGCTGGAGTGCCTGCGGCGCGACGATTCCCCGCGCGCCGCTTGGGAGAAGGCGGCCAGCGAACTGGCCGCCTTCCACGCCGCCCGCTGCTCCCTGCCGCAGGCCAGCGCCCAACTGCGCGCCGCAGCAGACGCGCTGTCCCCGCACCGGCTGGCGAGCCGCGGCCGACTCCTGCAGGCGTTGTGGCACCTCGACCTGGAGGCCCACGAGCCCGTGGCGGCCCTGCGCGACGCGCTCGCGGCAGCGGACCTCAGCGCCGGCAGCTACCGCATGCCCAGCCGAGCGACGTTCGGAACCCTGCTGCAACCGGCCTTTTCGCAGCTCCTGGAGCAGGCGCGCTACAGCGAGGTGATCGACCTCTGCAACCAGGTCATCGCGGTGGCTCCGGGCCTGCACCTGCAGGTGGACGCCTACCGCCTGGGAGCGCTGCAGGAACTGGGCCGCAGCGCCGCCGCCGAGGCCGTGCTGGCGCGGCTGCTGCCGGCCGTGGTCGCCGACTCGGCTCAGGCGCGCCGTGTGCTCAGCCTGCTGCGCGTCTCCGGACCTGCCGCCGACGCCGCCGAACGCCTGGCCCAGGCCGTCCTCGACGGGCAGACCGACGAGCCCCTGCTCAGCCCCGACGCCGCCAGCGCTCGCGCCTACGCCACGGCGGTGCTCGGACAGTATGGCGAGACCGCCGGTGCGCTGGAGCAGGCTCTCAGTCTCTCCCTGGCGGCCGGCCGCAGTCCCGAAGCCACCGCTGCTCAGGGCCGTTTCTGGACCGCACAGTGCCTAGGCCTGGCCCATGGCGATCCGCTCCTGATCGCGGCGCTGCTGACCTGCCCTGCCGATCCCGTCCGGCAGGCGGCAACGGCGGCCATGCCCCAGCGCGGCTCTTCGCTACCGACCGACCTCCTGGCTCAGGCCCATGACCTCGATGCCCAGCACAGCGCCGCGGACCCCGACAGCGCCGCGGACGGCGATCCCCCCGAAACGGCCGCAGACGACGGCCCACAGGTCATGCCGCTGCTGATGGAAATGCTTGCGGCCGGTGTCATCGATCAGATCGCCATGGACGCCGAGGATACGCCCACGGTCTGGATCGTCGAGCACGGCAGGTTCCCTTTCTGCGTTGAACTCGGTGCCGGTGATACCCTCACGCGCTTCGATTCAGCCCTGCGCGCATTCGGCACGCCACTGCCGGTCGGCCGCAAGGTCGTCTTCCTGCACGGCCAGGTCTGGATCGGCACCGACCGCGGGCTGTTCTGCTACCACCCGGAGGCAGACTCCTGGGACCGGCTGCGCTTGCCCGGCAGCCGTCCGGATGCAGCGGTCTCGGCACTGACCGTGGAGGACGGCCAGTTGCGGGTCACCTGGGCAACCGCGGCCGGCCGGCAGATGCAGGGCAGCTTCTCGCTGGAATCCGGGGTCTGGGAAACCACCGTGCCGCCCTGACATCCAGCCCCCGGTCCGGCGCTGTCAGGCTGGGCCATGGCCCTGACCTCCCAGCCAGCGACGGGCTGCTGCCATCGTCCCATCGGCGCTCAGGCTGCCGGGGCGAGTGTACAAGGCTCGTGGCGGCCTGTATACTATCCGTGCCTTCGCCGGACGCGACCGGCTCCCCGGTAACGGGCTGGAGACGGTTGCGCCCAGAGGGCCTAACAGGGGGGTAGCAACACGTGAAAACGGGAATGACTGCCGGGTTCGCGGCCTTCGTCCTCGGCGCCTGCCTGGCCGGCGCCGCCACCGGCCCGGAGACCCTCCGCGTCAGCTCGCGCTTCTCTCTGCTGCACGTACCGTTCTTCGACGAGTTCGTCCCCAGCGCCGACGAGCGCTGGGCGGCGGTACGGACCGTCACCGCCCTCGCCAAGGGCGATGCGAAGTCCGCCAGCGAAGCCCTGACCGCCTATCGTCGCATCGAGGCGGAGGACGCCTTGGGGACCCCCAACACCGGCCTGCGCTGGCTGTGCGACTACGTTGCCGCCCCCGCCGCCCGGCAGGAGGAGATCCGGCGCGACCCCTACAGCGCTGCCTTTCTCCGCTACTGGGCAGCCGACAGCGCCCTGCCGCTCAAACAGCACGTCGACCTCTGTTTTCGGGGACTGCCCCTGAAGCTGGCTGACCCGAAGGAGGCGGAGGATAGGGCCGCCTTTCTGGACCGCCTGATGCGCTTTGACAACCCGCGCCGTGGCGATTGGGAGCGCAGTGCCGATGTGCTCGCCGCCCTGGGGCTCAAGGAGGGCAGTCGGGTCGTCGACGCCGCGGCCGGTCCGGGGTTCTACACCATGCGCTTTGCCGGCGCCGTCGGCGCCACGGGCCGGGTTTACGCGGTCGAGACCGAGGCGCGCTCCGAGGCCTATCTGCGGAGCGTTCTTGCCGGGGCCGACGCCGGCAATGTGGACGTGGTCAAGGGTCGCGCCGACAGTATCGGCGTGACCGGGCCCGTGGATGTCGTCTTCATGGCCTCGCATTACGGCGAGGTCTACAGCACCTGGACCCTGCAGGATCGCGACGGGCTATTGGCGAGCATCCGCCAGGCGCTGACACCCGAGGGTACGCTGGCGATCTTGGACCACGGCGCGCCGGATCAGCAGCCCATGCCCGGCCGGCAGATCTGGGTCGACAAGGCCCTCGTCGTGGCCCAACTCGCACACTATGGGTTCGACCTGGTGCGCGCGGAACAGCTCAACCCGCAGCGTTACCTGCTGCTCTTCCGCAAGAGCGTGGCAAGCCCGACCGTGGCGAGCGGCGCGGCGGCGACGCTGGCCGCGGGCAGCGATCTCATCCAGGTCAACTCGCGTCAGTCGCTATGCTACCTCCTCACCCTCCCGGCCTTTGAGGCGAAGAGCGACGCCGTCGCCGCCGGCCGGCTCTTGCTGCAGGCCCTGGAGAGCCAGGACAGGGCGGCCGCCGAGGCGGCGCTGGCGATCTATGCGCGCCTCGTTCCCGTCCAGAACTTCGGCGGTGAATACACGGCGTTGCAGTGGTTTGCGGAAACGCTGCTGGCCCCCGACGCCGAGCGCCAGACGCTGATCGGGGACCGCTACGCGGACCTCTATTACCACTACTTCGCCGACGCCGACTTCGCGGTGCTGAAGGAGTATCTGAAGCGACGCTACCACTTGGGCACGCTGCTCGACACCAATCCGGGCGAGGCGCAAGACCGCTGGACGTTCCTGGAAGACCTGATCCTGTTCAACAATCCGCGCCGCGAGGCGTGGGAGCGGACCAGCAAGATCCTCTCGGTCCTGAACCTGCAGCCGGGACAGGTCATCGCCGACGTCGGCAGCGGACCCGGCTACTACACCTTCCAGTTCGCCGAGAAGGTCGGCGCGGGCGGCCGCGTCTACGCTATCGACATCAACGACCGCCACCATGAGTACGTCAAGGCCGCGCTGCAGAAGTACGGCCTCGGCAACATCGAGATCGTGCAATCACGCCCCGACGACATCTGCGTCACGGCCAAGGTCGACGTGGCCTTCCTCTGCTCGCTCTACCACGTCATCTACGCCATGAGCTCGCTCGAGACCCGCGATGCCTTCATCGGCAGCATCAAGAAGGCCCTGAAGCCGGGGGGGACACTGGTGGTTGCCGACAACGACGTGGTGGCGGAGAACGAGATTCCCTACCATGGCCCACGCATCGCCAGGGAGCTGATCGTGGCCCAACTGCGTCAGTACGGTTTCGAGCTGGCCGCGACGCACCAGTTCACCCCGCAACGGTACGTACTGACGTTCACCTTGGCCCCCCAGGCGCCGGCGCCGCGCTAGCCGCGCGGCAAGCGCTCGGGGCGGGGCGCTCCAGCGCGTCCCGTGGCACACGCTACAGACGGAGGAAGAGCAGATGAAGCGCACGATTCTCGGACTGGCCGTTTGGAGCCTCGCAGTGTGCCTGCCGGGATGGGGTCAGCCGGTGCTGCCGACGGCTGACGCCATCCACGTCACCTCGAGCGTCTCGCTGATCCACCTCGGCATCTACGACTCGATGGAGGAGAACGAGGACGCGCGCCTGGCCGCCACCCAGATCATGACCCTGCTTACCAAAGACGACCGTCAAGCCGGACAGCAGGCCCTCGAGACCCTCCGCCAACTCACCCCCACGGAGAGTTTCGGTACCGAGTTCACGGCCCTGAACTGGTTCACGCGCTACTACCTCGCCAATGCCGCCGAGCGCGCGCAGATGACGCCGGATGCCTACACCCGTCACTACGCCGCCTTCTTCGCCGCCGACACCTTCGCGGTTCTCAAGGAGTACCTGAACGCACGCTATCGATTCAACCCGCAGGAGACCGCTGACCTGCAGACGGCGGCCGAGCGCCTCGGTCTGCTCGAGGATCTGCTGTTGTTCAACAACCCCGACCGCAACGCCTGGGAGCACAGCGATGCCGTGCTCGACATGCTGAAGGTGAAAGCGGGGGACCACGTTGTGGATGTGGCTGCCGCCCCGGGGTACTTCACCTTCAAGTTCGCGGCCCGCGTCGGCCCCACGGGACGCGTGCACGCCTCTGACCCGCGGCAGAAGCACCTGGACTACCTGACCGAGGCCATCCGGGCGGCGGGGCTCGCCAACGTCGACACCGTGGCAGCCAGTCTCAACGACATCAAGGTCGAGGACGCGGCTGATCTGGTCTTCATGTCCTCCTACTACACCATCGTCTACTGCACCGACATGGAGATGGTGAAGGACCAGTTCATGGCCAGCATCCGCAAGGTCCTGAAACCCGACGGCGTACTGGCCATCCTCAATGATCAGTACGTGGAAAAGGCCGATACCCCCTACCGCGGCTCGTTCGTCACCAAGCAGCTCGTGGTCAGCCAGCTCAAGCACTACGGCTTCGAACTCAGCGGTGACCAGCAAGCCAATCCGCAGCGCTACCTCCTGACCTTCAAGAAGGTCGACGTACCCCCGGTCTCGGGTACCCTGGCAGACCGGGTCAAGGCCGTCGGCGACGACCAGGACACCATCCAGATCGCGTCCAAGGCCTCGCTGCTGCACCTCGGCAGTCTGGACTCGTTCGACATCACCGAGGGCGGCAAGCGCGCCGCGCGCGACCTCCTCAGCTACCTGGTGACCAAGGAGATCGGGACCGTTCGCGATGCGCTGGATGTCTACAAACGCATCATCCCGGACGAGAATTTCGGGGGCGAATACACGGCCCTCGAGTGGTTCTGCGAGTACTTCCTGGCCACCCCGGCGCAGCAGCAGGCGATGCTGAAGGAGCGGCTCACCGCCAGCTACTTCGAGTTCTTCGCTGCCGACGAGTTCGCCGTCCTCAAGGAGTACCTGCAGCGTAAGTACCACCTCGAAGGGCTCAAGGACGCGGATCCGACCAAGGGCCAGGATCGCGAACGGCTGCTCGAGGACTTCATCCTCTTCAACAACCCCAAGCGCGAGTCCTGGGAGCGCACCAGCAAGATCCTCCAGGTCCTGAAGCTCAAACCCGGCCAGGCGATCGCCGACGTCGGTTGCGGCCCGGGCTACTACAGCTTCCGCTTCGCCGACATCGTCGGGCCGACGGGCCGCATCTACGCCCTCGACACCAATGGCCAGCACGTGCAGTACGTGAGCTCGCTGGTCGCGAAGTACGGTTATGGCAAGGCGGTGGTGCCGATCATCTCCCAGTACGACGATATCTGCGTCAAGGAGCCGATCGATATGGCCTTCCTGTGCTCGCTGTACCACATCATCTACGCCTGCTCCTCAGAGAAGGTCAAGGACGCCTTCGTGAAGAGCATTCGCGATGTGCTCAAGCCCGATGGCTCCCTGGTGATCATCGACAACGCCCTGGTCGAGGACCAGCAACTGCCGTACCACGGACCGTACATCGCCAAGGAGTTGATCATCACGCAGATGAAGCACTACGGCTTCCGACTGGTCGAAAGCCACCAGTTCATCCCGCAGCGCTACGTGCTGATCTTCAAACTGGACAGCGCCGAGGCTCGACGCGGAGGGTGAGTCCGGTGACCTGGTCCAGACATCGCAGTGCACGCGCGGTCGTGCTGGGGCTGGTGGTGCTGCTGCTGGGCAGCGGCGTGATCATGCTCTACTCGACCAGCTTTGCCGTTTCCTCTGAGGACTATCTGAAGCGGCAGGCGATGTGGGTCTTTCTCGGCAGTGCACTGGCTGTCGGCCTGGCCATTTCCGACTACCGTCGACTGGGGCGCGTCTCGCGGATTCTGCTGATTCTGGTCGGCCTCGCCCTGGCCTACCTCGCCGGGGCGCACATCCTCTACAAGCTCCCGTTCGGCGCGGACATCGTCGCGTACCTCCCCCTGATCGGTGGACCGACCAAGGGCGGCTTCCGCTGGCTGCACATCGGACCCTTCTCGTTGCAGCCGTCCGAGTTCGCCAAGCCGGTCGTGGTGCTGTACCTGGCCGATTACTACCAGCGTTACGCCCGGCACACCCGTGAGTTCAAGCGCGGTTTCCGCGACCCACTGCTGTGGTGCGGCAGTCTCATCGCTCTGATCTTTCTAGGCAAGAACCTGAGCACCACCGTGATCACCGGCAGTATCATGGTCGTCATCATGTTCGTCGCCGGCGTGCGCCTGCGCTACCTCATCGCCCTGGCGGCGCTGGGCCTTGGCCTCTTCGCCCTGACGGTAACCTTCAGCAAGGAACACCAGCGGCGCATGACGACGTACCGCAACCCGGAGCCCATCCAGCAGGGGGAGGGCTACCAGCTCTGGCACTCGCAACTCGCCCTGGGCTCGGGCGGCTGGGCGGGGCTGGGGATCACCCAGAGCCGGATGAAGCAGTACTATCTGCCGGAGGCGCACACCGACTTCATCGTGGCCATCGTCGGTGAGGAACTCGGCTTCCGGGGCGTGCTCGGGCTCATGCTCCTGTACTGCCTCCTCGGCGGCAGCATCTTCGCTATGGCCGCGCTGGCGCAGACGAAGGGTGCCATTCTGATGTGCGTGGGTATTGGCTGGACGCTGGCCTTCCAGGCCTTTGTCAATATCGGCGTCGTCAGCGGCTTCGGGCCGACGACCGGCGTCACCGCGCCCTTCCTGAGCTATGGCGGCTCAAGCATGCTGAGCTGCATGGCGGCGGTCGGCCTGCTGCTCAGTGTCAGCCGTGTCTGCGAGAAGGAAGCCGAGACGCTGGAGCTGCAGGACAGTCGCTTTGCCCGCAGCGTCGCGCAGAAGTAGACGCCCTGATGTCGCCACCCGAAACGGCCCTTGTTCAGGTGGCAGCAACCGGGTATATTGATCGCCACATCATGCGGGAGATAAGAGATCTATGGCCGAGAAGCACACGGATTGTCCCTGCAAGAACCGCGACTGTTACCGCCATCGCGACTGCGAGCCCTGCAAAGAGTACCACCACGGCCGCAAGTCCATGACGGCCTGCGAGCGCCTGCAGAGCGATCTCTCGCGTACCCAGGCCATGAAGATCTCGTCACAGACCGGGGTCTGGACCGCCCAAGCCTGAGGCGCGCACATGGAGCCGGCCGGCAGCGACACGCTGGAGGTAACCATCCGCTTGCCCGACTGGGTGGCGGCCTATGTTGCCACCCTGCCCGCCGTCATCCCGCGCCGCGAAAACCGTCTGCGTGTCGCCATCGAGCTGGCGCGGCAGAACGTGGCCCACGGCAGCGGCGGCCCCTTCGGCGCCGCTGTCTTCGACGAGTCGGGACGACTCTACGCCCCCGGGGTCAACCTGGTGGTGCCCTTGGGCTGCTCCATCCTGCACGCCGAGATGGTGGCGCTGGCTCTGGCGCAGCGTCGCGCTGGGCGTTTCGACCTGAGCGCCGGCGGCCAGCGCCGCTTCGAGTTGTGCGCCAGCACCGAGCCCTGTGCCATGTGTTTCGGCGCCGTCCCCTGGTCGGGCGTGACCAGCCTGGTCTGCGGCGCCCGCGATGCCGACGCCCGTGACGCCGGTTTCGACGAAGGGCCGAAACTCCAGGACTGGGTGGGGGCACTGGCCGAACGCGGCATCGAGGTCGTCCGCGACCTGCTGCGGGCCGAAGCCGTGGCCGTCTTCAGGGACTACGCCGCAGCCGGCGGCGCCATCTACAACGCCGGCAAGGCGCGGTAACCGGCCGCCGACCCCGCTCAGCCGCCCGCGGCCACCTTGGCCACCACCTCGGCCACCTTGGCCACCGTCATCATTGAGAAGACCATGATGAACAACGCCACGGTCTCGATGATGCCCAGGGCGATCATGTAGTTGGTGAAGCCTTTGCCGGTCTCCGACAGGGCATCGGCGGCCCCGGCCGCGGCCCGGCCCTGCATCCAGGCGGATACCCCCATGGCCATGCCGCCAACGATACCCACGCTGAGCAGCGCCGGATAGAGCGCCCCGACCTTGGCCGCCGCGTCGTTGATGGCCCCCATCAGGATGAGCCCGTAGAAGGTCTGTGTCAGCGGCGCCCCCATGAAGGCCAGGAGCAGGAAGGAGGCCGCCTTGTTCTGCGCATAGCACTTCTTCCAGGCCCCGATCGACGACATCGCCGCCGCCCCGGCGCCCATGGCCGACCCCATGGCCGAGAAGGTCAGACAGGCGAAACCACCGGCAATCCCCAGCGCGGTGGCAATCTCAGGAGTTGCAGTCATGATCGCTTTCCTTCCGTTTCACTTGCCCGCGTGTCCCGCGGTCAGGAACTGCTTCCAGGGCCGTCAGCGGCCGCAACCTGCCGACGCCGCAGGGGCCGGTAAGCCGAGCCGGCGAACTCCAACCCGACGTGGCCGGCAAACTCGAGCACGTTCAGGCGCACGCCGTGAACCAGCACGCCCATGGACCCCAGCAGTAGGTTGAAGGCATGTCCGAGCACCAACACCAAGGTGGCCAGCAGGCCGCCGAGCCACGGCATGCCGTGGATGGCCCCCGCCATCTCGTTCATGCTCTCGGCGACCTTCACGCCGGCGGCGCCAACCGCAAACAGGCGCACGTACGACACCACGTCCACGAAGCTGTTCGCCAGATTCAGCGCAATCTTCCCGAGTCCCAGACCCACGGTCCGGAAAGGGTTGAGGGAGGGTTCCGTGAACAGGAGCACCCCAAGCAGCCCGCCGCCGTACAGCCACGGCAGCGCGGGATGGGTCGGCGCCCCAAGTACCATCATCTTGGCCAACAGGTAGTTCCCCCATAAAATCGGGATCCAGGCAAGGGCTCCGACCGCCTTCAGCCAGGGGCGGGTCACGGCGGCGTTCCACACGTGCGCGACGGTCAAATGAATGGTGCCGATCAGGAAGCAGAGACGCTGCACGTTACGCACCTCGGCAAAGTATGAAACCGACGGGATCGCCCGCAGTGGATGCCCGTCCGGCAGGTGGATGGCGAAGTAGGTACCGGTGAGCACCCCCCAGACGATGGTCGAAACCGAGAGCACGACGAAGAGCCAGAAGGGCGCGGCCGGGGCCTGGCGGTACTTCCAGCGCAGCCCGAGGGTCAGGGCCAGCAGGACGACGCCATACCCCGCATCCCCGATCAGCATGGCGAAGAACACGGAGAAGAACAGCAGGAAACAGGCGCTGATGTCGACTTCACGGTAACCCGGCAGAATGCCCAGAGTCTGGAACACGCTGCGGATCGGCTCGACCCAGCGCGCCAGCCGCAGCTTCGTGGGGACGTTCAGATCATCGGCGGCAGGATCCACCGCCCGCACCGCCCAACCGTACCGGCGGGCCGCCGCCAGCAGGCTGTCGAGGTCGCGAACCGGAACATAACCCTCGAGGTAGGTGAGCGGCTCGGACTGGCCCATGCCATCGCGCGCCCGCGCCAACGCCACCTGCTCATCGAGGTCCGCCGCCGCCTGCCGCAGGCTCGGCACCGTAGCCGCGAGATGGTCCAGCTCCGCGCTCACTCGCCGCAGTTCCGCCTCGACCTCCCGCCGCTCGGACTCGATCTCGGCGCCGTCGGTGCTCTCGGGGAACGCGCTCGCCGTGACCGGCAGTGCCACCCCGGCCGCGGCGACCACGGCGAGGTAGATGGTCTTGCCCTGCCGCGACAGCTCCGTGACCACCGTCCCGGCCGGCCACACCGGCAGTGCATCAGCGGCCACGGCCACCAGGACCACCTGCAGACCCGCTGCTTGGCAGGCGGCGACGTCCTCCCGCGAGAAACTGCCCCAGGGCGCCAGCGCCTGCGCGGCCCGCAGCAGCTTCTGGCGACGCTCCTCCGCGGCGCTCTGCTCGCTGGTCAGAGCCTGCACGCGGTCGACGAGCGCGGCCGGGTCCGCCGCCACCGGCGCAACGCCGACCGGGGACCCGACGGCCGGCCGCGCCTCCAGCAGGGCCAGCACACGCTCCAGGTTCTCGCGGCGCCGGACCAGACGGTCCAGCGCGTCCGAGGCCGGCGGCAGGCTGGGGAGCACGTGGACCGTGCCCACCTCGCGCAGCGCTGCGACGGCGGCCTCGCGCTCGGCGGCAAGACACACCACCGTCACCCTTTTCATCCGTTCAACCAAGGCTCAGTCTCCGTTCCGCGGCCAGCGCTCAGGCGGCCACCACCGCCGGGTGGGCCGCGCGGCTCTGGCACTTCTCTTTGGCGATCTTGGCGCGCCCCACCGCATTCGTCTGCTGGTCTCCCAGGTAGATCTGGATGCGGCGGATGTGCTCCCGGGCCTCAGGAATCTTCACCTTCTCAAACAGGTTCACCCGTTGCGTCACCACGCGCAACTCCTGCTCGATAAGCTGCACCTGCTCCTCGGCCAGACGCCGCCGCAGGTGCAGTTCGACGTGCTGCCGGACGACCTGCGCCGCCCCCTCGATCCAGGGCGGCGACAGGAAGAGGTCAGGGACCACGGGCTCGAAGCTCAGACTCTCGAACACCGGCGTGTCGATGCCGGCCACGTTACGGGTCCCGACGCGCCACTCGCGCACCTGCTGCAAAGACTCCAACAGGCCCTTCGCCGTCTCCTCCAGCACCGCCACCCAGCGCCGCACCCCCGCCGCCAGCGCCTGCTCGTCGGCAGCGAGCCGCGCCAGCACCTCCCGCACGTGGCGCACCTCGACCTGCAGTTGCTGCTTCTTCAGTTGCAGCGTCGGCAGGTAGCGCTGGAAACGCTTCAGCGCGTCCCGCTGCTGCTTCAGTTCATTCTTGGTGAGTTTGATCTTGGCCATGGGCAGACGGCCGTCATCCCGACGTCGGCCAGAACTCCTCGAGCAGCGTCGTCTTCATCCCCACTTCGGCGGCAGCGAAACACTCCGCCAGGGTCCGCCAACCCAGGTCCAGAGCCTGCTCCAGCGGGATGTTCACGCTGAGATCCATCATCCGGCTCTCGAACAACCCCCCATACTTCAGCAGCTTCTCGTCCCAGTCGCTCATGCGGAAGCCCATCGACTGCTTCTCCTGCGCTTCGCGGTACTCGGCGTAGAGCCGGATCATGGTATCCATCAGGGCCCGGTGGTCCGCCCGCGTCGCGCCATTCACCAACTGTTTGAGACGGCTGAGCGAGCCGAAGGGCTCGATGCGCCCCCCCACCAGGTAGAACTGCCCCTCGGTGATGTAGCCGGTGTTATCTGGCACCGGGTGGGTGACATCGTCGCCCGGCATCGTCGTCACCGCCAGGATGGTGATCGAGCCCGCGGTCTCGAAGTCGACCGCCTTCTCGTAGCGCGCCGCGAGCTGGCTATAGAGGTCGCCGGGGTAGCCGCGGTTCGAGGGGATCTGCTCCATGGTGATGGCGATCTCTTTGAGAGCATCGGCAAAGTTGGTCATGTCGGTGAGCAACACCAGCACGCGCTTGCCGCGGATGGCGAAATGCTCGGCCACGGCCAGGCTGAGGTCCGGCACCAGCAGGCACTCGACGATGGGATCACTGGCCGTATGCACAAACAACACCGAACGCGCCAGCGCGCCATGCTCGTCGAGGGTGTTGCGGAAGAACAGGTAGTCGTCGTACTTCAGGCCCATGCCCCCGAGCACGATCAGATCCACCTCCGCCTGCATGGCGATGCGTGCCAACAGCGCGTTGTAGGGTTCGCCAGCGACCGAAAAGATCGGCAGTTTCTGGCTCTCGACTAGGGTATTGAAGACATCGATCATGGGCAGGCCGGTGCGGATCATCCGGCGGGGGATGATGCGGTTGGCCGGGTTCACCGACGGCCCGCCGATGGCCGTCAGATGGTCGTGCAACTCCGGCCCACCGTCGCGCGGACCGCCATTGCCCGTGAAGATCCGGCCCAGCAGGTTGTCCGACGCCGCGACCCGCATCGGGTGCCCCAGGAAGCGCACCTCGCTCTGCGTCGAGATGCCGCGGCTGCCGGCAAAGACCTGCAACGACACCCGGCGCCGGTCCAGACGGATGACCTGCGCCAGCGAGGTGCCGCGGGCGCTGCGGACCTCCGCCAGCTCGCCGGCGGCAACACCATCGGCCTCGACGGTGATGACGTTGCCAGCAATCTGCAGGATGCGATTGTGGAGCATTCTCATGAGCGCTGTCCCTGAGGCCAACCTCGCCTCGCCATCGCCGTCACTCCTTACCAGCGGTCGCCGCCAGCAAGCGCTCGATGGCCTGCTCCGCACTGCGGAACTCGTCGGTGTCCCACGGCGCGTAGTTCCAGTCGACGAAGTGCTGCCGGAAGGCGTGGAAGGCAGCCCGGGCCGCCGCTTTGTCGGCAAACGTGAAACGGGTGTCGAGGAGCTGCACCACCTTGCCGAACACGTGCCGCTGTCGGGCCGCGCTGCTGGCGCCATCGGTCTTGTCGAACGTATTCTGCTGCAGGTAGACGGCATCGAGGAATTCGCTCTTCAGGTAGACCACGAAGTCGCTGGTGAGCGTACCCTCCTCGCCGACCACCTTCATCATCTGCGCCACCTCGTGGCCCTGTTTCAGCAACCGCCGCGCCCGCGCCACCTCGCCGCTGTCCACCACGCTGCCGTACTTACTCCAGCTCTCCAGCGGCTGGATGGCCGGGTACCGCCGCGCGTTGGCGCGATCGCGCGACAGCCCCAGGAAGCAGCCCACCACCTTCAGCGTCGCCTGCGTCACGGGCTCCTCGAAATTGCCGCCCGCTGGGCTCACGGCTCCGCCGATGGTGATCGAGCCGTGCCCGCCATCGTACAGCTCAACCAGGCCGGCACGCTCATAGAAGCCGGCCACCAGCGACTCGAGATAGGCCGGGAAGGCCTCCTCGCCGGGGATCTCCTCCAGCCGACCGGACATCTCGCGCAGCGCCTGCGCCCAGCGCGAGGTCGAGTCCGCCAGCAACAGGCAGTTCAGCCCCATCTGCCGATAGTACTCCGCCAGCGTTACCGAGGTGTAGATGGAGGCCTCGCGCGCCGCCACGGGCATCGAACTGGTATTGCAGATGATGATGGTGCGATCGATCAGGTTGCGGCCCGTGCGCGGATCCTCCAGGTGCGGGAACTCGCGCAGCAGTTCGACCACCTCGCCGGCGCGCTCGCCGCAAGCCGCCACAATCACCACATCCACCTGCGAGTGCTGGCTGAGCGCATGCTGCAGCACGGTCTTGCCGGCCCCGAAGGGTCCCGGCGTGCAGAAGGTGCCCCCCTTTGCCACCGGAAAGAAGGTGTCGATGATGCGCTGCTGCGTCACCAGCGGCTCACTGGGCAACAGCCTGACGCGGTAGCTGGTGATCGGGATCTTCACCGGCCACGACTGCACCATGGTCACGACCCGTTCCTCGCTGCCCTGGCTGACCTTGGCCACGGTGTCCTTGATGGTCAGTTCGCCCGCCGGCGCCACCCAGGTCACACGCCAGTTGCCCGCCCAGGCGAAGGGCAGCATGATGCGGTGCTCAAAGAGCCCCTCGGGGACCGTTCCCAGCGCCTCCCCGGCGCGGATCTCGGCACCCGGCGACAGCCCCGGTGTCCAGGCCCAGAGACGCACCGTGTCCAGCGGGTAGAGGTACAGACCGCGCTGCAGGAAGTAGCCCTCCTGCCGGGCCAGCTCCGGAAGCGGGTTCTGCAGGCCGTCGAAGACCTGCGTCAGCAACCCCGGCCCCAACTCGACACTGAGCAGCTGTCCGCTGAACTCAACCGCGTCGCCGACCACGATCCCCTCGGTGCTCTCGAACACCTGCAGATCCGCCTCGCCGCCCCGCACCCGGATCACCTCGGCCTTGAGCCGGAGCGAGCCGCTGCAGACGTAGGCCACCTCATTCTGGATGACGCGGGTAGCGAAGGTCACACTCACCATGTTGCCGTTGACGCCGGACACCTTGCCCCGAGGCACGTTCTCGTCCATGGGTCTCGCCATCCCTATCATCTGGCCACGCTCACGCCGCTCGCGACCCGCCTAGTCGCGGCCTGTTCGACCGCCGCCGCGACCAACCCGTCGTACACCCGCAAGCCCGCCACCTCTGAACGGCCCGTCCACTTCCAGGCCAACGCCAGGCGTAGTGCGTAGAGCACCAGCGCCTCGAGGTCGAAATCGTGCTCGACCGCGAGGTCGTCCAAGCGCTGCCAGCGCAGCCGGTCCAGCTCACGTTCCCGCTGCAGTGGGTCCGGGTCGCTCAGGATCTCCTCGAGCCGCCGCCGGTCGCCGGGGAAAACGTCGTCGTCCGGGCGGAGGAACCCTTCGCCTTCCACGCCCAGCCGGGCCGCGCGCCACTGCACCAGGCCATTGCGCAGGTGGGTTTCCCAGGCCTGCCAACGGCGCTCGACCTCGCAGCAGGGCCGACCGCCAGGCTCGAGGGAGACGCGCGCCAAGGCCGCAGCGACGTCCTCGGGGAGCTGCCCCTGGCAGAACTCGGCGAACGCCGCCAGCGACAACGGCGCCGGTTCGCCGAAGCGCAGCATCGGCAGGGCACTGACCTGGTAGTAGAACTGGGCCGCCATCGTGGCCTCCGCCGAGGCGCCTTGGCGCGGGGGTTACGGCGTCTCGAGCGCCAGACTGGCCAGAAGCTTCGGACTCAGGAACGTCGACAGGGCCGCCGCCAGGGCCTCATCGCTGAAGTCGTAGACCACATCCGCTCCCACCAGCCGCACGCGGAAACCGGCCCGCAGCGCGGGCAGCGGAGTCAGGTCAACCTGGCGGCGCAGATCCGCCGCCAAAGCCTGCCCCAGCGCGGCGCGCAGGGCCTCGACCTGGCCAGGATTCAGCAGCACCTCTAGCCGCTGCTCCCGGCCGCTGGACTCGACGAAATGGCGCACCAGGTCCGCCAGGATGGCGGCCATTGCCGGCGTATCCAAAGCGCTGCCTACCATGCTTTTCGCCACGTCCGACAGACGCTGTTCAAGCTGACCACGCAGGCTCAGCAACACGTCGCGGGCGGCCTGCCGCAACGACTGCTCGCCCGTTTCCCGCAACAGGTCGGCCTCGCGCCGCCCCGCCGCGACCAGCGCTGCGGCTGTCGCCGTGGCTTCCGTAACCACGCGCGTCGCCTCGGCAGACGCGGCCGCCACAATCGCCAGGCGCTCAGTCTCCGCCTTCTTCAGGCCCTCGTCGGTGATCCGCTTCAGCAGTCCCTGCAGTTCGTCCGCCATGGTGCCTGACCCTTACTTGTGGCGCGCGGCAGGCCGCGGGAAAAGGCCTGCTAGAAAACACCGTAACATCGCCCAACTCGGAACGCCCGCAAGCCGCACCCGAAGCGGCGGGTGCCTGACAGGATGCCGCTCTGCGCGCTGATCATCCTTTTCCTTACGAACCGACACGAAGGCTATGCACCCCTTCAGCGGCCGAAGAGGTGGGCCAGCCCATGCGCCGCCAGCCAAAGCCCGGCGCTCACCAGCAGGAACCTGGCCGCGTAGCGGCTCCAGGTCCACGGGAGTTCGACCCGGCCGCCGAGGAAACGAATCTCGAGGTGCCGGACGGTCGGGGCGAGCAGCGCCGCCGCCCAGTACAGCAGATCCAGCCCCTGCAGCCCCACCTTGCCCCCCGCGACGATCCCCATCGCCGTCAGACAGAGGGTACCCGGACAGGCAATGCCCCAGACCAGGTTGGACAGCAGAATGGCGAGAGAGTCACGGGCGGGAGTGGACGACTTCGAGACTTCGGCACTTGCCATGGCGCACCTCCGGTACATCGGCAGGAGACGCGACCCGTGTCGCCTCGCCTGCGTACTGACCGGATGGCGGCCCGACCACCCGAAGTGAACCTGCGGACCCATCAGGGCCCGCACCCTTTGTGCAGGGGTCATGGCAGCCGGCATTGCACACACTACCACCGTGACCTCGTACCCAGTATACCCCGCCCCGTCGCAACCCACAAGTCGCCCGCGGTGCAGGCCTCACTCCGGGCTGCCAAACCCAGTCAGGAAAGTACTCCTGTTGACTTACTTCTATTCAGGGCCTGCGGCGAAACTTCGCTGTTTTCGCTAGCAGCGCCTAGCGGCCGGGCTATGTTACCTGCTTCTGTTTGCCGGGATTGTGCCCGCTCTGGGCCCTGCCCGTCTGGCCAAGGCGGCAGCGACCGGAGCGGCGGGTGCCGCGACCAACTGGGAGGCATAGCAGATGCAAGCGCTCTACGTCGGACTGCTGTTGACCGTACTGGGGATGGGGGCGGTCTTTGCCTTCCTCGCCTTGATGGTGTGGTCTGTCGAGTTGAGCGCCAAGGTCCTGGCGCGCTTTGCCTATCTGATGCCGGAGAAGGAAGCGCCGCGGCGCAAGCAGGAAGCGCGGAAGGCGGCGCCCGCCGGGCAGGCCGCCGTGGTCCCGGCCATCGTCGCCGCCGTCCACCGCCACATCAGCGAGAAGTCCTGAGCCGGCCGTGACCACAGCCCTGCCCCACGTGGGGGCGTTCCGGGCTGCCTAGGGGAGACCTTGAGATGAAGACGATTCGGTTCATGGACGTGTCGTTCCGGGACGGCTTCCAGTCGGTGCTCGGGGCGCGGGTGAAGACGGCCGATTTCCTGCCGGCGTTGCAGGCCGCGGTGGCGGCGGGCACCCGCTACATCGAGATTGGCGGCGGGGCGCGTTTCCAGAGCCCGTACTTCTACTGCCAGGAGGACGCTTTCGAGTCGATGGACACCTGCCGCGCGACGGTGGGCGCGGACGTCAACCTGCAGACCCTGGCCCGTGGCATCAACGTGGTCGGCCTGATGTCCCAGCCCAGCGACATCATCAAGCTGCATGCGGTGCTCTTCAAGAAGCACGGCATGACCACCATCCGTAACTTCGACGCCCTCAATGACGTGCGCAACCTGGACTACTCCGGGCGCTGCATCGTCGAGGCCGGACTCAAGCACCAGATCGCCATCACCTTGATGGGCCTGCCGCCGAACATGAACACCCAGGCGCACACCGCCGCCTTCTACGTGGATCGGCTCAAGGACATCCTCAAGGCCGGCATCCCCTTCCACAGCGTGGCCTTCAAAGACGCCTCCGGCACCTGCACTCCGCGCGTCGTCTTCGACACCATCAAGCAAGCCCGCCAACTGCTGCCGGCCGACACCGACATTCAGTTCCATACCCATGATACTGCCGGCCTCGGCATCGCCTGTAACCTGGCCGCCATCGAAGGCGGCGCCGATGTCATCGACGTCTCCATGGCGCCGCTCTCCAGCGGCACCTGCGCTCCCGATATCCTGACCCTCTG
The DNA here is from genome assembly GCA_903837355.1 of uncultured Victivallales bacterium. Classification (GTDB taxonomy): domain Bacteria; phylum Verrucomicrobiota; class Lentisphaeria; order Oligosphaerales; family JAFGRS01; genus CAILUI01. Next base: position 54,940 of record CAILUI010000351.1, read on the forward strand.
GCACGCCCTGAAAGGCAGCGAGTACACTCTCGACATCGACTACGAGAAGTACCTCAAGGCCGAGGAGGTGTTCACGGCCTGCATGGAGCGCTACTTCCTGCCCCCCGAGGCCAAGGAGACCAACCCGCTGATCACCCTCTCCCCGATGCCCGGCGGCGCCCTCACGGCCAATACGCAGATGATGCGCGACCAGAAGTGCCTCGACAAGTTCCCCCTCGTCATCAAGGCCATGCGCGAGGTCGTCGAACGCGGCGGCTTCGGCACCTCCGTCACCCCGGTCAGCCAGTTCTACTTCCAGCAGGCCTTCAACAATGTCATGCTCGGCCCCTGGAAGAAGATCGCCGAGGGCTACGGCAAGATGGTCCTGGGCTACTTCGGGCGGACGCCGTCCGCCCCGGACGCCGAGATCGTGAAGATCGCCGCCGAGCAACTCGCCCTGGCCCCGACCGCCGAGGACCCGCGCCTGATCAATGACGCCAACCCGAACCTCGGCGCCGCCGTGGCCACCCGCAAGCTCGCGGGCGCGGGCCTGCCGGTCAGCGACGAGAATGTCTTCATCGTCGCCTGCTGCAGCGAAGGCAAGACCGATAAGGGACTCGACTTCCTCAAGGGCAACCGCCCGGCCGGGATCCGGTACAAGGATGCCGAGGTGACGAAGCCCGCGGGCGAAGGCGCCAAAGCCGCCCCCGCCGCCAGCGCCGCAGCCGCGACGACGGCGGACAAGGGTCCGTCTGCCTACGATGTCACGGTCAACAACGTGACCTACCGCGTCCAGGTCGCAACGGCCGGCGCCGGGGCCGCGCCGCAGGTGACCAGCATCCAGCCCGCCGCCCCGGCTGTGCCCATCCAGGGCACCGATATCAAGGCCCCCATGCCCGGCGGCGTGCTGCGCCTGGTGGCCGACGTCGGCGCGGTCGTCAAGGATGGCGATACCCTCGTGGTCATCGAGGCGATGAAGATGGAGCAGGAGATCAAGTCCACGGTGGACGGCACCGTGCTGGTGATCGAGGTCGCCGTGGGCGACACGGTGGATACCGACCAAGTCGTGGCCGTGGTGGGCTGATCAGGGTGTGGGACAGGTGTTGTCGGGAGGTTTGGCGCAGATGAAGACACTCCGGTTCTGGATCGTGGGCGTGGTGGCGGCCTTTTCGACCTTGGCGGCCCAGGCGGCCGGCCCGATCGTCACTGAGCTGACCGATGACGTGTTCAGCCTGTCGCAGCGCGCTGACGGCGTCGTCGAGTTGCGCTACATCTGGGCCCAGCCCGCCATCGTCTACCACCTGCCCGTACGCCGGGGCATCATCGTCTATCCGGGCCGCGAACTCCTGACGCTCAGCATCAAGAACGAGAACAAGGACCTGCCCGCACGCAGCAAACCGCAGCTCACCAGCGGCGCCACCTACCGCATCGAGGAGGTCAACGTCAGCGTCGGCGACCGCCTTGAGCCAGGGTCGACCACGCCCCTGCTGACCCTGACGCCGACGCCGATCACGCATGACTCGACCGTCCCCACTACGGTCAGCGGCTTCAGCATCTCGGGCCTCGCCGTGAACCTCTGGCGCAGCACCGGCATCTACGACATCATCACCCAGACCGGCAAGGACTGGACCCTCGGCCTCGGCCGCCTGATCATGATGGGCGTCGGCCTCCTGCTCATCTACCTCGCCATCTTCAAGGGCTTTGAGCCTCTGCTGCTCATCCCCATCGGCTTCGGCGCCGTGATGACCAACATCCCGTTGGCTGATCTCGCCGGGCCCGAGGGCGTACAGGGTCTGGTCTACAAGGTCGGCGTCCTCAGCGGCATCTTCCCGGTCTTCATCTTCCTCGGCATCGGCGCCATGACCGACTTCGGCCCGCTGATCGCCAACCCGAAGACGGCGCTGCTCGGGGCCGCCGCCCAGCTTGGCATCTTCGCCGCCCTGCTGGGGTCGCTGCTGCTCTCCTTCCTGCCCGGCATTGACTTCAACCTCAAGGACGCCGCCTCGATCGGCATCATCGGCGGCGCCGACGGGCCGACCGCCATCTTCCTGGCCACCCGCCTCTCGCCGAACCTACTCGGGGCCATCGCGGTGGCAGCCTACTCGTACATGGCCCTGGTACCGATCATCCAGCCGCCCATCATCCGGCTCCTGACCACCCGCGAGGAGCGGCTGATCCGCATGACCCAGTTGCGCAAGGTCTCGAAGATCGAGAAGGTCGTCTTCCCGATCACCATCACCCTGCTCTGCGCCTTCCTGCTGCCCGACGCCGCGCCGCTGATCAGCATGCTCATGTTCGGCAACCTCCTGCGTGAGTGCGGCGTGGTCGAGCGCCTCAGCGACACGGCGCAGAACGCCATGATCAACATCGTCACCATCTGCCTCGGCATGGCGGTCGGTTCAAAGCTCAGCGCCGACAAGTTCCTCAATGTGCAGACCCTCGGCATCCTGCTGATGGGCCTCTTCGCCTTCGCCATGAGCACCGCCGGCGGCGTGATCTTCGGCAAGATTATGTGCAAGTGGAGCGGCGGTAAGATCAACCCGATGATCGGCGCGGCCGGCGTCTCGGCGGTCCCCATGTCCGCCCGCGTCGTCAACAAGATCGGCATGCAGGAGGATCCCCACAACTTCCTGCTCATGCATGCCATGGGCCCGAACGTCGCCGGCGTGATCGGCTCGGCCGTCGCCGCCGGCGTCCTCCTCAACGCCCTGCAAGGTCTCGGCGGCTGAGGCCGCCGGCCGCGGACCGCGGGCAGACGCTCTGCCTGCCCCACGGGTCCGAGCGCAGGCCGTAGCGGACACCCCGCAGCAGCAGCAGAGCGGAGGGGTGCGACATGAAGAAGGGCATCTGTTACGGCTGTCTGCCCAACGGCGAGCCGGCGGCCCGGTTCGCGCTGGCGGCGGAGTTGGGCTTCCAGTGCGTCGAAGTGCCGACGCTGCGCACCGACGAGGAGCGCGCCACCTACCTGAAGGCATCCCAGGCCTCCGGTGTCGCCGTCAGCAGCGTCATGAACCTGGATCACTGGGGCTGCCCGCTCTCCGACCCGGATCCGGCGGTGCGCGCCAAGTCGGTCGCCGGGATCCTGGAGAGCATCGATACCGCCGCGGCGCTCGGCGGTGACATCGTGCTGGTCGTGCCCGCCGTCGTCACCGCCGCGGTGACCTACGAGCAGGCCTGGGAGCGCTCCCGCGATACCCTCGCCAGCGTCCTGCCCCAGGCCGCCAAGGCCAACGTCGCTCTGGCCGTCGAGAATGTCTGGAACAAGTTCCTGCTCAGCCCGATCGAGTTCGCCGCCTACGTCGACAGTTTTAAGAGCCCGTACATGGCGGCGTACTTTGACGTCGGCAACATCGTCGCCTATGGTTTCCCGCAGCATTGGATCCGGACCCTTGGCCCGCGTCTGCGCAAGGTCCATATCAAGGGCTTCGACGGCCCCAAGCACGCCTGGACGCAGTTGCTCGCGGGCAGCATCGACTGGGCCGCCGTGATGGCTGCCCTGCGCGCGGTGGGCTACGCCGACGCCATCACCGCGGAACTGCAGGGGCCCGGCCCGGATGCGCGCGCTGGCGTGGCCGCCATCAGCGCCGACATGGACCAGATCCTGGCCCTCTGAGGCGGTATGGCGACAGGGGTGCGCTGGGCAGGTTTGTAGTGAGGGCCTCAGCCCTTTACCCGAACGAAGGAGCGATGCGCATGCGGACCAACGGCTGGCTACGGTGGGCGACGGCGGTGGTCGTGGGACTCTGTGGGGCCGGCAGCGCTGCCGAAGGCGATCCCTGTATGGGCGATTGGGCCGGCACCCTGAAGACCGCCGCCGGCGAGAAACCCATCGCCGCCCAGGTGTTGGCTCTGGGCAAGGGCACCTACCGACTCAACCTGCTGGCTGCCTTCGACCAGCCCGGGGCGCCGCTGGCCGCCGTCGACGGCCTGGCCGCCGATGGCCAGGTGCGCTTCGGCGACACCCTGCGCCTGGCGGACGGGGTCCTGAGCGGCACCCTGCCAGCGCCGTTGCAGGGGACCGCCACCCTCAAGCCCGTGCAGAGACTGTCACCGACCCTCGGCGCCAAACCGCCGGCCGGGGCCACGGTCCTCTTCGCTGGCACCAACCTCGACGCCTGGCGCCAGAGCGAGATGCCCTACGGGATCGTCGATCTCAAGCGCGACGTTGGCGCCGCCGACCAGGCCGTTGCCTACCTGCGCAATGCCATCAAGAGCCCCACTGCCTGCCGGGTCAAGTTCGAGGTCGGCTCGGACGATGGGGTCAAGCTCTGGCTCAATGGCACCGCCATTCACGCAAACAACGCGCCCCGGCCGCTCACCGTCGGGCAGGACGCCGTCGAAGCCGACCTGCTGGCCGGCGTGAATGAGGTGCTCGTCAAGGTCAGCCAGGGCGGCGGCGACTGGGGCGCCCACGTCCGCCTGGTCGGCCTGGACGGCAAGCCCGTCGAAGACCTCGAGGTCCAGTTCGCGGCCACGGCGGCGGACGGCAAGGCCCTCAGCACCCTCGGCGCCCGCGTCAATGGTACCTTCCTGAGCTGGGAAGCCGCGGGCCCCTTCACCAAGGAAGGCGTCGGCCTGGCCGAGTTGCTGACGACGCCCTTTGCGCCGGAGACCGACCCCGACCAGGTGACCTGGAAGCAGATCGGCACGCAGGAGCCGCCCCGCGGCAGCCGCTGGAAACTGCTCGGCGACGGCGCTATGGAGATCGGCCCCAAGGCGGGTAGCCTCGTTACCAAGGAGCTGTTCACGGACTTCCGCATGCACGTCGAGTTCCGCACGCCCTTCATGCCCGAGGCCAGGGGCCAGTCCCGCGCGAACAGCGGCGTCTACCTCCAGGGGCGTTACGAAATCCAGGTGCTCGACAGCTATGCCCTCGAAGGACTCGACAACGAGTGTGGCGGCATCTACAAGGTGGCCCGCCCGCGCGTCAATATGTGCGCTCCGCCGCTGCAGTGGCAGACCTACGATATCGAGTTCCGCGCCCCGCGTTTCGACGCCCAGGGGGTGAAGACGGCCGCGGCCCGCCTGACCGTCCAGCACAACGGCGTGCTGATCCACGAGAACCTCGAGATCCCCGGCCAGACCGGCGGCGGCGAGGGGGCGAACTTCGACCAGCCCGGCCCGATCCTGCTCCAGGACCACGGCAACCCGGTGCAGTACCGCAACCTCTGGCTGGCGCCGCTGGCGGCGGCGAAGTAGCCTCACTCCGGCCGCGGCGCGTCATCGACATTCAGCGCGATCTGGGTCCGCCCCTGCGCCTGGTTCACGATCTGCTCGCGCCCGGCGAACTGGTTGCCGACGATGACGGCGCGCCGCACCCCCGGCTCGAGCTGCACCTGGGTACGCCCCGGCGTCATGAACTCGCAGCCCTGCAGCGACAGCGTGCCGCGGCGCGCCAGAATGGACACCGGAGCCTGGTTGCTGGGGTGCAGGGTGATGAAATGGCAGCTTTGGAACGACACCGTGCCATTGCCCGCCAGCAAGGCCTGGGCCACCCCGCGCCGACCGTGAATGCTGCCGTAGAAACCGCAGTTGCTGAAACGCATCGGGCCGACGTTGGGCTCATTCACGATCACGTCGCCGAAGAACTGGCTGTTTGAGACCAGCATCCCCGAGTGGCCCTGCAACTCGTCCACCTGAATGGCGATGTCCGCCATGTCCGCCCCGCTTTGCGTCATCAGCACATTGCCCGGACCCACATAGGGCCCGGTACCGACGCCGCGGATGAAGTGGAAGCCAATGTGCTGTCCGAGGGCAAAGCAGTTGGTGAGGTACTCCCAGTCGGTGCGCCCGATGATAAAGGCCTCGCAGTTCGCCAGCACAAAGGCCCGCAGCGGGCCCTCCAGGTTGGGGTCGTAGAAGGGCCAGAAATGCACGTCGGACACCCGGCCGACATCCAGGCACTGGTCGATGTAGAGCCCGCGGTACAGCGGGTCGGCGTAGAGCCCGCGGATGTAGTGCCGGCCACTGGCGCGGCTGCCGAAGTCGACGGCCTGATAGGGGTTGAGCATGAGCACATCGATGATCGAGCAGTTATCCGCGCCCGTGGTGGCGACCGTCCACGGGTAGGCGATGGGCGGATTCGTCGGGGTCTGGTCCGGATAGACGATCGAGACCCCGCGCAGGCAGGCGTTCGCATCCAGGCTGATGAACGGCGGCCCGTCGGGCTGGCCGGCCCCCTCGACCGCCAGCAGGATGCTGCCTGCCAGCCGCGGCGTCTCGCCCGCAGGCTTGAACGACACCGGGATCGGTGGCGCCTCCCAAACCCCCCGTAAGGTCACCGCCCGCGGCACCAGCAGGTGGCTGGCAATACGGTAGCGCCCAGCCGGCACGAACACCGTGCCGCCACCCGCCAGATAGCGCGCGTTCAGCGCCTGCTGAAAGGCGGCCGTATCATCGCTCACGCCATCGCCCTTGGCGCCGTAGGCGCGGACGTCGCTCTGCCCCGTGGCGGCGTCGAGGTCACGGGCCGGCCCCGCGCCACCGTCGGCGGGGCCCTCGCCGAACACCGCGACGTCGTCGAGCAGGAAGGCCCCCGGGAAGGTGATGCCGCCATCGGCGTCGCCCAGGCGGAAGCCGATGCTGACCTGCGCCGTCAGCGGCGACAGCGGTCGCACACGCCAGGTGAACTCCTCGTAAGCCGCGCTCGGCGGGTCGAACGTCTTGGCGTACTCCCCCTCCGCCAGCAGCGCCCCCGAGATGCCGAACTCATGCAGGGAGACATGCAGGCGGGAGCCCGGCTCGCCGCCGAGGCGGCGCGCCGCGAAGCGTACCCGCAGTTCCTGGCCTGGCGCCACCGGAAGCGGCTGATCCCAAAGGTCCACACCCGCATCGGCGCCCCCGACCTCGCGCCCCAGCCGCAGCGCCCGCGCCCCGCTGCGGGCACGCTCATCCAGCGCGGCGCTGAAGCCCGGCCCCACCAGGTTGAACACGCGCCAGCCGCTGATCTCGGTCGGCGAGGCCTCGAAGCCGCCATTCGGGATCAGGTCACGCTCCGCCGCGCCCAGCCCGAGCGCCAGCCCCAGCGCGGCCAGTACCCGAACCACTCCCGCCCGCCGCCCGCTGCCGCGCATCGACTCCGAACGTCTGTGGTGCATATCGCCGTGCCTCCTATTGAGCGATCCGCTTCTTGATCATCTTCATCATGAAGAACGACTCGAGGTCCTTACCCTCGAGCACGTCGCGGATGTGTGCCAGGGTATCTCTGAGATCGGGAATGAAGATCTGTTCCAGCGCATTGACGCGGCGCTGGGTCTTCTTGAGTTCGCGGGCCAACAGCCAGACCGCGGATTCGAGTTCGGCGAGGCGGCCGACGGCCTCGAGCAGGAGCAGAAAGTCGCGCATGGTCTGATCCACCAGGGAGTCGGTCCCGGCGAAGCCGAACTGGCTGGAGAAGGCGCCGGGCTCGATGGCGATGGTGGGCACGCGGATGCCGGCCGTGACGCGTGTGCTACTGGTAACGCGATGCTCGTAGTGGATGCCGGCGCCGATGCTGCGCATACGCTGGTAGCCATTGCGGGCGACCGCCAGGCGCAGGGTCTCGTAGGCGCGTTGGCGCCGCTGGTCGACCTCGGCCTGGACGCTGCGAACCCGCTCCACCAGGCGCATCAGCTCCGTGATCAGGATCTCGCGCTTCTGCTCCAGCAGGGTGAACCCCTCGGTCGCCATGGCGAGGTCGCGCTTGAGGGCGAGTTGGTTGCTCTTGGTGGGCGCCACGTCCATGCGGCTCATGGGGCGCTCTCCGCGGGGGCCGGCTGGCCAGGTGGGTCGTAGTACGCAGCCAATTCCGCGGTGGTGACGCGATAGAGCTCGGTGCGCGGCAGGATTCGCAGAGCCTCCCAGCCGCGCTGCAGGCTCTGCTCGATGGTGCGGTTCTCGTCTTCGCCCTGGGCAATGACCGTGCGCTCGAACTGCTGGCCGAACTGGATATACAGCGTGTCCGTCGGGCTGAGCTCCTCCTCGCCGATGACGCTGGCCAGGGCGCGGATATCCTTGACGCGCGAGTAGGCAGCGAAGAGCTGCGAGGCGACGTGCGGGTGATCGTCGCGGGTGCGCCCCTTACCGATCCCGTCCTTCATCAGTCGTGACAGCGACGGCAGGCCGGCGACCGGCGGGTAGACGCCGCGCTGGAAGAGGTCGCGGTCGAGCACGATCTGGCCCTCGGTGATGTAGCCGGTCAGGTCGGGAATGGGGTGGCTGATGTCGTCGCTGGGCATGGTCAGGATCGGCATCTGCGTGATCGAGCCGGGGCGGCCCTCGAGGCGGCCGGCGCGTTCGTAAAGGCTGGCCAGATCGCTGTAGAGATAGCCTGGGTAGCCCTTGCGGCTGGGGATCTCGCTACGGGCGGTGGCAATCTCGCGCAGGGCCTCACAGTAGTTGGTCATGTCGGTCATGATCACCAGCACGTGCATGCCTTGCTCAAAGGCGAGGTACTCGGCCAGGCTCAGGGCACTGCGCGGCGTGACCAGGCGCTCGACCGAGGGGTCGTCGGCGAGGCTGAGGAACATGGCCACATTGCTGATCACCCCGCTGCGCTCGAACGAGTCGATGAAGAAACGGGCCACGTCGTACTTGACGCCCATGGCGGCGAAAACGATAGCGAAATCGACGTCTTCGTTGCGCAGGCGGGCCTGGCGGGCGATCTGCGCCGCGATGCGGTTGTGGGGTAGGCCATTGCCCGAGAAGATCGGCAGTTTCTGACCCCGCACCAGCGTGTTCATCATGTCGATCGAACTGATCCCGGTCTGGATGAAGTCGCGCGGGTAGTGGCGGGCGCAGGGGTTGATCGGCAGGCCGTGGACATCACGGCGCTCGCCGGTGAGCACATCGGGAAGGCCGTCCTTGGGCCGGCCCAGGCCGTCGAAGACGCGGCCGAGCATCTCGCGGCTCACCGGCACCTGCAGCGCGGTCGCCAGGAAACGCAGCCGCGTCGTGGCATTGCCCAGGCCCTCGGTACCGCTGAAGACCTGGATGACCGCGCTGCTGGCGCTGATGTCCAGGACCTGGCCCAGGCGCGGCGTGCCGTCCGGCCCGACCAGCTCGACCAGCTCGTCGAAACCGACCCCGGAGACCCCCTCGACAAAGAGCAATGGTCCGTTGATCTCCTTGGCGCCCCGGTACTCCAGTCCGGCGACTCGCATCAGGCCAATCTCCTTTCCACGTGGCCGAGGTCGCGGTCGACAGCGTCCGTCAGGGCCTGCATCGCCGCCGCGTCACCGTTGGCGACGGTGCTCTTCATGCGCATCACAGCGTCGATACAGGGCAAGCCGCGGATGTCGGCGAGGGTGCCGCCGCGGCGCACCACCTGCAGGGAGCGCTCCGCCAGTTGCACCAGCAGCCGCATCATCCAGAGCTGTTTGCCGGGCGAACAGTACATGTCAACCGGGTCGAAGGAGTTCTGCTGCAGGAAGGCATTCTTGACGATGTCGGCCAGGAACAGCGTCAGGCGCTGGTCCTCGGGTAGGGCCTCTGCACCGACCAGGCGGGCGATGCGCTGCAGCTTGACCTCCTCCTGCAGCAGGGCCATCAGCACGTGGCGCCGGTGCTCCCACTCGGGGTCCTCGTTCTGCCACCAACCGGTGATCTCGGGGAGGTACTCGCTGTAGCTGTTCAGCCAACTGATCGCCGGATAGTGCCGGGCGTTGGCCAGGTCACGGTCCAGGGCCCAGAAACAACGGACGAAACGGGCGGTGTGCTGGGTCACGGGTTCACTGAAGTCACCGCCGGGCGGCGAGACGGCGCCGATGACCGAGATCGAGCCGGTGGCGCCGGACAGCGTCACCGCACTGCCGGCGCGCTCATAGAAGCTCGCCAGGCGGGCGGGCAGGTAGGCAGGGAAGCCCTCGTCGGCAGGCATCTCCTCGAGGCGTCCAGAGAGCTCACGCAGGGCCTCGGCCCAGCGCGAGGTCGAGTCTGCCATGACGGCCACATCGTAGCCCATATCGCGGTAGTACTCGGCCAGGGTGATGCCGGTGTAGATGCTGACCTCGCGCGCCGCCACGGGCATGTTGGAGGTGTTGGCGATGAGGATGGTCCGTTCCATCAGTGAGCGCCCGCTGCGGGGGTCGAGCAACTGCGGGAACTCGTGCAGGACTTCGGTCATCTCGTTGCCGCGCTCGCCACAACCGATGTAGACGATAAGGCGCGCCTCGGACCACTTGGCCAGGGCCTGCTGCGTCATGGTCTTGCCGGTACCGAAGCCGCCCGGGATGGCCGCCGCGCCGCCCTTGCCAAGGGGAAAGAAGGTGTCGATCACGCGCTGGCCGGTGAGCAGCGGCGCGCTGACCGCCAGCCGTTCACGCGTGGGCCGTGGCGTCCGCACCGGCCACCAGTGGCAGAGGGTCAGGTCGTGTACGCCCACCGTGGTCTGCAGGCGGCAGACCACGGTGTCGATGCCCACCTCGCCAGCACTGGCCACCTCCACCACCGTGCCGCTGACGCCCGGCGGCAGCAACAGCCGGTGTTCGATGCTCAGGGTTTCCTGCACGCTTCCGTAGGGCTGTCCGGCGGTCAACGGGTCCCCGACCTTGCAGCTCGGGACGAAGGGCCACAGGCGCAGGCTGTCCAACGGCGCCGGCTTCTCGCCGCGGCCGATCAGCGGACCGCTGTGCGCCACGATCGCCTGCAGGGGACGCTGGATGCCGTCGTAGATGGTCCCCAGCAACCCTGGACCCAGCTTGACCGAGAGCGGGCGGCCAGTGCCGTAGACCGGCTCGCCGGGCCGCAGGCCGCTGGTGTTCTCATAGACTTGGATCGTGGCCACGCCCTGACGCAGGCGGATCACCTCACCGATCAGCCGCAGATGGCCGGTCTCGACCACTTCCAGCATGCCGGCGGCGGCGAGGTTGCGCGCCTCGACGATGGGGCCGTTGATGCGGGTGATCTCGCCGATCACCGGCGGCGACGCTCCGGGACTGGCGCTCGGTTCAGGCATGGCTGTCGTCGTCACTTTCGGCCGAAGCCAGCCCAGCACTGGCCAGAGAGCGTAGGGGGCGGCGCAGACGTTCGAGGCGCAGTGCGTAGGTGTTGTCGAAGACGAGACGCCCATCGGTGGATTCCACCCGCAAGCCCGGTCGCAGACTCGCGTCAACAACGCGGTTGACGCTCACCGCGGCCCCGGCCTGCCCCCAAGCCAGCGCCGCGACCTCGGCGATGGCCGCAGCACTCAGGAACGCGGCCGCGGCCGGGTTGAGGCGAACGTTGACCGCTCTCGGCCCCAGCGCTTCCAGGGCTTCCTGCAGGAGCTGCCGCAGCGAGCGCTCGCCAGCGATGTCAGCGCCACTCTCCAAGCGTGGCAGAACCTCGGCGAACAAGCGCTCGAGCCCCTCCTCGCGCAGGACGAGCCAGCGGCGCTGCAGCTCGTGGCGAACACCCGCGGCGATGGCGCGCTCCCGCAGCTTGGCTTCCTGCTGGACTTCCGCGAGCCGCTGGACGCGCACCTTGGACACCTCGTCACGCACCGCGGCCAAGGCGGCGGCCGCGGCGGCACGGGCTTGGCTCAGGGCGAGTTCAGCCTGCTGCGCAGCGTCGTCCAGGAGTTCCCGCTGCAGTTTGCTCTCGCTGTCGTTCATGGTCGGTGCCTGCGTCACTCGCCGCGCGTAATGCGGATGCCCACGGCTTCGAAGATCAGCTCCTGCAGACTCCGGCGACGCCCGTCTGCGCCCCAGAGGTCCTCGATCACCACCAGGTAGGGCGGCGCGGCCGCCAGACGGTGCGCGGTCACTTCGGGCACCAGCATCTGCTCGACACGCTCGGTGAGCAGCAGGATGCGGTGGCGCGCGTCCCCCAGGGCTTCACGGAAGGCCAGTCTCGCCTCGTCCGAAGTGGCAACCGCTCTACCGGTCACCCCGGCGAAGCGGTAGCCCAGGACCGTATCCCGATCCCCGATGATGTGGAATGACATAGCGCCGCGCCTGGCCGCCGGCAGCGTGCCGTCACGAGGCCTTATTGACCATGATCAGACTGATGATCAGACCGAAGATGGCGATGCCTTCGCCAAGCCCGACGAAAACGATCGCCTTACCCAACAATTCCGGCTTCTCGGCCGCGGCGCCGAGGGCTGCCGCGCCGACCTTACCGACGGCGTAGGCGGCGGACATGCAGGCAAGGCTCATGACCACGGCGGCGGCGTAGTACGGCGCCGCGCTGCGGCTGGCCAGCGCGGCCACGACGGTCGGCGCGGCGGCGGCGTCCCCTCCGGCCTGGGTTTGGGCCAGGGCGGTGCCCATGGCCAGCAGGCCCAGCAGCGCGATCGTCAGCAGGGCCAGGGCGCGGGCCGTCGTGGTGCGCTTCATGAGTCTAGGTCTCCTTTTCCTGAGCCAGGGGTTGCTCGGCGAGGGTGAAGGGTACATACAGTGTCCCATCTCCCGGGAAATACTTGCTGAAGAGCTCGTAGTACTGCAGCCGGAGGCCCTGAATCAGCGCCACCATGCCTTCCATGAGAATAACCAGCAGGTTACCGAAGACCAGGACGAGCACGGACCACAGGCCGCCACCGGGGAGTTTCTGCAGGATCTCTACGACCGAGTAGATGGCGAGGCACAGCGCCGCGTGGCTGAGGGCAAAGGCGCCGATACGAACGAAGCTGACGGTGCTGCCGAGAAACGCCGTCACGGTCTCCATGGTCTCGATGCACGCCTCCAGGATGAAGATCAGAGGGCCCTCGGGCAGCGCCCGGCGACGCTGCAGGAGCTGGTGCAGCGGTTCGCGGACGAACAGCAGGGCCAGCGGCAGCATGACCAGCAGCACGAACTGACCGGCCCGCAGCTCGCCGGCCTTGGCTGCCTTCAGGCCGAGGCCCAGCGCCCCCCAGTAGAAAAGGATACCCAGCACGCCGAACTTGTCGAACACGCTCTCGAACCAGCGCCGGTTGTGCAGGCGATTGAGGATGTTGATGACGACGGCCACGCTGATGCAGACAACGCCCACCACGACAGCCGCGCTAAGAACCCGGGTCACATCGCGCAGCGGGTTCATCCACAGCGGTCTGAGGACGCGCGCGTTCTCGTAGCCGAAGACGCTGCCATAGCAGAACCCGAAGGTCGCGGCGGACAGGCCGCAGAGCAGCAGCAGGATACCGCCGGGGCGGAAGGCGGCCAGGGCCGGGCGGCGTGTCTGCCGCAGCCACAGGCCAAGCACGGCGATGGCCAGCCCCTGGCCCACGTCGCCAAACATCAGGCCAAACATCAGGATGAAACTGAGCGCCACGAAGAGGCTGGGATCGATCTCGTCGTAGCGCGGGACGCCGAAGTTGCGGATCAGGCTCCGGAAGGGCAACAGCCACCGACTGGGCGCAAACTGCACGGGCACCACCTCCAGGCCGTCGTGCACGCGCTCGTCGGCTTCGGGCTCGACTCTCTCGACCAGGCCAGTGCCACCCGTGACCGCCGCGACCAGGGCCCGGACCGCGCCTTCGCGGGCACGCGGAACCCAGCCCGAGATGCAGGTGAGCAGCGCGCTGTGCCCGAAACGCTGCTGGGCTCTGAGCACGGCCAGCGTCCCCCGCAGTTGCTGCCTGGCGGCCAGCAGGCGCCCGCCGCAGGCGCTCGGTAGCGCCGCCCTCTCCTGGCGTGCCGTCTCGAGTTCGCCGTGCGTGGCCGCCAGCCGCCGGTCGAGGGTCGGCAGTTCCTCCGTAGCGCCATCGGCTGGGGGCTCCGGGAGGTCCTCTTTGACGAAGCCCCGTTTGGCCAGCTCGCTGTCCACGGTTCCGCGCTTGTGCGCCGCGGCGAGAACCAACACCAGACCGGGGCGGGCCGGATCCTGGTCATCGTGGAGCACCACGACCTGCTCCCCCAGGGCCGCCGCGGCGTCCGCGACCAGCGCCGGCGCCATCTGGCCGGTTGTGACGTATAGGAAGCTCAACGGGCGCAGGGCATCGAGACGCACGTCCTGGAGCGGATAGCGCCGTCGGCGCGCGCGCTCGCGGGTCAGCCTGTCTGCCTCGCGCTGCAGTTCCCGCAGGCGCTGGTCGAGGTGCTGTTGCCGGGTCTGCACGTCATCGAGCAGAGCCGTGACCTGGGCTCGGTCGTAGGTCTGGGCGGCGGCGGCGGTCTCGGGGCTGACCCCCAGGGCGTCGATGAGGGCGGTACAGCGCTCCGCGAGCGGTTCGATGGCGTCGAGCGCGGCGCCACGGTCGACACCGGCCAGCAGATGCTGCCCGTTCTGCGCGGCCGCGTCGACCAGATGCACCAGTCCCTGATCGCCCAGGGCACGCGTCAGCGCGGCAACGTGTTTGTCGAGCACCAGCACATTCAGCTTGCACATGCGGACCGGTCTAAACATGCCCAGCCCCGATCATCATCCCCAGGATGCTGGCGGTACTCAGACCGAAGTGGACCCCCTCGCAAACGCGTCCGATGTTCAGCGTCTCGAAACGCTTCAGGAAGGCGAAAGCGACGAGGCTGGCGGCGGGGTGGTCGTAGTCGCTGAAGTCCGCCTGGGCCAAGCCGTAGAGGCGGTCCCAAAGGGCGTTCTCGCTGACGTAAAGCTCGGCCGCGACAAAGGGCTCGAGCAGGGACCGGTAGGGGGGCGGCAGGGCCGCGATCAGGCTGCCGCGGTCGGGACGGGCAATCAGGGCCTCCAGCAGCGGCGGGTCCAGGAGTTGGCCGCCGGGTAGGCAGCGACGGCACATCGCCGCGGCGGGCAACCTGTAGAGCAGCAGGTTGCGCAGAACCATCACCAGGTTGGTGGTGTCAATCTCGGTCTGCACCAACCGCCGGGCGCGGGTCCGCGGGCCTGCCGGCAGGCCCGCGGTAGCGCCGAGGAGGGCCGCGTAGAAGACGCGGTCCAGGTGCCCGTCTGCCGCCAGAAGGTCGTGGCTGCCTTCCACTTCCACCAGCAGCGGCAGGAGGGCCGCGCGGCAGGGGTGCTCAGGCAGACGGCTGAGGAACTCGGGCGCGTTCCGGGCGCCCAGCAACGCCGCGGCGTCGAGGTGCGGCAGCTCGGGGGCGGCCACCAGCAGGACCGCGATGTCGACCTCCTGCTCCGGGAAGTAGCGGTAATGCAGAAGGGTCTTGAGGTCGTCGTAGAAGTGGCGGTCGAGGAAGGCGCCGTAGAAGCGCGCCGTGCCGGGATCGGCGAGCCGACGCACGGCGCTCAGTTCGGCGATGTGGCGACGGAGCAGTTGTCGCTGCACGTCCGGCCGCTGTGTGACCTCGATGCCGAGCGGCGCCAACAGGCGACCGATGGCGTCGCTGCTGCCCGCCTGTACGAGCCGCAGCAGCGCCGCACCAGCCCACGCCTGGGCCCAGCGGCCGTGCAGCTTCGGGAAGAGGAAATCGGAACCAAGATTGGCGACCTGTTCCCGCACCGTTGGCGACCTCCCCCGGCCGCCGGAGACCGCGGCCCTCAGTAGTCCTTCTCGCTGGGCTCCGGCACCGCGGCAAGCAACTGTCTGACCAGATCGTCGGGACCGATACCCTCGGAGTCGGCGGTGAAGTTGGTGAAGATGCGGTGCCGCATCACGGGCAACGCCAGGGTCTTAATGTCCTCGCAACTGACATTGAGCCGGCCGTGCAGAACAGCGCGGGCCTTGGCGCCGAGCACAAGGAACTGAGCCGCGCGCGGACCGGCGCCGACGTGCACGTTGTCCTTGATGAACTGCGGTGCCTCGGGGGCCTTGGGACGGGTCATGCGCACCAGCCGGGTCGCGTACTTGACCACGTGGGGACTGACCGGCAACTGGCGGACGGTACTCTGCAGGGCCAGCAGGTTGGCGGCGGTCAGGACCTCGCGCAGCTCCGTATCCTGCTTCCCCGTGGTCGCCATGACGATGCGCTCTTCCTCATCGGCTTCGGGGTAGTCGACGATGATGTTGAACATGAAGCGGTCCAACTGTGCCTCGGGCAGCGGGTAAGTGCCTTCCTGCTCGAGGGGGTTCTGCGTGGCCAGCACGAAGAACGGGGGCGGCAGGGGAAAGACGTGGTTGGCGACGGTGACCTGGCGCTCCTGCATGGCCTCCAGCAAGGCCGCCTGCGTCTTGGGCGGGGTACGGTTGATCTCGTCGGCCAGGAGCATGTTGGTGAAGATCGGGCCCTTGATGAAGCGGAAGGTCTTCTGCCCGGTGTCCTCGTTGACCTCGAGCACATCGGTGCCGATGATGTCGGAGGGCATCAGGTCCGGGGTGAACTGGATACGCTTGAACTGCAGCCGCAGGATCTTGGCCAGGGTGTTGACCATCAGGGTCTTGCCGAGGCCGGGAAGGCCGATCATCAGGCAGTGGCCACCGGCCGCGATGGCCACCAGCAGCTCCTCGAGGACGCGTTTCTGGCCGACGATGGTGCGGCCAAACTCGGCCGCGATCTGGCCATAGATAGCACCCATTTCGTGGATGTCGGTGATCGCCTCCTTGCCCAGCGCCTGCCCCTGCATCCAGGTGCCATCGGGACGCGCCGCGGGAGCGCCCTTGACGGCGGCGGCATCCGCGGCCGCCGACGCCGTGCTGGCTTCGGCGGTGATCGATAGGGACTCGCCGTTGTAGGTGGCGTCGAAGAGGGTGCCGATGCTGCCAAACTGAATCGGGGTCCGGCCGCTGACGACGCAGCGCCGGATCTGTTCGCCCTTGATGAAGACGCCGTTGGCGCTCTCGAGATCCTCGACGAACCAAACCCCGTCCAGGCACTCGAGCGCGGCATGGTGACGACTGATGCTGCCCTCGTTGATGCGGACATCGCATTCCTCGCCACGGCCGACGATCAAGCGCCCGCTGCCGACTTCGTACGTCCGACCGGCATCCGGTCCGCCCAGGATCTCAAGCTTGGCCATAGGTGTGCATCCGCTTCCGTGTTGGGGTCTAACCAGCGCACTTAAGTCTACTGCCTCGCCGGAGAGGCGTCAAGACGGGCACTGCCAGGGGCAGGGCTGTTCCATTTTTTCCAACGACCATCGGTGTTGGTCACCGGCACGGTGAAAGCGTGAGAGCGTGATTGCGTGAGGGTTACGGCGCGTGTGCCGGCCGTCTGCCACGAATCCACGCTTTCACGTTCTCACGCGCTCACCCGTAGCGGGAACCGCGA
>CAILUI010000352.1 GCA_903837355.1 uncultured Victivallales bacterium
CTATCGCATACCCCGCCACCCCTCGTGGTCACCAAGAGGAAGCTCAACAAGAGACGCAAGTAGCTTCTCCGGAGTACTTTCCGGTGGTGTTAATCTGTGACCAAAGGGGGAACATCCGACAGGAGTGCGCGGCCCAGGCCAGCAGGTCCGCATCGTTGAAGTCATTGCCGAGAGCATACGTTGCCTCCGGATCGACCCCAAGACGCGCAGCCAGGAAGGCAGCGGCGGCCGACTTGTTCGTACCGGGAGCAAAGACCTCCATCCACAGGCTCACACCATCCAGCGGCGACGTCGTGCGCACCACCGACAACCCCGCAACCGCCTGCGCCAGAAGCTCGAACCGCCCCAGATCAGGCGGCATGATCACCAGCAACTGGCTGGCGCCTTGGGTGAACCTCGCGCCGGGCTGCCACTCCCGACAGTGGGCCGCGTAGAGCGCACACCGCCGCCGAAAATCCGTCTCCCGCGGCACCGCCTCGTGATAGGCGAAACGGTGGTTCTCCGGAAGGGGTTCGTGGACCATGAAATCCGCCCCTTGCGCAACCAGCGCCTGCACGCACCGCTCCACCTGCTCCGGGGCAATCACGGTCGAGTGAATAAGTACCTGCGTCGACCAATCCAGGATGCCGACCCCCGACGAGAAGACGACGTAGTCAAACGGGTCCGCAGGCACCAAAACACGGCGCAGGGAGTACAGATTCCGTCCCGTAGCGGCAACCCGGCAGACGCCGCGCCGCCCCAGCGCCAGCAGCGCCTCGCGATCCGCCGGACCAATCTGGTGGGCCGCATTCAGCAACGTCCCGTCAAGATCGGTAACGACCAGCGCCGCCGGTCCGCTAGCAGCTTTCATGGTGCATCCAGTTCCAGGAACTCCGCAAGACCCCAGACGCGCACCCGCGGTTCAGCCTGCGCCCAGACCAGATCCGCGGGCGTGCCGTAACCCCACGCCGCGTAGTACAGCCGCACGGCCGACAGCGCTGGCACCGCCAGCACCCGCCGCAGCGTCTCGGCTCGGTCCTCGACGAAATGCACCTCTGAACAACCTTCCCCCCGCCCCAACTCCTCAAGAATGTCCTCCTTCGAGCGGCCGCGCTCCAGCCCGTAAAGCCGGTCCTCCGGCAGGTACACCCCTTGACTCTCCAGCAGAGCGCGGGCGAAGCGCTCCTGCTTCGTGGTCAGCACGTAGACATCCAGGAGCTCCCGAGCTCGACGCACGGCCGCCGTGACGCCGGGATAGAAGTCGTGGCTCCCGAGCCAGCCGGCAAGGTCGCGCCGGATCCATTCATCGCGCGCGCGACCGAAGCACGTCACCATGTCCTCCCGCCCGCAACCAAGCTGCGCCTGGTACTCCCGGCAGTGTTCCTCCAGGTGGTCTGCGAACTCCGCGTCGGCCAGGCCATCGGCGACCATCCGCATCATGGTGACCGCCTGATGGCCGGTTTCCAGCCACGGTCGTACCTGCAGGAAACGGGCCACATATTCGGGCGGCGGTTCAGTGGTCGTCCACTCCGGCCACAGTTCACGGCCGGCGCGCCAGGCGCTGAACGCCGTCTCGCGAGCGCTGTCACAGAGGACCCCATCGAAGTCCAGTGCCACGATCACCGAAGCCACCGTTGCCATAGCACCCCCGTTCGTCGCGGACGGACTCTGCGCTGCGGCCCGCGGGCAGAGCGCAACCCGCGCCTAACCTAGTTCTTGGAATCGCAGTCGCTCAGGGTATGTTGCCGGAAGCCGGTTCGCCGCCGCAAGGGCGCGGATGTCACGCGGTGTGTTTTCAGGAATCTCGGGGGCCATACCCGTATGAATGTTCTGGTTATCGGCGGCGGCGGCCGCGAACATGCTCTGGTCTGGAAACTGTCGCAGAGCCCCCTGGTCGAGACCGTTTACTGCGCCCCCGGAAACCCCGGCATGGTCGGCGTGGAAGCCGTCGCCAGCACCGACATCGAAACGCTCTGCGCCTTCGCTACCGACCACCGCGTCGGCCTGACGATGGTGGGACCGGAAGCGCCGCTCTGTGCCGGCATCGTCGATGCTTTCCGAAGCCGCGGTCTGCGCATCTTCGGGCCAGACCGCCAGGCCGCGCAACTCGAGGGCAGCAAAGCCTACGCCAAGGCGTTCATGGAGAAGTACGGCCTCCCCACAGCCGCTAGCGGGGTCTTCCATGAAGCCCAGCCGGCGCTCGATTACGTCCGCGCGCAAGGCGCGCCCATCGTGGTCAAAGCCGACGGCTTGGCCGCCGGGAAGGGGGTCGTGGTGGCCACGACCCTGGCTGAGGCCGAAGCTGCCGTCAGGGCCTGCTTCGACGGCGCCTTCGGCGACGCTGGCAAGACCGTGCTGGTCGAGGAATGCCTGATCGGCGAGGAGGCCTCCATCCTGGCACTGACCGACGGCAAGACCTTTGCACCGCTGGCGTCCAGCCAGGACCATAAGCGCATCGGCGATGGCGACACCGGGCCAAACACCGGCGGCATGGGCGCCTACTCCCCGGCGCCCGTCGTGACCGAGGCGCTCTGGGAGACCATCCGCCGCGATATCCTCGCACCCTTTGTCGAAGGGTGCCGCCGCGAAGGGCTCGACTACCGCGGCGTGATCTACGCCGGCATCATGGTCACCGCCCAAGGCCCGAAACTGCTCGAGTTCAACGTCCGCTTCGGCGACCCCGAAACGCAGGCCGTGCTGATGCGGCTGGACAGCGATCTCGCCGAAGCACTGGTGGCCACGGCGGATGGCCAACTCGACCAGGTGCAGTTGCGCTGGAGCCCGGAGCCGGCAGTGTGCGTCGTCATGGCGGCGGGTGGCTACCCGGGGGCCTACGCGAAGGGTCTGGAAATCACGGGGCTCGAGGCGGCCGCAGCCAGCGGAGCCGTGGTCTTTCACGCCGGGACCGCGCGTAACGCGGCCGGACGCATCGTCACCCACGGGGGACGCGTACTGGGGGTGACGGCGCGCGCACCCAACCTGCGCGCCGCCGTCGACAAGGCCTACCAGGCCGTTGGCTGCATCCACTGGGACGGCGCCTACTGCCGACGCGATATCGCCCATCGCGCCCTCGAACACTGACCGGCAGCGGTAGCCGCCAGCACCACCTACGCCTGGCGGACTACCCCTCCCGACGGACGGCTATCCGGGCTCAACGCTGCTCGCGCGTCTTGCTCTTCTCGACCATGCTCTTGTACGGATCAAGCAGGGTCGTCGCGGACTCTTTCTCGATCTTGTCGTAGAACTCCTGCACGACGGCGTAGCGCTTGGACCAGCGCACCATGTTGTCGAAGCGCTCGCGCTCCTCCTCGAACTTCGCCTGTGTGGGCAAGGTCCGTGAGACGACATACGCCAAAACCGTCTCCGCCTTGCCCTCGACCGGATCCAACAGCGTCCCCGGAGCCGCCTCAGCCGCCTTCTCCAGTAACACATTGGCGTCCGGCACACCACTAGCCGGCTGCATGCGCGTGAAGGGTTCCGTCGTCTTGAACTCGATCCCCGCGCCGGCCTTGGCGGCCTCCGCGAAGCTCTTGCCCTCTTTCAGCGCCGCGGCGATCGCCGCGTGGGCCTCACTGGCGCGCTTGCGGGCGGCCACCGTCGCCCGGTCGCGCTTGGCCTTGCCCTTCAGACGCTCCAGAAGCTGCGTGTTACCCTCAAGCGTGGGCAACTCCCCCGCCTTGGTCTCGAGCCAGCACCCCACCAAAACCTCTTTCCGGCCCTTGACCGCGCTACTCAGAGGATCCTCGGCACTCAGCGCGAAGAGCCCCTTGGTGATCTCCGGATCATAGCCGAAGGGCACGACCATCCCGCCCTCACTGAAGTAACCGGAATCCTTCACGGCCAGGGAACGCGCCTCCGCCACCTTGGTGAACAGGTCGCCGGCCACCGCCGCGCTGCCCTGGGCCTTGTCTAACTCGACCCGCACCGCGTCAGCCAGATCGGCCGCCGCCTCGAGCGCCTTCTCCAGACTCATCTGCTCCAGCAGCTTACGGCGAATCTCAGGCTGGGCATCCGCCAGCGTGCGCCCGGCCCGCTTCTCCTCGAGCTTCAGTACCAGCAGCGATCCCGGAGTCTCCAGCACACCGCTGATCTGGCCAGGTTCCAGGCTGAAAAGAGCTTCGTCCACCGCCGGCGCCATCTGCTCACGACCGACAAAACCAAGGTCGCCACCCTTCGCCTTCGTGGCCGCATCCTCCGACACTGCAGTCGCCACGTCCGCAAACGGCGTCCCCGCCCGAACCTGCTCCAGTGCCTTGGCCAACTCCGCTCTCCGTGCCGCCTTCTGCTCGGCGGTCGCGTTCGGCGGCACGTTCAGCGTAATCTGACGGGCCCGCACCTCCTCCTTCTGGAACTCCTCCGGGTGCCCCTCGTAGTACGCCGCCATCAGTTCGTCGGTGAGGGTCACGTCCTTCTCAAACTCGGTGGGGCGGTACACCACCGCGCGCACCTTCTTCTGCAGCGGCGTGTAGTAGGGCGCCACGTCTTCCTGGACCGCCTCTCTGAACGCCGTCTGCTTCTTCTCCAAATCTGCCGCAGATAAGCCCGTCTCCTTGGCCAACTGCTCGTCGTTCCAGGCCACCAGGTCCATGGCAGCCTTGCGACCCGTCAGCGGCGTGCGGTAAATCTCGACCTTCTGCGCGTAGTAGGCCCGACCCTCGGCCATCAGGATGGCATCGCGGACCTGCTGCCGGACCGTGTCATCAAGCGCCGTGGGCTCGGCCCCCGGAATCGTCTCCAGCCAGCAGACCGCGAAGTATGTCCCCGCATCGTAGAAGGGCCCCTCGGCCAACGCCTTCTGCTCGGTCAAGCCGTAGGCCGCCCGCTGCAGGTTCGGATACTTGCCGATCTCGGGAATGACCCCCGCAGCCAGAAACGGCCCCGAGTCCTTAGTGGTAACCCCCGCCGCGGCAGCGGCCTTCGCAAACTGCTCCGCCAAGGCCTTCGCCTCGGCGCCCGGAGCCGCCTGCCTCACCCCATCCAGGAAAGCCTTCGCCGCCTCACCGGCCAGAGCCCGCGCCTTGCGCTGCTTCAACGTCACCTCGACCTCGGCCTTGACCTCGTCGAGGGTCTTCCCCTTGTAGGCCGTCTCCTTGACCCCCGTGTAGAAGTCCTCGACCTCCTTCGCCTCAAGAACCACCTTGCCCTGGAAATCCTCGGCCTTGAACGCGGCGACGCGCACGCGCCGCGCATCCGGCAGCCGCAAGTCGGTCCGATGCGCTGCATAGTAGGCCGCCACCTCGTCCTCAGCCGGGGCGCCGTCCTTCTCCGCCTCGCCGCGCAGCGCCGCATAGCTTACGACGAACTGCTCGTTGTACTGGTCGTAGAGGTCCTTGGCTTCGTTCGGGGAAATCAGGATGGCCGCAGAGGCCTCGGCATCCAGGCGCCCGATAATGATGTTCTGCCGCAGCGCGTCGTCCAGGTCGGCCCCATCATAGTCATTGCGGAAGAGAACATTCTCCTGGACCCGGCGGAACAACTCGCGGTCAAATTTCCCATCGCGCGAGAACACGCGGCGCACCACGTCCTCAAGCTCAGCCTGACTCACTGCCGTCAGACCGCGCTTCTCGGCTTCGTGCAAGGCCCGCATCCGGCGCAACGTCTCCTGCACCAGCGCCCCGCCCTGGGCACCATCCTGGCTCATGAACTGACCCGACTTCAGGTAGTTGGACAGGTCGGCCAGGCGCAACTGCTTCATAAAGACCTTGGTCGACAGCGCCTGCCCATACATGCTGCCCGCAGTCCGCCCCCCCGCCCCCTGCGGTCCACCCCCAAAGAGGTCACTCATGCTGCCTGGCGTCACAAACACGACAAACGACAGACTGATGATGATGCCAAGGCCGAGGTAGAGTAATCGGCTGTGACGCTCGAAGAAACGGTTGAACCGTGAGATGAACATGCGTGACACCTTTCAGTCCTGCCTGGACGCGCGAAAAGAACCGTTAACATACAGGGAGCGGCCCGGTTGGCAAGACCCCGGCGTCGCCGTCTGTCCACACCGCGACTCCCGCCTGCCGGCAGAGCTCCGTCCCCCGCGCCAGCGACCATCGCCGCAAGCCCGCCACCACCACCCTCACGCCCGCAGGTTCGCCAGCGCCGCGGCAACCCCCTCGGCGGCCCGGAAAACGCTGTTGCCCGCCACCAGCATCTCGCAACCGGCCGCCCGCGCCACCGGCGCAGTCTCCCGGTTGATGCCCCCATCGACCTCCAGATGCACCGCCCGGCCGCTGCGGTCAATCCACTCCCGGATCTGCCGAATCTTACCCAGTTGGTTGGTCATGAACGACTGCCCGCCAAACCCAGGCTCCACGGTCATCACCAGGATCAGGTCCACCCGTTCGAGGTACTCGCGCAGCGACTCCACCGGCGTCCCCGGGCGTAACGTCAAGCCCGCCGACGCCCCGGCGGCATGCACCCGGTCCAGCATGGCCCCCAGATCGCCATGGCTCTCCACATGCAGCGTGATGTGGTCGGCTCCAGCCTCAAGAAAAGCGTCGATGTAGCGCTCCGGATCGGTGAGCATCAGATGCACATCGAACGGCAGCGTCGTCCTCGACCGCATACTGCTGACCACCGGCGGGCCGATCGAGAGATTGGGAACGAAGTGCCCGTCCATGATGTCGAGATGCAGCACTTCCGCCCCGCCCGCCTCCACGCGCCGGATCTCCTCGCCCAGACAGCAGAAATCGGCGGCCAGCACCGACGGCGCCAGCCGCACTCGCCCCACCGCCAGTTCCGTCAGGGGATGTCGCGTTGCCATGAACTGCCGCGGCCGTGGGCCGCCTTCCCCTACTCGCTATCGCCCGCTACCCCGCCGCGGGGGTAACCCCAGAACACACAAAGGCGGGAACAACCGCACCGCGGCTGCCCCGCCTCCTGCGCTACTGGCCGGCACCGGCTGCATGCCGACGTCAGGCCTTGACAATGCGACAGGCACGAATGCAGCAGGTACACGCTTTGATCGTGTGCACCCCGGTGCTGGTCTGCACGCGGACATTCTGAAGATTCGCGAGAAAGGTCCGCTTCACGTTCTTCACGACGTGCTGACCAATTCCGCCCTTCTTCTTGGCCATACCGCGCCGGGTGATCGACCCGCCGACGTGCTTGCCTTTACCGCAAACGCTGCAGATTCTGCTCATGTCACTTACCCCAAGCGCATCATTACGCGTTACCCGTCAGGCGCAGTCGCCGGCGCTCAACGCAACGGCCCGCTCCTGGACCCCTACGAACCGGACCGCGCCCGCCAAGCGCGGCTGGTGGGTTGGCCGGGACTCGAACCCGGGCCCCACGGCTTAAAAGGCCGTTGCTCTGCCGACTGAGCTACCAACCCGCTTGCCACGGCCTGTTCGCAACCGAATTCGTTACCTTACATCGTGACCGCGCTAGATCAAGTCCACGCCAAACCCTTTCCAGCGTTGCCGTTGACGTCCAGGCCGCACCATGGTAGAGTGCGAGGTCGACCGTCCCCCGACCGCGCGCGGCCCGCCCGCGGCAGACACGAACCCAGGATTCCGACGCTCCCCTACTCCGCGTGGTTTGACCGAGGAAAGCAGGACCGGCCTTGTGAACACTCCGTCAGCCATCGATCTGTCCGGCCTCAATCCCTCCCAACGCCAGGCGGTCACGACGACCACCGGCCCCCTGCTGGTACTTGCCGGCGCCGGCACCGGCAAGACCCGCGTCATCGTCTGTCGCATCGCACACCTGCTGGCGCAGGGCGTCGCCCCTGACCACGTCCTCGCGGTCACCTTCACCAACCGTGCGGCCCGCGAGATGAAGGAGCGCGTCCGCGAGCTGGTCCACGACGAACGCGCCGGGCGCCTGACCGTCAGCACCTTCCACTCGTTCTGCTGCATGCTGTTGCGCCGGCATATCCCGCGTCTGGGCTACGGCAGCCACTTCTCCATCGCCTCCGATGCCTACCAGACCGGACTGCTGCGCAATGTCATGGCCGAACTCGGCTTCAGCGGCGAAGGCTGCGACCCGGGCGCCTGGCTCGACTTGATCAGTAAGGCCAAGTCCTCCCTCCGCGCCCCGGCCGACGTGCGCGACACCGACTGGCCGCGAGCTCCCGACCTGGCCCTTGCCTATGAGCACTACCAACGGCGCCTGCAGGATATGGATCTGCTGGACTTCGACGATCTGCTGATGCTCACCCACCGCCTCTGGCAGGAACACCCCGAGGTCCTGGCCGAACACCGCGAGCGCTATCGCTACCTGCTCATTGACGAGTACCAGGACACCAACACCGTGCAGTTCCAACTCATGGCGACCCTGGCCCGGCCCCGCTGTAACCTCTGCGTCGTCGGCGACGACGACCAGTCCATCTACGGCTGGCGCGGTGCCGACCTGGGCAACATCCTCGAGTTCGAGCGCCATTTCCCCGGCGCCGTGGTCGTTCGCCTGGAGCAAAACTACCGCTCCACGGGGATCATCCTCGAAGCCGCCAACGCCGTCATCGCACGCAACTCGCGCCGCCACGCCAAACAGCTCTGGTCGCAGCAGGACGCCGGCGAGCCTGTCCTGGTCGTGCGCACTGCCAACGAACGCGACGAGGCCCAGTTCGTGGTCGACTTCCTCAGCGAGCGCCAGCGCCGCGAGAAACGGCGCTGGACCGACTTCGCCGTCCTCTTCCGCTCCAACCATCAGTCGCGCCTGCTCGAGGAAGCTTTGCGCGCCCGCCACATCCCGCGCGTTCTGGTGGGAACCAGCGGCTTCTACGAGCGGAAAGAGATCCTCGACGCGCTGAGCCTGCTGCACGTGCTTGACAATCCTCGTGACGACCTGAACCTGCTGCGCGTCCTCAACGTGCCCCCGCGTGGGGTCGGCAGCGCCTCGATCAGCCGACTCAAGGACGCCGCAAAACTGCTCGGCAGACCGCTCTATAGCGTCCTGGCCAGCGACGCCACCCTCAGCGCCATGCCCCCCAACGTCGCCGCCAGCCTGCGCACGTTCCAGGCCTGCTTCGAGAAGCACCGCCCGCTGCTGCACGCAGGCCCTCTCGCCACCGGGGCGGAGAATTTCCTGCATGAACTGGGTTACCTCAACGGCCTGGGGCGTATGTACAAACCCCGCGAAGACGCCCTCAAACGCCGCGATAACGTGCTCGAGTTCCTGCAGGGCCTGCGCGACTATGCGGGACGCTTCCGCGACGCCACCCTGCACGGCTTCCTCGAGTCCCTGGCCTTGCAGGATGCCAATGACCGCGAGGACCGCGAAGAAGCCGGAGAGGGCGGCGTGACCCTCAGTACGGTGCATGCCAGCAAAGGGCTGGAGTTCCCGGTGGTCGTGGTCGTCGGCCTGGAACGCGGGCTCTTCCCGCACCTGCGGGCCATCGAGGACCGCACGGAAGAAGAGGAAAGGCGGCTGTTCTACGTGGCCATCACTCGCGCCCGCCAAGCCGTCATCCTCACCTACGCCGAACAACGCCTGCGCCAGGCGCGACCCGTCCGCCAGCGACCCTCCGCCTTCCTGGACGATATCCCGGAATCGATCGCCCGCTTCGGGACCCCCAAGGAACTGCTCGCCCCCGCCACCGCTAGCGAAACCGCCGACTTCTTCGCCCAGATGAAGGCCATGCTGGCCCAGCCGCCGCCGTGACCCCGCCAGCTTGCCCCGATCAGGCAAAGCGCAAGGTCTGGAAGCAGCGCGGCAGGTGGAAGTTCAGCTCGTCGACAGGCGCCCAGGAAGCCCAATGGGGATGACTGGTCTGGTCGCCGCACTTGTAGAGATTCCCCTGCCACACCTGCCCCTGTAGCCTGCCCAGCGCCCCGCAGTAGGGCTCCAGAGCGGCGTACGGAAGATGGAACTGCAGGAGCCAGAGAGTCGCCTCCGTGCGTTCGGGCTCAACCCGCGCCGGCAGCGAATGCCAGACCGCCACCTTCCGCCCGTCCTCTTCCCGCACCGGGACGAAGTCCGCAAAGCCATCCGCGACCCGCCGGTGGTCGCGGATGTACATGCACAGAAACGAACCGCCGCCGCTGAACTCGACGTTGAAATAGCCGCTGCCAACGTGGGGCTGGAAGAAGAACTCGACGCAACTATCGCGGCACACCGGGGCCTGAAACCCCTGCTGCACGCAACGCACGTAGCGGTCCTCGACCCGGTAGATGCCGTAGAGGCCGCTATCATCATAGAGGAAGCGCGCCTGCACGCGCGGTCGGTGCGCGCTGCTCTCAGGCCGGAAGTGGGCGATCTCAACCGTCCCTGCCGCCGCCCACGCCGCGCTGCCCCAGGCGCCGTTCAGCAGCGGTGGTGTGGTCACCCGCTGGATCGTGTACTCCATGGTTCGTCTCCTAAACCTGGCCCCTCGGCGCAGCCCCCGCGGCCGCCCCGATCATTCTGGACCGCCCACGGTCCTGCTGTCCAGCAGGATGGCCGCGGGCCGCGGCCGCTCCATTCCGACGTACCCGCCGGGCGCAGCCCCTAGAGCTCGGCCAGGAACTGGAAGATGCGGTCCGCATGCCCGGGCAGCCCCTCGTGGCCGAAGTCCGGATAGGCCACGTAGCGCTTTTCGCTGCGAATGCGGTTGTAGGCCGCAAACTGCGTCGACGGCGGACAGACGGTGTCGTTGAAGCCGATCCCCAGCATTACGCTGGCCCGAATGCGCGGGCACAGGAACTGCACATCGATGTACCCCAGACGCTCGAAAAAGACGTCCTCGCGCTCATGCGTCGGGTCGCAGCGCCGGAAGTAGTCCTTGATCTCGGCGTAGGCGTCCTTGGCCTGATCCATCAGCCAGACCCGCCGGTAGTCGCAGAGGAAGGGGAACACCGGCGCCGCGCGCCGCAGCCGCGGTTCAAGGCTCGCGCAGGCCAGGGTCAGTCCACCCCCCTGGCTTCCCCCCGTGACCCCGACGCGCGTCTCGTCCACGTCCGGCATGGCCATGACCAGCCCCGTGAGTTGAGCCGCATCCAGGTAGATCTGCCGAAACAGCAGCTTCTCCGGGGCGTCGTCAACGCCGCGGATGATGTGGCCGTGCAGGGTATTCCCCGTCACCCCGCCGACATCCTCGCTGCGACCGCCCTGCCCGCGGCAGTCCAGCGCCGCCACGGTGTAGCCCATGGCCGCATAGCCCAGCTTGTCGTTCCATTCGCCGCAGTTGCCGCTGTAACCATGCAGCATGATCACGGCCGGATGCGGCCCGGGAGCGTGCTTCGGACGCACCAGCTTGGCGTAGATGCGCGCCCCGCCCACGCCGGTGAAGGTCATGTGGAGACACTCCGCGAAAGGCACCTGGAAATCGGCCGGCAGCAACTCCACCCGCGGGTCCACGGCCCGCATTTCAGCCAGGCTGCGGTCCCAGAAAGCATCGAAGTCGGCCGGTCTCGGCGAACTACCCTCGTACGTCAGCAGTTGCTCCAACGGCAGGTCAAAAAGCAGCGGCATTGGCAGTCTCCCTGAAGTCCACACTCATGTTCCTGGCGTAGCCCAAACTCACGGCCCCACACCCTGGGGCAGGATCCCCCGCCCGGCGAGAGCCTGTCACACGAGACACGGGACGCGCCCTGGATGAAAGGCGCTCGCGGCGCGCTCAGCCTGCGGCCAAGCGCCACTGGTCCTCCAGCAGGCGAAACGCTTTCGGGATCTCGATCTCGGGGTCGGTGTCCTTCTTGATCCCGCACTCGAGGCTGCAGAAGTCCCGGAAGCCAATCTGCTTGAGGCCCTTGAAGCCCTCCACAAAGCTGCGATCGTCCTGACCGGGCAGAACGCGCGTCCGACTGGCGAGATGCACGTGGTGCAGCCAGGGCCCGGCCTTGGCGAAGGCCTCGCGGTCGTCCTTCTCCTCCTTACCCATGTGGTAGAAATCCCCCATCAGACCGAGGCCGGCATGGTTGAGCTTCGCACAGAAGGCCACCGCCTGCTCGAGCCGGTTGAGGTAGAAGGTCTCGCCCTGGTTCAGCGGCTCCAACAACACCCGCGTACCACGGCTCTTGGCGTGGTCAGCGAGCTCGGGCAGGATCTCGAGCAGGATCGGATCGAGCTGGGCAGGAGTCAACTCGCTCTGCTTATGGAAACAGGGGACAAAAATGACCCCGGTCGAGCCCAATTCGCCGGCCACATCGAGGGCCTTCTTCAGGGCCGCGATACCCTCGCGCCGCTTCGGGGCATCCATGGACACCAGATCGCCATTGCACGACCCCCAGCACAGAGCGCTGACCGTGACCTTCGTACCCTTGATTGCGTCCTTGATCTCCGCTACGCGCTCGGCCGGGGCGCCCCCGATCTCCAGCCCGACCCCGCCCCAGGACTCCAGCTTGAGCACCTTGTCGCGCAGCGAGCCTCCCGGGATCCGCCCCTCCTGACTGCCCAGACGCAGAACGGCGGCCGCCGCCGCGGTCTCCTGCCCGACGCTGCGCCGGGGAATGCCGACCACGCCCGCCGTCAGCAGGCTCACCACCGACGTCTTGAGAAATTCGCGCCGATCCATGGCCACTCTCCCACGTTAGTCCCGCTGCACATCCAGACGGCCGTACCGCCGCCCGTCCATCGTGATCCGTCCGCTCCGTCCGCTCCGTCAGTCCCCCGGCGGGGCGCCGACCAGCTCCCAGTAGCGCGCGTCGGCCTGATAGGGATCGACCACCGCGCCCGCCCCTGCCGCCGCGGACGGGAGCACCCCGTAGCGGATCATCTCGCGCACATACTCCGCCCGCGGCCGGAAACCTGGCATGTCGAAACGCCCGATTTGCTGCAGGTGCGCCGCGGCCGCCGCGATGGCGGCCAGCAAGGCCAGGTAGTCCGGGTCGTCCGCCCCGGCCAACACGTTGCCCTGTCCGACGGCGGTGTCCGCAGCCCGGCACAGGCCGTAGCCGCCGGCAGACTTGGCGAGCGGCGCCAGGAGCAGCAGCGACTGGGCCGGCGTACTCAGATTGTAGAGCAGATGCCGCGAGAAGCGCAGCTTGGGGCTGCCGTAGTCGACGCCCCAGGGCGGCATGTCCATGTCATCCGACGGCGAGCGCGGCAACGGGCGCTCGGGAACGTTGTGGCAGGTCAGGCAACGGCGCTCGCTGACAGCGACCGCGGCCTGGGTTTCCGGCCACTGCAGATCACTGCGGTCCAAGGCGTTCTGCGCGTAGCCGCCGATCATCCCCGTGCCCAGGGCCGCATAGGTACCCGGCCAGGCCGCAGCGCTATTGATCCAGTAACGCACGAGACGCTGGTCCGCGGCCGGCACGACAACCTCGTGGTGACTGCCATCCAGCTTTGCCATCAGCGGGCTGGCGCTGTCACCAATGCCGCGGGGTGGATAGTTGCTGCGCGGGGCGTTGCGGCCGTCGGCCACCAGCCGGCGCGCCGACAGCGTGAAGTAGCTGTGTGAATACACCGGCCCGCGGTCGCCCGTCAGCAGAACCCCGCCCTCGCGCCGCGCCGGGCTATGGCAGCGCACACAGTGCCGGTCAAGGACGGGCTGGATGTCGCGCGGGTAGTCCAGTACTGCCGGCACTCCGGGCACCGGTACCGGCGACAGCGCCGGGCTCGCCGCGGCCAGGGTCACTCCGGCCCGCCCGACGCGGTTTGCCGGCGCCTCGAGCCGCGATTCATGGCAGCCGACGCAACCCGTCCGCTCCCCGGGCATGACGCTGGTGAAGCTCTGCATGCGCTTCACGGAACGGCCCTGTCGATCCAGAGCCACAAAGAAGAACGCCCGCTGCGCCGGCAGCTCGAACTGCGCCGACCCATCCGCCGCTACCGGCACCGTCCCCACGATGCGTTCGAGGGTGAACGTGCCCCCGTAACTCAGCGGTTCCATGCCGCCGGTGAAGTTGATGGGCTTGGGCAGACTCTCGAGCACCAGCAACTCCGCGATCTCGCCGCGCTCCACGCCGGCCAGGCCGCGACCGCGGTAGATGTCATGCAACACCAGCGTCCCCGTCGGCACCCGCTCGGCGGTCCGCGGCGGGATCACCGGCTCCCGCGGCCGGGCCACCAGAGGCCGGGGCTCGTGCAGCGTCGCCGTTCCCCACTCCGCCGGCAACTCCGCCAGCAGCACCTCGCGACCATCGCGGTGGAAGAGCACCAGCTCACGGTAGCGCCCCGCCAGGAAGAGGTCAGCGGACAGCGGGTACGGATCGGTGTAGTCCGGCGTACTGAGGTCGCGCAGCGACGCCTCCTGGTCCGGACCGCCCTTCGGAGACACCAGGGCAATCATGCCGCGATGCTCGCGCTGACCGTGTCCGGGAGAGTCGATCAGCACCACCTCGTCGGTACCCGGCACCGGCTTCGCGTCGATGAACACCCCGCCGGCACGCTGGTTGCCGAAGAACACCATCTGGGCCGTGCCATCGGGGTTCGCGCTCCACAGATGGTGGTAGTGCACCTGCGAACGGTCGACGTACTCCCAGCGCTGGTAGAGAACCCGGCCGTCGGGTAACGGCCAGGGCGTGTTGTCCTGCTCGACGTTGGCGGAAAGCTGGCGAATGCGGCTGCCATCGGCTTCGCAACGATGGAGTACCGCCACCTGGGTCAGCCAGCAGTTCACCCAGCGGCGGCACCGTGACGAAACGAAAAGGATGCCGCCGTCCGGCAGCCACACGGGCTCGATGTCGTCGTAGGGACCGTCCGTGAGCTGCTTCAGACCGCTCCCATCCGCGCCAATCTCATAGAGATGGAAGCTGGCCTCGGCCGCCGGACGCCAGGAGAAGAGAACGCGCTGACCGTCGTAGCTGACGCAGGGGGCGCGAACCGTCCCCGCCGGGTCGTCCACCAACAGACGAAAGGCGCCGCTGACGACGTCGAATACGGCCAGGCGCCCGCCAGCGCCGCAGCAACGGCTCTTGGCGTCGGGAGCGAAGTAGCCCAGGTTCGCATACCAGTGGCCGTCCGGGCCCTCCTCGCGAACCGCCAGGACAATCTCACGCACACCCCGCTCCCGGAGCGCCGCCTGCGCCGCCCCGCGTTCACGCCGCCGCGCTTCCTGGCGAGTCGTGCGGGCCGTCTCGACCAGACCCTTGACCCAGGCAGCCAGTTCCGGGTCCGGGAACTCGACCTCCCAGAGGCTGTAAAGGGCGTACCGGCTGGGAGCCCGACAGAGCACGCGCAGGTAACGCCCCGAAGCCGCCAGCCCGGCGAGCTCGTCGACCAGCGTGTCCGGAGCCACTTCGCGCCGTTCGCCCTTGGGATCGCGCCTCTCGGCCACGGTGCGCCACGCCTGCCCGTCGTCGGAGGTCTGTACGTCATAGTCGACCGCGTTGGCACGCTCCCAGGAGACCACCAAGCGCTCGAAACGACAGGGCTTCCCGAGGTCGATCTGCACCCACTCGGGACTGCCACCCGCACCGCGACTGGCCCAGCGCGTCCGCCGATCACCATCGAAGGCAGCCTCGCAGGGGTAGGAGGGAGACATCACACTCGAGGCGGTGACCGGCTCCGGCCCTCCCTCCGCCCCCGGACTCGGCGTGGCCAGCAGGGCACCCAAGGCACACATGGCCACGGCGCGCGACAGCCACCCCGCCAGACTCTTCGCCAAAGGCATCACGAGCAACGAACCTCCTGACGCAACGGACCTCACTAGACCCACTAGACCCACCGGACCCACTGGACGCAGCCACGTCGCAAGACCCGCCGTCTGCAAGACCCGCCGTCTGCAAGACCCGCCGTCTGCAAGACCCGCCGTCTGCAAGACCCGCCGTCTGCAAGACCCGCCGTCTGCAAGACCCGCCGTCTGCAAGACCCGCCGTCTGCAAGACCCGGGCGCAGCCCTTCAACCAAACACAATCAGTCCCCAGACCACGAGCGCCAGCACAATCGCCACACCGACGGCCGCCGAACCCAGGTCTTTGGCCCGCCCGGAGAGCTCATGGCGCTCGAGTCCGATGCGGTCCACCGTACGCTCGACCGCCGCATTCAGCAACTCCACCACCAGCACCAGCAACCACGAGCCGACCATGAGCGCGCGCTCAACGCCCGTCGTGCCCAACCACACCGCACCAGGGATGACGATCAGCACCAGACAGAGCGCCTCCTCCTGAAAGGGCCGCTCGGTCCGCAACGCATGCCCCAGTCCGGCGAGGGTATAGCGCACGGCCATAGCCAGCCGCCTGGTTCGTGCCGCAAGGAACCGGCCCAGCGTCATGGGCGGCCCTCCGGACAGGCGGGCACCGTCCAGGCTTCGTCCAGCCGATAGCCCGTGCCCTGGAAAGTCGCCAGCAGCCCCCCCTGCTCGTCCGTGATCCGCACCGAGTACGTCGCAATCCGACGC
This sequence comes from uncultured Victivallales bacterium, assembly GCA_903837355.1. GTDB lineage: Bacteria > Verrucomicrobiota > Lentisphaeria > Oligosphaerales > JAFGRS01 > CAILUI01. The sequence continues at coordinate 16,175 of CAILUI010000352.1, forward strand.
GAGCAGGAGACCTCAACCGCCTCGGCAAACAGCGTCCCCGCACGGGCTGGTTTGAGCCAGTTGATGCTGGCATGGAGCCCCGTCGCCTTCAGCCCGCGCGAGTTCACCGCCACGGCAAAGACCAGATCTGCCAGGGTGAAAAGGGCCCCGCCCTGGACCGTTCCGAGGCCATTCAGATGGTGGGGTTGCACCACCAACTGAGCGCGGGCGTGTCCGCCCTCCCCTTCCAGGATCTCGATGCCAACGTGGGCAGCAAAGCGATCCTGGCGGAAGATCTCCTGCAGCGCTGCGGTATCCATCGCACCTCCGGCTGGCACCCGCTCAATCAGGTTGCCGCACCATCACGTTGCGCACGTCAAACGGCCCCACCTCCGCGCGCAGCACCAACGGCCCTGAAGCCAGCGCTGCCAGATCGGGGTGGTCCCGGAGATCGCAGGCCAGTGTCTGCTTGCCGTTGATGGAGACACTGAGCGCCGTGCCCTTCAGGCTCGCCACCAGCCAATTCCACCGGCTGGCGCCGATGTCGCCATCCGCCACCGGCGCCACACGTCCAGCCAGGCCACCGGTGGACGTCCGTTCACGCGGCTCCCAGCGGTCGTCAAACAGCGGAATCTCGATGCCGCGCCCCGTTGCGTCCGCCCGCAGCACCAACGCGGCCCGACCGCGCGATCCCAGGCGGAACTCACAACGCACCAGGACGTCCGTGAAACGCCGACGCGTCCGCAGCCCGCCTGCGCCGTCGTAGCCGCCCCGCAGGATGCCGCCGGCCACCGCCCAGGCCCCGCTCGGCACGCTCTGCCAGCGCTGCAGGCGATGACCATCAAACAGTAACTCGAAGCCCTGCCGCTCCTCGTCCTCGGTGAGAAACGCCGGCCAGTCCGGAATCCGCATCTGGCCCTTCTCGAGCATGCTCAGCAGCGGGCTGTCGTCGATCTTCAGCGGCAGCACCACCCGCGCCCGACGGCGCGCCGACTCGTAAGTACCGAAGATCAGTTGCGTGGTCCGCAAGGCATTGCGACTGCACAGGATCGACTCGCGACCTTCGCGGACACAAGCGATCGAGTCGAGCAGGTGCAACGTCGTATCGTCGCCAGGCACAGGCTTGGCCGGCACCGCGACGCGCTCCCAGGCCTGCCCCTCGCGCAGCAGCATCACCTTGCCATGGTCCACGTCCATCATGCCCTTCGAGCCCAGCGCCCGAATGGTTACCGGCGCCCCGGTACCATGCCCCGTGGTCAGCAGGCCAGTGACGTTATTGGGCCACTTCACGTAGGCGAGCCCCGCGGTCTCCATGCGGGCCCCGAAAACGCGTTCGTCATCCACGCAACCGATCTGGCCCAGAATCCAGTCCGGGTCCAGATCCTGGTTGTAGAACAGCATCATGTCAAACCAGTGCGTGCCCCAGTCGAGCAGATTCGGGCAATCCATTTCCAGACGCTGCAACGTGCCGATGGCACCCTCGGCAAGCAAGTCCCGCGCCTTCGCGAAATGCGGCCCGAAGCGGCGCTGATGACTGAAGGTCAACGGCACTCCGGCGGCCAGACAAGCCTCGTGCATGCGTACCGCCTCACCGTAGATCGGCGCCATCGGCTTCTCGGCGTTGATCAGCCGCGGCAACACCGGGGCCTCCAGGCAGGCCAGCACCGCCTCACAGTGCAGCGCCGGCCACAGACACATGGACACGATGTCGAGGCGCTCCCGCGCCAGCATCTCGCGGTAGTCCGTGTAGATCGCCTGAACACCGTAGTTCTGAGCCATGCGCTCGGCCGCGGGCCGATGGGTGTCGGCACACGCCGCCAACACCACCTGATCCGACTGCCGATAGCCCAGGGCATGGCTCTGGCCACGCCCGCCGCATCCCATGATCCCAACTCTGAGTTTGCCCATGACGACTCCTCGCTCACAGCCACGCCCAACGCCCTGCCGGCGGCCGGAACACCACGCCTGCCCAACGTAACGCCGCCCCAAATCACTGCAACCCGGGTGCCCTTTCGCGAAACCCAGACCCACGCCGCCCGCGCGCTTTCGCGAAACCCAAATCCACGCCGCGTCTGTAGCCGCCGCTGCTGCCGACGGCTTGCCGCCGGTTTCGCGAAAGCGACAACCCCGTACACGCTCAGGGCTGTTCCGTTTTCCCAACGACCATCGCTGTTGGTCACCGGCACGGTGAAAGCGTGAGAGCGTGATTGCGTGAGGGTTACGGCGCGTGTGCCGGCCGTCTGCCACGAATCCACGCTTTCACGTTCTCACGCGCTCACCCGTAGCGGGA
>CAILUI010000353.1 GCA_903837355.1 uncultured Victivallales bacterium
CGGTCTCGGCAGCGATCTCGCGAGCCGTGCGTTCACAGAACTCGGCGATCCGGGACAGGGGTAGTTCCTGGCCCGGTTCGGCAGATGCCATGGAGTCGTGGGGGTTGTTCCCCGCCGCGTACACCTGCTGTCCATCGAGGAAGACTTCGTATCCGGTGCAGGAGAACCTGCCGGTTACCGTTCCTGCAGGATTCATGCTCTGGGCTCCAGGGTTGGGGGATGCCACCGGCCCTTTCGTGCGTGGGTCTCACGCGGCCCGGCTTAACGTGACCGAGACCCGGGCACGACTGCGGTGCCAGGCCTTACACGCTTCCGCGTACTGGCAGTCGCTGCAGGACCAGCTCTGTTCGGAGGGCAGGAAATGCTCTGCCTTGACCATGGCGCTCACCACCTGCAGCAGGGCTTCGAAGCGCAAGAAGCGATCCTCATTGCGAACCGTTTCCAGGTGGGTCACCGTGGGCTTGGCGGTCTTGGTCACCACGTCGAAACGGAACCGGGTCGGGGTGTCGTCAGTGAAGCTGCGGGCGTAGAGGTAGCAGGTGGGCTGGAGATCGCTGTCGGCCTTGCCTTCGGGCCAGCGTCGAGCCGCCGTCTTCCAGTCGACGATGGTACAGCCCTCGGCATCCTGCACCACGAGGTCATACTCGCCGATCAGGGGTTTGGGCTCGGTGCCGCTCGCGTGAGGCAGAGGCACTTGGAACACCTCGCCCACCGCGACGATGCGGTCAGCGCGGCACACCGGATCAACGAGCAGCGCCTGCAACATGCCCTGACCCTGGCGGATCAGCGTGTCCACGGTCTCGTCTTCACGAAACTGCACCGGTATCTCTGCCGTGCGACATTCCTGCCCGAAGAGATCGCCGAAGAGATCCAGGGCCGGGGTCACCGGCAGATCGCGTCCGGCGAGTCGGGCCCGGAAAGCGAAGGTGCAGGCACTGTGGAATACCCCGCCGAAGACCAGCGCCGCCGGCGTTGAGACCGACGGCAGTTTCCAGACGTACCTGAAGGCCCATTGCAGGCTGCAGGTGTTGAGGAACGTGTTCAGCGCCGAGAACGACCAGTGGGGTTTCTTGCGCAGTTCGGCCAGGGTGGGCACTGGCGGGTTCATGCCGCCCTCCGGGTCGCCTGGCGGCTACCGCCTTCACGGGCGTTCATGCGGTCGATGAGTTCCGAGGCCTGACGGCGGCTCAGCGCTTCCACCGAGGTCACCCCGAAGTCGCGCTGGCAGGTGCCGTTGAGGGCGCGCAGGTCCATGCCGCGATCCAGAGCGAGGGTCGTGAGGTAGTGGATCTGCTTGGAGGATGCCGGGGCATCGGTCGGTTTGGCCGGCGCTGGTGCCGGCTGCTGCTGAGGCTGTGACGGCTGGGCCGGGGCCGGCAACGCCGACGCCTGGCCGCCGAGTTCATTCTCGACGCTGTCGCGCACCAGCCCGAAGGTATCGTGGATGCGGTCGCGAAGCTGCTCGGGGCTGAGGCCATCGGGGATCTCGACCTCGACGCTGGCATGGTAGCTCTGCGAGGAGTAGTCCTGGCCCTCGATCGGTACCTTCTTGCTGAACGAGGCGTTGAGTCGGAGCATGGTGGATCTCCCATAG
>CAILUI010000354.1 GCA_903837355.1 uncultured Victivallales bacterium
AGTGGGCAGTGGGCAGTGGGCAGTGAACAGTGAACAGTGAACAGTGAACAGTGAACAGTGAACAGTGAACAGTGAACAGTACCGTTCACCACCGTCCACCGTTTACCGTCTACCGTTTACCGTCCACCGTTTACCGTCCACCGTTTACCGTCCACCGTTTACCGTTCACCACTCACCACTCACCACTCACCACTCACCACTCACTCTTCACTGGCCCTTCCCGCGGTGCGCCATGTAGTACAGCACCGGCACTGCCATGCGGCTCAGCAGCAGGCTCGCGATCTCGCCCGCCATCAGTGAGAGGGCGAGCCCCTGGAAGATCGGGTCGAAGAGGATCACCGAAGCCCCGACTACCACCGCCAGCGCAGTCAGCACCATCGGCCGGAAACGCACCGCGCCCGCGTCCACCACGGCCTCGTCCAACGGCATGCCTTCGCGCACGCGCAGTTCGATGAAATCCACCAGGATGATCGAGTTGCGCACCACGATGCCGGCCCCGGCGATGAAGCCGATCATCGAGGTCGCGGAGAAGAAGGCGCCGACCAGGCCGTGCGCCGGCAGGATGCCGACCAGCGAGAACGGGATCGCTGCCATGATGATGAAGGGCGTACCGAAAGACTTGAACCAGCCGACGATCAGCACGTAGATCAGGATCAGCACCGCGGCGAAGGCCAGCCCCAGGTCGCGGAAGACTTCGTAGGTGATGTGCAGCTCGCCATCCCACTTCAGGCTGTAGCGGTCCTCGCTGAAAGGCAGGCGGGCGAAGTAGGTGTCCAGCTTGGTGTCGGCGCCCTGGTTGGGCTGCAGATCCGCGAGCGCCCGCCGCAGGCCGAGCATGGCGTAGACCGGGCTCTCGGTGGCGCCGGCCACATCGGCGAGCACGTACGACACCGGCATCAGGTTCTTGTGGTAGATGCTGACCTCGCTCAGCACCTCGCGCCGTGTCACCAGTTCGCCCAGCGGCACCAGATTGCCGTCGCGGGTGCGGATAGGGATCAGGCGCAGGTCCGCCGGCGATGACCTCGCCTCCTCGGCCAGGCGCACCACCAGGCTGACGTCCTCGCGCTCGCGAGCGTCGTGGATGATCCCGACCCGGGCGCCGTCGATGGCCAGGCGCAGGGTCTGCGAGATCAGCTCCGTATCCACCCCGTGCAGGGCCGCTTTCTCGCGGTCAATGTCGAAGATGATCTTGGGTTGCTCATCCTCGATCATGGTGTCAACGTCCACCACACCCGCGGCCCGTTGGAAGATGCCCTCGATGCGGCGCGCCAGGGCGTTGCGGGCGGCGCCGTCAGGGCCGTAAACCTCGGCGACCAGGGTCTGGATCACCGGCGGCCCGGGCGGCACCTCGGCCACCTTGATCCGTGCCCCGTAGGTCTGCGCCAACGCCTGCAGTCGCGGCCGCAGTTCCTTGGCGATGGCGTGACTTTGGCGCTTGCGCTCGCCCTTGGGGCTGAGATTGACCTGCAGGTCCGCCACATTCGCCCCGCGCCGCAGGTAGTAGTGCCGCACCAGGCCGTTGAAGTTGTAGGGCGAGGCGGTCCCGGCGTAGACTTGGACGTCTCGCACCTCCGGGCACAGCGCCACCGTGGCGGCCAGGTCGCGGGCCACGCGCGTCGTCTGTTCCAGGGCCGTCCCTTCGGGCATATCGATGATCACCTGGAACTCGCTCTTGTTGTCGAAGGGCAGCATCTTCAGCTTGACGTAGCCGGTCGGCACCGTACTGAAGGCCGCCAGCAGCAGCACCACGAGCAGCACCAGGAAGCCGGCACGCCCGCCCCGATGGTGGACCAACCAGCCCATCACCCGCCGGTAGAGCCGGGTGGCCCCATCCTCCTTCTCGGCAACCGCACCCGCGTGGCCGTGTTCGGCGCGCAGAATGCGGGCCGCGGCCCACGGCGTCACCATGAAGGCGACCAGCATCGAGAAGAGCATCGCCGCCGAAGCGCCCACCGGGATCGGCCGCATGTACGGCCCCATCAGGCCGCGCACAAAGGCCATCGGCAGGATCGCCGCAATCACGGTCAAGGTCGCCAGAATCAGCGGACTGCGGACCTCGTTGACTGCTTCCATGGCCACCGCCAGCACTGGCCGCTGGCGGTTCCGCGGCAGGCGCAGATGACGAACGATGTTCTCGACATCGACGATGGGGTCGTCGACGAGTATTCCGATCGAGAAAATCAGAGCAAACAGGGTGATGCGGTTGAGGGTGAAGCCGATGAGGTAGAAGGCGGCCAGGGTCAGGGCCAGGGTCACCGGGATGGCGATGGCGACGACGGCGGATTCGCGCCAGCCGAGGACGAGGCCGATGAGGATCGACACCGAGAGCACGGCGAGCCCCATGTGCCAGAGCAGCTCGTCGGCCTTCTCGGCGGCGGTCTGGCCGTAGTGCCGCGTGATGCTCACCTGGACCTCGCGCGGGATGACCGTGCCCTGCAGGCCTTCGACCTTGCGCAGCACGCGGTTGGCGACGTCGATGGCGTTGGTCCCCTGGCGCTTGGCGACGGCCAGGGTCACGGCCGGCCGGAACGGGCTGATGCCCGCCGCGCCAGCGTGACTCTCGTGGGTCGCGCCAGGCCGGAAGAAGACGTACTGATCGGGTTCGTCGGGGCCGTCTACCACGGCGGCCACGTCGCGCAGGCGGATCGGCTGGCCGGCCTGCACGCCGACCACCACGGCGGCCACGGCTTCGGCATCCTGGAGGAAGGCGCCGGTTTCGACCAGGACCTCCTGGCCATTGACGTCGATGCTGCCGGCGGGCAGCGGCTGGTTGGCCTGCCGCAGGGCCCCCGCCAGTTCCGTCAGCGTCAGTCCGCGGCCGGCCATGGCGGCGCGGTCCGGCACCACCCGCATCCGGCGCGGCAGGCCGCCGATGAGGGTGGTCTCACTGACCTGATCCACCTGCTTGACCGCATCGTCCACCTGCGCCGCGATCCGCCGCAGGACCCCGTGGTCATAGGCGTCGCTCCAGAAGGTCAGGGCCAGGATCGGCACATCGTCGATCGAGCGCACCTTGACCAGGGGCTGCGTCACCCCGGGGGGGATGCGGTCCAGGTTGGCTGCGATCTTGGCATTGAGCTTGACCACGGCCTCGGTGGCTGAGTGGCCGACCTCGAAGCGTACGATCACCAGTGAGCGTCCCGCACTGCTGGTGGAGTAGAGATACTCGACGCCGGGGATCTCCCACAGCAGCTTCTCCAGAGGTCGGGTGACCCGCTGCTCGACCTCCGCCGCCGAAGCTGCCGGCATCTCGACAAAGACGTCGATCATCGGCACAACAATCTGCGGCTCCTCCTCGCGGGGCAGGAACCAGACCGCCGCCACCCCCAGCAGGATGGAGGCCAGGATGATCAGCGGCGTCAGCTTCGAATCGATGAACAGCTTGACGATGGCCGCCGCCATCCCGCTGCCATGTGCCGGGTGCTCCTCGTGCTTCACGGCTTACCCTCCGCTGGCGGCAGTGCCGGCGTCGGCGCCGCCGTGGGGGCTGCGGTCGGGGTGACCGGATCCTGGTCGCGCAGACTCGCCGGCGGGTTGACGATGACCGTGTCGCCCACTCCCACCCCGGCCAGGATCTCAACGCCGTCCTGGAACAGGCGCCCGCGACGGATCAGGCGCAACTGGGCGCGGCCGTCCTGCACCCCGAACACGTAGTCGAGTTGGCCGCGGCTGACCAGGGCCGTCGGCGGCAGCGCCAGGAGCTGCCGTTGCTCGCAGCGGAACTGCAGGCGGCCGAACATCCCCGGCTGCAGGGCCGGGTTCGGCGGCAAGGCCGCGCGTACCAGGAACGAGCGGCTGCGCGGGTCCACCGAGGGCACGATCTCCGTCACCTGCGTGCCCAACGCCGTTTCCAGGGCGTCGACCCGGACATGGACCGGGTCCGCGACGTGGATGCGGCGGGCGCAGGCCTCGGAGACCGGCGCCTCCAACCACAGGTCGGTCGGCTTCTGCAGGGTCACCAGGCTGCGCCCCGGCGCCGCCAGATCGCCAGACTCGGCGTGCCGGTTGACGACGATCCCGTCGATGGGGCTGCGGACCTCGGTGTAACCCAGGTTCAACTGCGCTTCCTTGACCTGTTCCGCCACCTGGGCCACACCCGCCTTGGCGGTGTCGTGGCGCATCTGCGCCTGCTCGAACTCCTGGCGCGACGAGGCGCCTGACTTGAGCAAGGTCTGGTAACGCGTGAACTCTGCCTCGGTCTCGACCACCGCCGCCTGGGCGGCCACCAGCGCCGCCTCCACCTGCCGCAGCCGCGATTGCACGTCGCGGTCATCCAGGGTCGCCAGCAGGTCGCCCTGCTTGACCATGTCCCCCGAGCGTACCGGAAGTTGCAGAATGTGTGCCGCGATCCGCGCCGACACCTCCACCGTCACCCGCGACTGCACCGTGCCGGCAAACTCATTGAACTGGTCCGCATCCTGCAGGGCCACGGTCAGGGTCTGCACCGCAACCGGGGTCCCGGCCGGTGCCTCCGGCCGCAGGGCCGCGCCCTCGGCCCCCTCATGCTGCTTGCCGCAGCCCGTCCCCACGGCCACCCAGAGCCCCGCCGCTGCCGCCATACTGACCATCCAGCCTGGTGTTCTTCTCATCGGTATCATCCCGCTACACAAGGAAGCGCCTAGGTCAATGCCTTTGGTACTCTACAAGATAGGTGAGGAAAGCAGGGCTGCAACACGAGACCAATGGTCCCGGTAACCACTTAGCAGGTGCGCGGAAATCGGGGTCGGAATCGGTATCGCCATCGCCATCGGTACCGCCCGCGATCCCGATTCCGCTACCGATAGCACCCCGGAAAGCGTCATGAACGACATTCCGGCGCGCTTCGCCAACGCTGGCTGAGGGGTTGCGGGTCCCGCAAGCCAGACGGGGAAGCCGCCGACCTACCTGCCTGTCTTCAGCCGAAGCTGCGCCGGGGAAGTCCATGCTGTTCTCCTGGCGGTTCTCGAGGGTGTCGCTCCAGTATATGTCCCGACGGGCTCGAAACCCATTAGCAGCCTCCATGCCACGCCCATCGAATACTATATAATAGTATGAAGCATATTGTTTTACATATCATTAGCAGGCATCTATTTGCCGGCGACAGCCGGGAGATGCGGGAGGTCTATCGCCTGGTCGAGTTGGCCGCCCAGAGCGCGGCGACCGTGCTGCTCTCCGGGGAGAGCGGTACCGGCAAGGGCTTGGCGGCCCGTGCGATCCATGACCTCGGCCGCGCCGCGCCCAGCCCTTCATGGAGGTCAACTGCGCAGCCCTGCCTGAGACCCTGCTGGAGAGCGAGCTGTTCGGCCATGTGCGTGGTGCCGTCACGGGCGCTATTCAGGATCGGGCCGGCCGCTTCGAGGTGGCGGACGGCGGCACCCTGTTCCTTGATGAGATCGCCGATGTCTCCCCCATGACCCAGGCCAAGCTCCTGCGCGCGGTGCAGAGCCGGGCCTTCGAGCGGGTCGGGGACACGCGCACACGCCTGGTCAACGTGCGCCTGATCGTCGCCACGAACCGTGACCTGCAGCAGTCTGTGCGCGATGGCAAGTTCCGCGAGGATCTCTCCTTCCGCATCAAGGTCTTCCCCATCGAGATGCCGCCCTTGCGGCTGCACCTCGACGATCTGCCGGGCTTGCTGGACCTGCTTCTGGAGCGCTTCCGCGAGCAGACCGGCAAGGGTATCCGGGGGCTGGATGCCTCGGCCCGCCGCGCCATTCAGGACTACTGCTGGCCGGGCAACGTGCGCGAGTTGGAGAACGCCATCGAGTTCGCCTTCGTCACCTGTCAGGGGGCCGAGATCACGATGGCGGACCTGCCGCACGACATCCGCCAGTTCGAAGTGCGCCGAGCCACCTGCGCCGAGCGCCAGCGCCGGCAGCAGGCCGCCCGCAGTGACCGTACTCCTCGCGACGTTCTGGGCTCTGCCGCCGACCTCTCCCGGTTGCTCGCTGAGTGCGGCTGGAACAAGGCAGAAGTGGCGCGCCGGTTGGGGGTGAGCCGGACTCTGGTCTGGAAGTGGATGAAGAAGCACGGCATGCCCTTGCGGGGATGACCCGGCAGGCGCTGCGGGACGCACGCGAAGCACGAGCGACGGACGAGGTGCGCCCGATGGAACGGTATCGTCGGCCTCCGCATCGTGCTCATGGCGCTGTGAACAGGGGCCTGCGGGAAAAAGGCAGCGGGGGGCAATCCGGAGACTGCCCCCCGCTGTAGTGAACGCGTGTAACGCGTGGTGACGGTGTGGCTTACCAGCCCGGAGCGCGAACGCTGACGGTCGGGTTCCAGGGCAAGTAGTTATCCCACGTGGCCTTGAGGTCGGCATAAGCCCGGACGCTCTTCATGCCTTCCGAGTGGCCATCGCCCATCGCGATGTTCACGCCGCCATTGTGGATCTCCCTATAGTAGTTCCCGGCGGCGCAGGCGCCGTTCGCGGCGCGGAAACCCCGCCAGAAGCCGCCGCTGTGACAGACGTCGACGACGCACATCGACGAGGAGGGCGCGAGCATGCGCGCCATGGCCAAGCCGCCACTCGTTCCCCACTTGCAGTTGAGCCCATAGTTCGAGGCCAGGCCGAGAGAGCGCGCCCAGGGGAAAAACTTGGCGCAGTTCGGATCGCTGGCCGTGCTCTGACTCGGGCAGCGCAGCACGTTCTTGTCGTTCACGTAGGTGTTGATCGAGTGCTGCCAGAAGGCGACGCTGTCGTTGGCGCAGGCGGCAAACTGCGGGCGTGAGGAGGGCATCTGGTCGGCGCTGTCCTGCGCGTACATGATGCAGCCGAGGATGAGCTGCTTGGTGTTCGACAGGCAGCTCGCCTGGCGCGCCTTCTCGCGGGCCTGGGCCAGCGCCGGCAGCAGCATCGCGGCCAGGATGGCGATGATCGCGATCACCACCAGCAACTCGATCAGGGTGAACCGACGCTTCTGCGGACGCGATTCCATGACCTTCTCCTTGGTACTTGCTGCCTTGCCCGAAACACTTGCGAGCCGCTCCGCGGTCGCTGCCTGCGCCAGCAACCGCAGCCCCAACCCGCGAGCCTGCCGGCCACCAGAAATCACAGACTTTTCATACCTTAGCGGGGGGCAGCGGTGACTGTCAAACCCCCAGGGCCGGGAAAAGACAGCGATCCTACGGCTTCGCCGGTGCCATGGCCGGAGCCGGCGCCGCGGGTTCGGGGAGGGGCACAAACTCATGCCGCAGAGTCGCCGGTGGCGTCACCCGCCACAGGCGCAGGCCCAGGGGGCGTTTGTCGAAGTTGACGCTGGTCCCCTCGCCCATGACCAGGGGAATGCCCTTGAACTCGAGCATCACAGTGGTGTGCGTATGGCCGGCCAGGACGGCGGCAACCCCGCCCGCGGCGAGTAGATCGAGGACCTCCTGCCGCTTCGCCAAAGGCAGGTTGAAGTAGGCATCCGCCTCGTCCGGCGTCTTCACGAAGGGCGGATGGTGCCCGACGACGACGACGGGGCTGCCCTTTTGCCGGGCCGCGTTCAGGGTGTCGCGGAACCAGCCATCCTGGCGGGCGGCTTCGCCGCCACTGTCGGCTTTGGCCCAGAGGCAGGTGTCGACGATGGCGACGGTCAGGCCCTTGTGCTCGAAGGCGAGGAAATCCGGCCCGATGCCTTCGCGGTAGGCCCGCAACGAGGCCGCCGTCGGCGGGATGCCGACGTCATGGTTGCCCGGAGCGCAGTAGACCGGCTGGCGCAGGCCGGCCCGGAGCCGCCGGAAGTCCGCCACGCTGCGCTCGTCGAACTGGTTGACCAGATCGCCGCAGATCACGGTGAAATCGCTATCCAGCCCGTTGATCAAGGTGACCGCGCGCTCGAGGGCGGCCGTGTCCTGTTCGTAGCCGCCCATGCCGAGTTGCGGGTCGCAGAGCTGCACGAAGGCGAAGGGGGCGGTGACGCCGGCCGTCGTCGTCGCCGGCGGCGGCGGGGCCTGGGCGAGCAGCGCCGATGAGCCCGTCCTGAGCACACCGGCGAACAGGCTGATGAGGACTGCGCGGCGGCCTCGGGTTGGGGTGTCCATCATGGTCTCCTCTTGTCCTTGCCGGCGCCGGCCCCCCGGCCGGCTCGACGCCTCACACTATAGCCTTCCCGATCGTCCTGCCCGCCCTCGGCAGCCGTATCTCTATCGTGATCGTTGTCGTGATCGTTGTCGTGATCGTTGTCGTGATCGTTGTCGTGATCGTCGTCG
>CAILUI010000355.1 GCA_903837355.1 uncultured Victivallales bacterium
CGTGGGCAGTGGCCGCGAGCCGCGGCCGCTCCACCTCCTATGGACCGCCCACGGCCTCGTGGGCAGTGGCCGCGAGCCGCGGCCGCTCCAACTCCCTGAACGGCCGGCGCCGAGGCGACAATGCCGACAGAGGAACAGCCATGGGAGTGGGCGGCGGGCGAATGACGCCATGGGGACAATCGGGACCGCGAGGGCCCGGCGCAACCCCGTAAGCGCCAGCTCATGGAAGCAACGTGACGCGTAGTCCATACGACCGTCCAACCGCGAACACCCGACAGCGAACCCCGAAGCGGGCAGAGCCCTTCGGCGCCTAGGGCATGAAGGGCTTGAGGGCGTGGTAGAGCCCGCGGTAGTGCTGGAACCTGGCCTCGTAGACGGCGGCATGGGCGGGGCGCGGTTCGACCGCCTGCACGGGTCGGACCCAGCGGCGGGCGATCTCGGCCAGCGGCTCGTTGGTAAGCGCGGCACAGGCGAGCATGGCAACGCCCAGGCAGCCTGCCTCGGTGACCTCGACGACCGTGATGGGCCGGTTCAGCACGTCCGCCTTGAGCTGCAGCAGGCGCGGGCTCTTGGCGCCGCCGCCGGTGGCGACGAGTTCGGTGATGTGGACACCGGCCTCACGCAGGATCTCGATGTTCAGCTTCATCTCCAGGCTCACCCCTTCGAGCAGCCCCTTGAGCACCTCGCCGCGTTGCGTGCCGAGCGTGAGTCCGAGAATGGCAGCACCGGCATGGGCCTCGAAGTAGGGCGTTCCGGAAGGGGTGAAGTAGGGCAGCACCAGCAGGCCCGTCGGCGCCTCCGGCATGCCTTCCATGAGCAGATCATAGACGCCGCGCTTCTGTTCGTCCGCCTGCCGCTGTTCGGCGGCACCCCACTGGTCCCGGTACCAGCGCAGGAGATTGCCGCCGGTGAGTGAGAAGGCCACCGTGGTGTACATGCCGCCGGCGGTGAAGTCGTAGGTGCAGAGATTGCCGTCGAACAGGCTTTCGCTGAACACGGCGGTGGGGAAGGCCGGGCAGATGCACTCCACGGTCCCCATGCCGTACATGGCTCGGCCAGGGGCGGTAACCCCAGCCCCGAGGGCGCCGCAGGGCTGATCGTGACCGCCGGCGGTGACGGTGGCTCCCGGCAGGACATTGAGCTCGCGGGCGACGGCGGTGCTCAGCCTGCCGACCGCGGCACCGGCGGGCAGGGTTCTGGCCAAACGCTGCTCATCCAGGCCGACGGCGGCGAGGATGTCACGGTCCCAGCGGTGGGTTCTGACGTTGAACAGCATCGTCCTTGCCGCCAGCGGGTAACTGATGGCGGGATCGAGGCCGAGGCGCGCGTGCAGCAGTTCCTCGAAGCAGTAGAAGCGCTGCGCTGTCTCCCAGACGTCGGGGCGGTGTTCGCGCAACCAGAGAATCTTGAAGAGGGTGAACATGGGGTGGGCGGTGTGACCGGTGAGCTCGTACAGCCGCCGGGCGCCAAACTGCGCTGGCCAGGACTGTGCCAGCGCCGCGGCCCGCGTGTCGAACGACACCATGGCGTTGTTGAGGATGGCACCGGTGGGCCCCAGGGCCGTGAACGCTTCGCCCTGGCAGGTCACGCCGATGCCGGTAACCGCATCCGCGTGCAGGCAGCGGCCGGCGGCCTCGGCCAGCACCGCGACGCAGGCTTCGATGACCGCGGCGGAGTCGAGCTCGGCCCAGCCGGCCTGCGGCATCAGTGTCTGGTATTCGCGGCTGGCACTGGCCAAGACCCGCCCCTGCGAGTCGAAGACCACCGCCTTGCACCCCGAGGTGCCGATGTCGATGCCCATCCAGCTCATGGTTGCTCCTCATTGCCGCAGCTACGACGCTTGCACTATAGCCGGGGCAGGGGGCTTGTCGAATCTCGGGGCACGTGACTCGAAGGAAGCGCCGGTGACACCGCGGTGCGGTCTGCAGCAGGTTCAGCGGGGCTCCGTTGGCCCCGTAGCGGCCATGCGCGCGAAGTCGACGCACTCCAGACGTCCATCGCCACTCGAAAGCGGCGTCGAGCCGCCGCAGTCCAAGGAGTCCCGCCGTTACCGGGACTCGGTATCATACTGCGCTGGCCGCCAGGCCTAGCCCAACTTACGCACTCCACCGAGCCAGAAGGGCTGGGGAACTTTATTTTCTCGCACGAGTCGCGGTCGGTTTGTGCCTGGGGCAACTCGTCTCGTGCGTAGCGTAGTTACGATAAAGCGACTTGACTTATGTGGCGC
>CAILUI010000356.1 GCA_903837355.1 uncultured Victivallales bacterium
GCCGCAACCACCTCCAGCGATGGGGCCCGGACCACAGGGACCATTCCCCTGGCTTTCGCGAGCGCGTCGTCCTGGTTCCTTGTTTGCAGGCTCACAGCCTTCCGCTGCCCGTTCACCTGATAGCGGAAGTAGAAACACTCGCCGACCGCCTTCTGGTAGACAGTCCCGATGTCCAGCTTGAGCCTTTTGGGCTTCTCATTGGCCTTCATGGGCACTCCCTGTCGCTCAGTTGCCGGGGCCAGCCGACGGCCAGGCGTAGAGGATGCCGCGGTACTCGCCAGCAGTTGCGGCCGGCTTCAAGGGGCAAGGCCCTGTCGATACGGACACCAAGAGCGGTGGGGGCTCCGCCTGCGGCAGCGATGGAGGAGTACATTGAGATGTGTCCCGGAGGCGTAGCGACCGTAAGTATCGGATTTGGCCAAGATAGACGCCAGAAGACCGTGTGCAACCCGTTCGTGGCACCAAATGGCACCAAAATGGCCATATCTGAAGCTAAAACAAAGTCCCTCCTCCGGCACCTCTGCAAATCAAGCACTTACGACCAAGAGTGCTGTCCCTTACAGTTCCCATCTGTACACCTCTTTCCCTACTGTTTGACGGCTTAAAAGCCACTACGAGCCACGAAGCCATCCGAGGCTGACCCAGTAGGCAACGGCCCTTGTTGGCTTTCCTCGGGAACTGAGGGTCGCCAACCCACCCCCGTGCCGTAGCCTTTTCTGAAGGCCTACCAAGGACATGTGCGGTGCTTGCTGCACGGTTCCCGCAGTTTGGTATTCGACCTTCCCGCCATGGAGCGTGTGCCCGCCCGGCACGATGCGCTATGGATGCCGGATTGGCGGAATGTTCCCCGGCGCGATACGCCACCCGCACCGCGCACTTCGGCAGGCGTGGTACGTTGCCAGTTCCGATCACCCAACATCTCCCGTTTCCCGTCGTCTACCCCCTGCCCACATGCCTGCCATAGGCGGCCATGCTTTGCGCCGTTACCGCCTACGAAAATACCAGAATCGACGAAGTTGGCCGGTGCCGCCAACCCTTCCCCGTAGGGGAAGTGGTTGCCCGCGATGCCTGAAGCTGACCCTGGCGAGTTCCACATCCATCTCGCGCGCGTGCAGGAGAGCAAGGCACTGGTCCCCGGATTCCCGCCATTGACCATCGCTCTTGTAACGTCTGCGTGTGTCGCGCTGCAGTGCGCCGCCGTCCTTAAGTGCGGGCCGTTTCTATGGCATAATAGCATGACCGATCCCCGTTGGCGTCACCGCTGCCGAGGGTTTGCCGTTGGCTGTTCAGTGCCGCACTGACAACGCAGCAATCCCTGTACCTGGCCATTCCAACCAGATGGCCACATCCAGCCTCCGGGAACCGGGGTATTTGGTCGCTGTTGCAGGCCCCAACTGGTAACCGTTACCAGCAGACGGCCCCAATTCCCTCCCTTGAAGCCACCGTCCGGCACCGCCGTGCCACTCCTTTCCCACCTCGCCTTTCCCACCTGAAATCACCCCTTCCCGTGAGGCATAATCACCTGAGCCGGCCCTTTACTGCGACCACGCCTCGTTTCTGCCCCCAAACCATGAAAGGAGGTACCCATGCGCCCTGACTCGACCCGTACCGGCCCGCATCTGCTACCCGACTACCGTGCTGTCATGGAAGCCTTTGCTCGTTACGTCGCCGACGAGCAGCCTCGACTTGAAGCCCCTGAAGCGGTTGCTGCTCTGCTGCGGCCCGTCCTCGCCGGTTGCGAACAGGAGGAGTTCCACGCGCTGCTGCTCAACACTCGCAACGAACTCATCTGCGACGAGCAGATCACCGTCGGCTTGCTGGACCGCACCCAGATCCACCCACGCGAAGTCTTCCGCAGCGCCATCCGACGAAATTGTTCGCGCGTGCTGCTGGTTCACAACCACCCCGGAGGTGATCCCACGCCATCGGCCCAGGACATTGCCGCCACGCGACAACTGGTGGAAGCCGGGAAGATCGTCGGCATCGACGTACTGGACCACGTCGTTCTGGGCACGCGCACCGCATCGAGGACGCGCGACTGGCTGAGCTTCCGCCAGGAGAACCTGCTCTGAGGCTCGCTTCCACCCGCAACCCCACGCCCCGCACTTCAGTTCCCAGCGAAAGGAACCTCCTCCATGACCCATCCCGCAGTGCTCGTCATCCTCGCGATCATCGGTATCCTGCTGCTCGCTGTCCTCGCCCACAGCATCCTGCTGCTGTTCACCGCTGCTCTCTGCCTGGCGAAAGTTGGGGTCATGCTCGCCCCCATCGTCTTGGTGGCTTTCGTGATCCGCTGGCTCGTGCAGAGACGCAGCAACGCCAACCGCTGAACCGGCTCCAGTCCTGGAATACCTGCTTCAGC
>CAILUI010000357.1 GCA_903837355.1 uncultured Victivallales bacterium
CCATGAGCGAGCAGGCCGTGATCCTGTTCGACAGCGCCGGCGCAGCCCACTGTCTCTACAGCGAGCTTCTCGATCTGCGCCAACTGGGCCGCCTGCAGATCAGGCGCGCCACCCGCATCGAGTTCAATGCAGACACCCAGTTCTGGGACGTTCTGCCCGCCGAGGGCGCCAGTACGGCGCTCTTCGCGGCCCCGACGCGCCGTGAATGCCTGGCCTGGGAACAGGCCAACGTCATGCCCTGAGTGCCAGACCGGCATCCGTCCCTGTACACCCACTCACATCCCACCAACGGAGGAAGTCCCGACCATGCAAGCCCTGTTTGAGACCCAGCGCGGCCACAGCGTCGAGCTCGACATGCCCCTGAGCGAGTTCCTGGCCACGCGTCTGATGCAACGTCGCGCCCGCGCCGCCCTCTGCACCCCCGGAGAACTCGTCGTCGGCCATCTGCCGGGAGACTATGCCACCTTCGACCCGGAGGAACTCAGCCTGGCCCTGGCCGAAGCCTGCGAGACAGCCACCGAGTTCGCCGTCAGTCACGTGAAGCTGAACCATGCCGATGTGCGCTTCGCGCAGCGTCGGCTCGAAGGCATCTACAGCCCCGAAGCCGCCTGAACTCAGGCCGGCCATCTCGGGTTCAGTCCATGCCCTGCCGGGGAGACGCGACTCCCCGGCGGGGCGCCTGGCAGACCCACGTTCGAGATCACCGTCAACGAAACCGACCACCACCAAGGAGGCACCCCCCTATGCAGGCACAGCTCATCGACTACATCCGTGCCGGGTTCGCCGGCATCTATCTCGTCACGGCAGAAGAGGCGCGCGCTGAAGCACTGCTGCGCGATACCGCGAGCGAACTCGGCTACAGCCTGCACACCTGGACCGTGACCGAGGGTCTGGTGTGCGTCGAGACCGGCAACGCCGAACCCGTGAACGACCCGCTGCAGGCCGTGATGAGCCTCGGCGAACTTCCCGAGAAGAGCATCCTGGTGCTGCGCGACTTCCAGCAGTTCCTGGGCGATGCCGGTCAGCCGGCTGATCCGGTGCTGACGCGTACGTTGCGCGAGCAACTGCGCCGGGCGCGCTGTTCCTCCCGGGTCGCGGTGATCCTGGGTTGCCGCCTGCAGCTCCCGCCCGAGCTCGAGAAGGAGTTCACGGTGCTGCATCTGGGCCTACCCGGTCTGCCTGATCTGCGCCTGATCGCCAGCGGCATCGCCGAGTCGGCCGGGGTCACGCTCGACGACGCCATGCTCAACGCCGCGGCGGAGTCGGCCCGTGGCCTCACCACAACGGAAGCAGAAGACGTGATGGCGCTCTCCGTGGTGCGCAAGAGACCTCTGGACCCACTGCTGATCGCCACCGAGAAGGCGCGTACCCTCAAGAAGGGGGGTCTCCTGGAGATCGTCGAGACGCAGGCATCGCTCGCCGATGTCGGCGGGCTGGATGCCTTGAAGGCCTGGCTGCTGCGTCGTCGCAGCGCCTTCACCCCGGAGGCAGCGGCTTTCGGGCTGCCCACGCCACGCGGGATCCTGCTCATGGGGATCCCGGGCACCGGCAAGAGCCTGACTGCCAAGGCCACCGCCAGTGTGCTGGGGAAGCCTCTGCTGCGGCTGGATGCCGGGCGGTTGTTCGCCGGCATCGTCGGCGAGAGCGAGGCCAACCTGCGCCGGGCCATCGCCATGGCTGAAGCGGTGGCGCCCTCTATCATCTGGATCGACGAGATCGACAAGGCCCTCAGCGGCAGCCGTTCCAGCGGCTCAACCGACGGCGGTACTACGGCCCGGGTGTTCGGCTCATTCCTTTCCTGGCTGCAGGAGAAGGAGAGCCCCGTGTTCGTCGTCGCGACGGCCAATGACATCAGCCAGCTCCCGCCCGAGCTTCTGCGTAAGGGGCGGCTCGACGAGATCTTCTTCCTGGACCTGCCGGGTGAGATCGAGCGCGCTGACATCTGGCGCATTCACATTGCCAGACGCAAGCGTGACCCGGAGCAGTTCGACCTGGCGGCCCTGGTGCGCCAGACCGATGGCTTCACCGGGAGCGAGATCGAGCAGGCCTTCGTCGATGCGCTCTATGCAGCGTATGACGCCGGCCGCGAGGTAGGCCAGGAGGATGTGATGGAGGCGCTACGCCGCAGTGTGCCGCTGTCGGTGACGATGGCGGAGGACATCAGGGCGCTGCGCCAGTGGGCGTCGAAGCGGGCCCGGAGTGCCGCTGGCGACCCGGCGGAAGTCTCGACGGCGAGGCGGATCGCCGCCTGATACCCATACCCACCCCCGCTCCCTGCTCTGCCGGGTAACGCCGGCAGGGCGGGGAGGTGTAACCCCAGCCAACAGCCCGGAGCCACCCTCCGGGCTTCTTCGGTCGCGGGCCTGAGCGGACGCCTCGGGCCGGAAAGGAGAGCGATGACCATCGACACCAGGGGCATGCTCCCCGAGTCTGCCCGCGCTGCGGATAACTTCGGGATCGCCTATGGACTCGGCGTCGACTCGACCGCGGTCCTGGTCGAGTTGGTGCGCCGCCAGTTGCGCCCTGATTTCATCCTGTTCGCCGATGTCGGCAGTGAGAAGGAAGGCACGTACCAGTTCCTGCCCGTGATCCAGGAGTTCCTGGCAGCGGCCGGCTTCCCGCCGGTCACCGTGGTGAAGTATGAGCCCGTGCGCAGTCCGTACACCACGATCGAGGGCAACATGACGATGAATGCCACGCTGCCCGGAGCCGTGTTCAACCGCGGCTCGTGCACGGTCAAGTGGAAGATCGCGCCGCAGGAGAAGTGGGTGAGGAAGCACCGGCATCTCTATCCCGGCAGGATCGTCAAGGCCATCGGTTTCGATGCGGGTGAAGGTTACCGGCGCCTGCGCGCCAACGACAAGGTGCATGCGGCGACCAGTGACCGCTACGTCTACTGGTACCCGCTCCAGGACTGGGGCTGGGACCGGAACGCCTGCAAGGCAGCGATCCG
>CAILUI010000358.1 GCA_903837355.1 uncultured Victivallales bacterium
CGACCACGCGTTCCCGCCCAAGGTTGGTGGCTTTGACCCTGATCCAGTTCAGGTAGTTCTCGCCCTCGGTTGGCCAGTCGAAGGCCGCGCGCCAATCCTCCACGCTCGGGAGAGGGGTGGCCCAGAGCGTGAAGTCATACCGGACACCTTCCTCTTCAGCGCTGAGCAGGACAACCGGCAGCCAACCCTCCAGCAGCGTCGTGGTCTGCTTGCGGCTGAGATAAGCGACCTCCGGGCCGCAGGAGATGCGCAGTCGCGTCTTGTCTGACAGAAGCAGCTCGTTGTCCGGCGTGATGCGCGTGCCCTCGTTGTAGTCCTTGAGCCCGATCACGCTCCACGAGTTCTGGAAGTAATCGAAGGGGGCTTCTGCCGAACGCGCCGCCGGGGTGACGCGCGCAAGCAGCGCCGCGAGAAGCGCGATCTGAACCAAACGGATATAGGGATGTTCAAGTTTCATAACCAATTCGAGGGACACCGCCCCGCAGTTGACTGCGGGCCGCCATTTTGCAAGGCTCTCTGCACCTTACACAACAACGAAAGCAGCAAGCCGTGGAAATCAAGAAAGCGATTATTACCGCCGCCGGCAAAAGCCAGCGGACACTCCCCCTGCAAACGCTCGTGGACCGCGACGGCGCAACCAAGACCGCGCTCCGCATCCTGATCGAGGAAGTCCTGTCGGCGGGCATCGAGGAAATCTGCGTCGTGGTCTGTCCCGGCGACCAGGCCGCGTATGCCGCGGCGGCGGGCGGCCAGGGCGGCCGGCTGCAGTTTGTCGAGCAGACCGCCGCCCTCGGCTACGGCCATGCCGTCTGCTGCGCGCGGGACTTTGCCGGCAAGAACCCGTTCCTCCTGCTGGTAGGAGACCATCTTTATGTCAGCGGCGGACAGAAGCGCGCGGCGCAGCAATTGGTGGAAAGAGCCCGGGTGGAGAAATGCGCCGTGTCCGCCGTGCAGGCGACGCACGAGAGCAAGCTCCCCTATTACGGAGCGGTCGGCGGCCACCTGGCGGCGGGCCAAAAGGGCCTGTATGAGATCGCGGAGGTGGTCGAGAAACCGACCCCCACCGAGGCCGAGCAGCGGCTGATCGTTCCCGGCCTGCGGGCGGGGCATTACCTCTGTTTCTTCGGCATGCACGCGCTCACGCCGACGGTCATGGAACTGCTGGCCGAAGACGTGGCGCGCGGCGGAGATCGCAGGATCCACCTGACCACAGCCCTGGCGATGCTCGCCAAACGCGAGCGCTACCTGGCCTGCGAACTGGCAGGACGCCGCTACGACATCGGCGTGAAATACGGGCTGCTCATGGCGCAGATGGCCCTGGCCCTCGACGGCGAGGAGCGCGACGAAGTGCTGAGCGGGGTGGTCGAGCTCCTGGCGCGGCGGGCCAGCCAGGGCGGAAGCAGCGAATGACCCAATACGTTGACCTTCCCTACAACAAGAAGCTCAACCATTATGCCAGACTTAATCAGCATCATCACCGCCACCGACCCCGCCCTGCGCAACCAGGCGCTGGAGGCCGTGTGCGCCGAACTGCCGCTGGACGCATTGCTGCAGCAGTGCGCCGCCCTGGACGCCTTCCGGCGCCGCAGCGAGAACCTCTACGAGCGGGTGCGCGCGCTCCTGTTCCTCTACGCCATCCACCGCTTCCACCTCCCGGAGAAACTCCTGGGCGCTTCGCGCCCCACAGATCACGCATCACGCCTCACGAACCGCTCCCTCATCCCGTTCAAGGGCTACGAGCACCTGCTCCAACGCCGCTTCGAGGAGGCGATTGACCAGTTCCTGGCGGTGCAGACCTCGGAGGGCCCGAGCGACGCCATCTGCAGCTCGCTCGCCGCCGCGTACTACCGTCTGGCCTTCCAGACCCTGGCCGACCAGGTGCGCCGCAGCGTGCGCTCGGTGCGCGGCAACCAGTGGATGTTCCGCATGGGCCATCCGGCCGATCAGCCGCTGCGCATCCGCCCGGAGCTGATCCGCCCCAACGCGGGCGACGGCACCTAC
>CAILUI010000359.1 GCA_903837355.1 uncultured Victivallales bacterium
ACCGGGCGCAAACTTGACCACGGCGCCAGCCGCGATCGTCAGTCGCACGCCGGCGGTCACGGTCAGGAGGCTGTCCACGACATGCACCCGGTCCGCGCCCCAGGTCGCAGCGGCCGTGAGCCGGCCGCCATGCCAGAGGACGCTGTTGTTGACCAGCATCTGCCGCCGCGCTTCAACGGTCAGACCGGCGGGGGTGCGGGCCACGACCAGGAACTCGTAGATGCCATCGGCGACACTCGTGCTGTCCCAGATCACACCGCGCTCCCAGACGGGCACGTCCGCGGCGATCGGCGTCTGCTCGCCGTTGCCCAGCAGGAACACCGAAACGCTGCCGTCGTGGAAATCTACCCCCAGCAGCGTCCAGCTCAGGGGGGCCAGGCCGTGGACCAGGCCGCTGGGCGGCACCGACCAGCGCAGGCTCGCCACCGACTCGCTGAGCAGACTGCCGTCGCAGCCGTCCGGGTTGCCGCAGTCGCCGCCCGCCTGCGCCGCGAAGTTACCCGCCGGCACGCTGTTGCCGACGCTGCTGCGCACGATCAGCGAGCCGCCGGCGCCACAGTAGCCCGCCGCATAGCCAACGCCACCATTGGCGTGAGCCGTCCAGGAACCGACCAGCGACCCGGCTTCAATGAGCATCCGTCCGCCGCCGCCAGCGCCGGCCATCGAGCCGGCGTCGCCGCCATCGGCAGAGGCGAGGCCGCTGCCGGAGAACGTGCCGACAACGGTGATCCAGACGCTGCCGCCCGAGCCCCCCCCAGCCCGGCCGCCCGCACTGGTGGCCTGGCCGCGAGCGCTGACCGAACCATCGAGCTGCAGATCGCCACCCACAAGAAGCCTGAGCGCCCCCCCGCCGGCAACGGCCCAGCCGCCGCCATAGCCGCCGCCGCTGCCGAAGTCGGTCGGCGACTCGGCCGTGCCATAGGTGCCGCCGCCGCCAAGGCCCGCCGGGGACGGCAGACTCCAGCCGCCGAGACCGCCGTAGCTGCCGCCGGCGCCATGGTTGCCGCCGCTGGTGCCCCCGTACCCGGGCCCCGACCCCGGCCCGTAGCCGAGCGCAGCGGCCGTCACCACGCCGCCGCCATCGATGGTGAGGTCGCCCACCGTGCTCAGGGCGAACCCGGCTTCGCCAGCAAACGCGGTGACCACGGCGGTGCTCCAAACGCGGATGCTGCCGAAGACCACGCCGCCGTGCAGGTGGAGGCTGCACAGCGGTCCAACGCTCAGTTCGGCGCTACCGGTCCGCGTGGCCGCGGCCGCGGCGGCCGTCAGTTCGGCCTCGGCACTATCCTCAAGGCGCAGGTTACGCAGGGTGTGCGTGAGCTCGAGCGGCGTCCGCCGGTCGCCGTCCCGGCCGCCATTGTTGAGGATCAGGTCCGGCAGCGCCCATTCGGCCGCCTTCAGGCAGACGGTGCCGGCGCCACCCGAGGGACTCTCGGTGCCGCCCTGGCCGCCCCAGGCGCGGATCTGGCCCGTGAACGCCTCAGGCGTCCCGCCGAAGGTGACCGCCACCCGCCCGCCGCCGCCACCGCCGGCCCGCCAGACCGTGCTGCCACCGTCAGCCCGAATCACGCCGCTGCCGCTCACGCTGCCGGTGACCGTGATCCAGACACTGCCCCCCGAGC
>CAILUI010000360.1 GCA_903837355.1 uncultured Victivallales bacterium
GAGCGCGTGAGAACGTGAAAGCGTGGATTCGTGGCAGACGGCCGGCACACGCGCCGTAACCCTCACGCAATCACGCTCTCACGCTTTCACCGTGCCGGTGACCAACACCGATGGTCGTTGGGAAAACGGAACAGCCCTGGGACCAGCTTGCCGGCCGTTGCACGCCAGCGCATATTGGCGTTCAGACTCAACTGGAGAACCGGCAATCGCTGGCCGGTCCCGCCGAGGGCTCGGCGGCTGTCCAGCGGGTCCTGCCTCGCACGTGGGAGATCGACCTATGGTTTGGCATCTGCCAGGGCGGTTCGCCGCTCGCCGCCACCGCCTCGCCCGGCTTGCGGCTGGAGCTGCGACAACCCTCTGCCTGGCCGCGGGCGCAGACGCGGCGGACGAGGTCCTTTCACCACTCCACAAGACCTTTGAGGAGTGCCCGGTCGGCTTCGTGCCGCCGGAGGCCAGCGAGATTGCGAAACTGCGAGCGCAGGGCGCCACCATCGAGGTCTCGGAGGACACGGCGGCGGGTGGAAAGCGCGCGCTCAAGCTGATCGGCGCCGCAGGCCTGGAACAGCCGTGGTGGCCGCACCTCTACTACGCCCTGCGCGGCAAACGGGCCATCGCGCGCGGCGAGGTCACCTTCAGCTTCGATGTCTGCAACTCGGCGGCCGCGCCCGCCGACTTCAGCGTCGAGTTGCGCGACTGGTCCGGCCCCGCCTTCGCTCCCGGCCCGGCCCTCACGTTCCGACCAAGTGGTGCCGTGGACCTACCCGGCGGTCCGGGCGTCGTCTCCCTGCCGCTGGGCCAGTGGACCCACGTCGAGGTCGCCTTCCCCATGTCGGCGGTGGCGGGTCGGACCGCCGCGGTCCGGCTCGTCCTGCCGGACCAGTCCACGCACGAGCAGAGCATTCCTCTGGATGACCGCTTCCGCGCCCTCACCTGGGTCGGCCTGGTCACCTCGTCCAAGACCCGCGCGGTGTACTATGTAGACAACCTGAAACTCACCGTTACCCGCCCCAAGGAGGCCACGACGATGTCCACGCCGTTTGCCAACTTCACGCCGCGCCGCAACCTGATGCGGAGCTACGCGACCTTCAGCAAAGGCGGCCCGGTGCGCGTCGCCTTCATGGGCGGCTCGGTGACCACCCAGGCCTGGCGCGAGGAGGTCATGGACGACCTCAGAGAGCGCTTCCCGGAGGCGGCTTTCGATTTCGTGATGGCCGGCATCGGCGGCACCGACGCCAACCTCGGCGCCTTCCGACTCCCCGGCGATGTCTTCGGCCGCGGCCGCGTCGACCTCTTCTTCCTTGAGTTCGCCGTGAACGGCGGCGGCATCGAGGCCATGGAGGGCATCGTACGCCAGTCCAGGCGGCTCAACCCGGATCTCGACATCGTCATGCTTTACTTCGCCAACACCGGGTACACGGAGGACGTCAAAGCCGGTCGGATTCCCCCACTGGTCCAGACGCACGAGAAGGTGGCTGAACACTACGGCATTCCGGTCCTATCTCTGTACAAAGAAGTCGGCGAGCGCATCCGTGACGGCAAACTGACCTGGGAGCAGTTCAGCCGGGACTCGGTACACCCGACCGACGCCGGCTGCAGTATCTACGCCGAGTGCATCGTCAGCTTCCTCGACCAGGCCTGGGCCGACCCGGCACTCAAGCCCGTCGCGCCAGACGCCCTGCCCGCCAAACTGGACCCGCTCTGCTTCGAGAACGGACGCTTCGTCGGGCCCGAAACGGCGACGCTGAAGAGCGGCTTCGCGATCGCCAAGGGCTGGCGCACCGAGAAGACCTGCAACTTCTCACCGCCGGTGGACGTGCTTGAGGCCACGCAACCCGGCAGCGAGCTGACCCTGGCCTTCGCCGGCACTGCCATCGGCATCTACACCATTGTCGGCTTCGACGCGGGCGTCCTCGAGTACAGCCTCGACGGTGGGCCGCTGCAGAGCCGCGACCTGTTCGACGTCTACTGCGACCAGTTCCACCGACCGCAGCACGCCCTCTTCGCCACCAACCTGGCCCCGGGCAAACACACCCTGATGCTGCGCCTAAGCGCGCAGCACAGCCCCAAGAGCACCGGCACCGCCGTGCGTATCCTGCAGTTCATGGCGAATTGACCCAGCAGCCAGTTGCCGCACTGGTGGGAAGCCTCCGGCAGCATTAGAGCATGTAGTGCTGATACGGAATACATATCCATCCGCAGGAGATCTGCCATGGCGGTTGACGTTCTCTGCATCGGGCACGCCGCCTTCGACAACAGCCTCTTCCTGGACGGCTTCCCGAGGGAGAACCAGAAGCTCGAGGTCGCGGATCTGTGCAGCGGCGGCGGCGGGCCGGCGGCCAATGCCGCCTGCCTGCTGGGACGCTGGGGCGTCGCCTGCGCCTTTGCCGGCGTCGTCGGCGACGACCGCTACGGGCAGCAGCTCCGCGCCGAGTTTGAGAGTGCCGGCGTCAAGACTTCGTGCCTGGAACTGCGACCGGGGCACCTCACGCCGGTCTCCACGATCCTGGTGAACACGCGGAACGGCAGTCGGACAATCATCAACCGCAAAGCGATGACAGCCCCCTTGGCGCTGTCCTCGGGCGCCCTGGCCCGCCTGGCGCCTCGCGTCATCCTGGCTGACGGACACGAGTTGCCCGCCGCCCTGGCAGCCCTGGAGGCCTGGCCCCAGGCCCTCTCCATCCTTGACGCAGGCTCGCAGCGCGAGGGGACCCTCGGCTTGGCGGGCGCCGTCACCGCGCTGGTCGCTTCGGAGCGCTTCGCGCTACAGGTCACGGGTCGGGGGGACCTCCAGAGCGAGGGGGCTCAGCGCGAGGCGCTCCGCGTTCTGCAGGAGCGCTTCGCCCCCAGGGTCGTGGTGGTGACCTTGGGGGAACGGGGCCTGATCGCCGACTGGGGCGAGGGCTTCCATTCCCGGCCAGCCGAAGCGGTCGTGGCCGTTGATACCACCGGCGCCGGCGACATCTTCCACGGCGCCGTCGCCTATGGCGTCTTGCGGGGCTGGGCCTGGCCCGCGATCCTGGACCTGGCCAGCCGCGCCGCGGCGCGGTCGGTGACGCGCCGGGGCGGCCGCCAGAGCATCCCGGACCTGGCCGAGGTGCTGGCGGCAACGTAGCGTCCGCCGCCCCCGGCGCCTCAGCGCAGGCCCAGCCAGGACCGCTCGCCCTGCCCAATGCGCGCCACCGCCTGAGCCAGGGTCACCCGCGACCCCTGGCGCCGAAGCGTCACCGTCTGTCCCTGCCGCAACTCCGCCAGCAGATCCTGGCCCGCGCGGCGGACCGCCGGGCCGTCGACCTCGAACTCGGCGCCGGCAAAGGGATCGCGCAAGCGCAACTGCCGAGCCACGCCGGCGCGGACACGGACCCACTGCGTCTCGCCGTCCAGACGCAGGGCCGAGACCCTGAAGGCGCCTTCGGCCAGCAGGTCGCGGCAGGCCACATCCC
Organism: uncultured Victivallales bacterium; assembly: GCA_903837355.1. Classification (GTDB taxonomy): domain Bacteria; phylum Verrucomicrobiota; class Lentisphaeria; order Oligosphaerales; family JAFGRS01; genus CAILUI01. The sequence continues at coordinate 3,441 of CAILUI010000360.1, forward strand.
GCCAGTGCGTGGGCACGGCGGGGAAGACGCGCACCACGTCGCCCCAGCCCTGCACCAGCATGTCGCAAAGCCCAGCGGTGAGACCGCAACTGGCCTCCAGCGTGAACGGTGCCAGCGCCGCGGGGCTGTAGGTGTAACACGAACGTCCGGCCTGGCGCAGTTCACGGTTGCAGTGCAGGCCGTTCGGAGTGACCCAGTGGTCCGCAAACTGCCGGGCGCTGTCATAGGCCAGGCCGCCCCGACCGAGCACTGCCGCCAGACTCGTCCACTGCCCATAGGTATGTCCGGCCCAGCGGTACTGCCCGAGATCGAGGAACTGGGCGACACTCGCCGCCACGACCCCCTGCTCGGCCGCGCTCCCCTCAATAGTCAGGTCCATGGCCGGATGGATGGCCATCAGGTGACTCGGGTGACGATGCGACTCGTCCAGCGGCTTACCCGGCCACAGGCTGAGCGCCCCGGCGGCGCTGAGAGCGTACGGCGGCAACTGCTCGTGGACCGTGCGCGCGGCGGCCGAGAGCTCGGCGACGCCCAGAGCGCTCTCCATCTCGACCAGCCAGTCACAGACGCGGCGAATGAGGGCGATATCGATGTTGGGGTCGCGCGCCCAGGCATCGGGGTTGTTCTCATGGTACTCGGGACTGGTCGACAGCGGCACATGCAGCCGGCCATCCTCGCCGACCTCCAGGTTGGCGCGGTAGAAGCGGAAGATCCCCGCCAGCAGCGGGTAGCCGGTCCGGCGCAACCAGGCAGCATCGAGGCTGTAGCGCCAGCGCAACCAGACCAACCACCCCAGCCAGCCACTGTGACTCCAGGCGTACTGCACCGTATACCAGCAGGGCACCGGGGTGAACTCCGGCAGCCAGGAGCACGGCCAGAACGTGCCCTCGGTCCCGAAGAAGCGCTGCGTGCAGGCGGTGGCGCGTTCGGCGGCAGCCTGCATCTCGTCGCACCAGCAGTCGAGCAGTTCCAGATGCCCAGTCGGAGCAGCCGGCCAGAAGGTCTCCTGCACATTCATGTCCGAGTGGTAGTCGCCGCGCCACGGTGGCAGGATTCCATCCATGGCCCAGACGCCCTGCAAGCCGGGCGGCCGCGCCCCCGGCCGCGCCGATGCCGCCAGCAGGTAGATGCCGTAGTGCCAGAGGAACTCCAGATCCGCCTCGGGCAGGAAGACAGCGGCCCCAGACCAGAAGCGCCGCCAGGCCGCCGTGTGCTCGCGCAGCAGACAGGCGAAACCGCGGGCCTGCGCCTGGCGCCAGGTCTGCCGCGCCAAAGCTTCGGCTGCCGCCAGCGTCGCCGCCGTCTCGATGGCCACGATGTACTCGGGCCCCTGCAGATTCCAGACCAGCGCATAGCAGGCGCTGCCGGGCACTTCCTGGCCCAGGACGCAGAGGCCGTCCTCGACGCGCCGAATCGGCTCGGGCAGGCCCAGCTTGGCGAGTTCAGGACCGGTCGCCGCCAGCGGCACCAGGCGCAGGCCGGGGTCCGGCAGCGTTCCGGTCAGCCGCAGGCAGAACACGCTCAGGTCGTGGTGGACAAAGGCGCGGATTCCGCACGTCCCGCCTGCCGTCCGCAGCCGACCCTCCACCACCGCCCGGCGCAGATCGAGATGCCCGCGGTAGCCCTGCGCGCTGCCGAGGTCAAGCTCGGCCCGGCCGGCGTAGAGCTTGGTCGGCGTGACCGGGTTGTCGCGCAGGAAGCGTTCCTCAAAGCGCTCCCGGGCCGCGTCGAAATGCCCGGCGGCGATGAGTTCCCGCAAGGCGGCGTAGGTGTGGCCCGGGTCTGCCAGTGCCGCCGGGTCGTGGCGCAGGTCCCAGAGGTTGGCGTGATCGAGGGTGAAGGACAACGGCGCCCCATCCCCCCAGACCATGACCCCGAGCCGGCCATTCCCCAGCGGGAAGCCGTCCTGCCAGCGCCGCGGCGGCTGCTGGTGCGTGAGCCTGTGGCGGTGGTGAACGGCGCGTGACCGTGTGCTAGGCATGTCGATGTCCCGCTTCATTCGTAACTCGTTGGTATCCGCGCCGCAAACGTACTCCCCACCGAGGAGGCGAACAAGCGCCACGGCGGAGGCCCGCCGCCTCTCCAGTCCCGGCCCTTGGAGATGCGCCCGGATCGGGCGCCACGGCGGAGGCCCGCCGCCTCTCCAATCCCGGCCCTTGGAGATGCGCCCGGATCGGGCGCCACGGCGGAGGCCCGCCGCCTCTCCACCCCAACCCTTGGCGGCTTTCAGAATGACAGGAGCGCTCACGGCGCCGGGCGCAGGGCCAGGGCGTCGAACCAGAGGGCGTAGTGGCGGTCGGGCTGTTCGCGCCGGGCGCTGAGTTTGAGCCGGAAAACATGTTCTCCCGCGGTCAGGTCAAGGGTTGCCAGAACACTGACGCCTTCGGGGGCACCGGGCACGTCGCCGGCGAGCGCCACAGCCGTCGTCGCCAGGGACTCCGGCCCGCCGTCCACCTGCCAGGTGAAGGTTGAGATCGACGCCGGCGACTGCAGGCGTGACAGGCGGTTGCCAACGAACAGCAGCTCATAGCGGCCCGCCGTCGGCGGGGTGAAGCGCACCTCGACCCAGTAGCCCTCCGGACCCGGCTCGGCGTCGCTCCAGATATCAACCGTACGGCCCTCCGAGAAGCCGTCGTGGTCGCTGCTGCTCCAACCGGCGCCGAAGCGCCCAGTCTCAGCCTCAATGACGCTGACGTCGGCGGGGCGCGACACGTCGGCAGACAGGACCTCCAGGCGGCGCGCACCATTGATGAACCGGCGGGACCCCGTCACAAACCCATCCTGGGCCAAGGCCAGGGTCGCCCTGCCGTCCTGCAGTGTCAGCGCCGTCGTGCGCCCGAACTCGTTGGTCACGGTAATGGGCACGTCTGGGACCGCCGGCTCGGCGGCGAGTACAACACTGCGGGCGGTGGCGAACAGCTTCGCCGTCCGCGCCTCCTGGCCGACCACAGCGATGAGCTCCTCGCCGCGCTGGAAGAGATCCAGTTCGCAGCCGGGCGCGCTGCTGTGGCGGAGCCACTTGGCCGTGCCCAGACAGTGCGCGCCGACGGCAAAACGAATGGCTGGCTCGCGCGGGGTGAGGTCCTGGTTCACCAGCAGCCGGAACGGCTCGTAGCCGATGTTGATGTGGCAGAACTTGAACGAGCGTTCGATACCGTCGGCGAGGTTGCGCACCGGCACCTCGCTGAGCTCCTCCGTGTTCCAGATGGGCAGGTTCAGTGTGTGCTTGGCGAGCAGCGCTTTCCAGGCCGTGGTCCAGCCGGGGTTGATGTCGGTGTAGTGGACGCTGAGAATGTCCAGGTCCTGGCCCATCCCCAGGGCAAACAGCCGGTCGGCCACATCGTGCCCGCCGACGAAGCCGGCGGCGGCGATCCGCGCCCGCGGGTTCCCACGTTTGAGAGCGCGGCTGCTGTGCCGGATGAGTTCGGCGAGCTCCTCGACGGTGCCGGTCCAGTACTGGTTGGGGATATTGGCCTCATTCCAGATCTCCCACACCGGGATGTCGTCGGCAAAATCGCGCGCCAGGTTCTCCATGAATGAGTCCCACTGTGCGTAGTCCTTGGGCTTGACGCGATTGTAGACGGAGCCGGCATCGCCGACGACCGCGGTGTCGTCGGGCCGAGACGACAGCTCGCGGGGGCATTGGGCGATCTCACCCATGACCAACAGGCCCTCCTGCCGTAGCGCCTTGACCATCTTCACGGCCGCGGACCAATCGCCGCGAACCTGCGGATTCGGGCCCGCCCCGATGCTGATCTTGCCGTAGATGGGGGCCCAGAAGTTGAAGCGTACCCAGGAAGCGCCGAGCCGGCGCAGGTTCTCGGCGATGTCGGCCATGGACTGCTCAGGCGTACGCCCGGCGAAGGTGAACGGGATGTAGAAGATACCCCAGGGCGAGGCCTCGTCGACGGCGGCGGGAGTGAAGACCACCCCCACACTGGCCTGGCCGCTGGCCGTCTGCGCGCCGCTGCGAGCGGTCAGTTTCACCCCGTAGAGCCCGCGCCCAGGCAGGTCCAATGCCAACGCGGCCTCCCCGGAGCCATTGGGGCCCGGCGTGATGGTCGCACTGCCACTGCCCCGCCAGGGCCCCCCGGTCTCCTGCACGCTGTAATCGACCTGCACGGCCGCCCCGGCGCCGCTGACCGCCGCCCGCACGTCGACGGCTTCGCTGTCGGTGAACAGCAATCCCATCCGCGGCGACGTCGCCCGCACCGTCAAGACCGCGTCTCCGACGGCGGGTTCGGCCGCGCCGGCCCCTATCCCCAGGCACACCCCAACCAACCAGACCATCCGTGTCCACTGCCGCGGTGTCTTCATGCGTTGCTCCCGTTGAGGGTCAACACCATACACTCGCCCGGCCGTACTGGAAGCGGGGCGCGGCGCCGTGGCGTTCTGCAGATCAGGCGCTAGCGCGACTTTCCGGGTTATGAAGGACCGTATTCCCTCAGGCATTCTGTATCAAGGATTTGTGACGCTGCGATGCTATGCCCTAAATAAACATTATGGGATTGACGCATGAAATAGCCTCAAAAAGCGCATTTCTA
>CAILUI010000361.1 GCA_903837355.1 uncultured Victivallales bacterium
CCCATCTCGCCTCTGCTGGATCCTCCGGTGCCCGCGGACTTCGACTGGATGGAATCGTCGGAGATTACGCTCTACTCCGGCCGCCCGCGGTCCATCGACGGCGAGTTGCTGCTGGTGTTGCTGTCGCTGGACTCGATACTCCTGAGGTCTGGATTCCCTGGTCTAAGCATCTGTCATATAAGATGTTGAATGGGCTTTGGCAGGAGTTTCCGTAGTGTACCGGCGAAAGGCCCCTGGGGGATGCGCACTCCAGCCAGTTGAGCACTCCAGCGCTGCTGCTGCGACAGTTCGGTGACGACCGGTTGACCGTGCCCAACGTGCAGGGGGCAATGACGCTGACCGCGGAATTCGCTTTCATCGAGACGAAGACGATCACCTTCGTCGCCGGCCCCAACGTCGCGCTAACCGCCAGGCCGTCGAGGCGCGCCCTTGCGGTTGCGGACAGGGAACTGAGAAGGACTGCCAAGATCAGCTTTCCCAGGACTTCGCAGCGCACTCGATCCTCCTTGGCCGAGCGGATGCGGTGGATGGCCAACGCGCGGATTGCCTGCACGCTGCGCAGCCAGGGGCTGCCCGCACTTCAGAAGTTGGTGGAACTCGGGCAGAGCATCGCCGCGTGCTCCAGCCTCGAGGAGGCCCAGGCTCTCGGGCGTCTGGTAGCGTCCGAGAGTCAGCTTGCACTGGGCGGCGTCGCTGGGCCCGTTGCCGTCGGCCAACCGGAGGGAATCGGCGCATGAAAGTGACCATCCTCGGAACGGCAAACGCGTGGGGGCCGAACCCGTTCTTGCCTTCGGGTCTGCACTGGCCAATGACGGGCAGCCTCAGCAACGGTCAGCAGGTGCAGTTCAGGCAGTTCAGAACATCGCTCTTGGTGGAGACCGCTGACGAGAAGCGCATTCTGGTCGACTGCGGTCCGGACTTCTCGCACCAGCTCAGGCAGTTCAAGGTGCCCCCCGTTGACGCGATCGTTCTCACCCACTCCCATACAGATCACATTGGGGGGATCGATGAACTCAACCTCTACCGGCCCACGGGCAGATTCCCGATTCCTGCCTACGCCACGAGTGCCTGCTGGAATACCATCAAGAACGTGCGGGGGCTGGGCTACCTGATCGACAACCCCGCGAGCCCGACTCGTGGCCCGATGACCGAGATGACTCTGCTAGTTGCGGGACAGAACCCAACCTTCTCGGTTGGCTCGGTCAAGGTCACGCCGTTCCAAGTGCAGCATTCGCAGTTTTCCCCCGGCGCGGTCGGTTTCGTTTTCGAGGAGACCCAGAAGGGCCAGGAGAGGAGCATACTCTATACCGGCGACCTCTGGGCTGTCAGCAATCCTGCGAACCCGATGTTCAGGACGCAGTTCGATGTGGCCATCATCGAATGTGACCGGGCGACGGGAGTTGCAGGACCCGCTGCGGGCGGTGGACACTTGAGCCTTGATGAAATCGTGCGCATACTCACTAATGGCTTCCTGTCCAACCCACGTCCGAGCCGGGTGACCCTCGTCCACTTCGGGGATAACGGACCGACGCCTGCATCAACCTATGCCGATTGGCGGAACGCGGCGACGACGGCGCTGGCGGGGATCGTTCCGGCGTTGGGAACGAGCGTCCAGGCGGCAGATGCCCTGATCGGTTACGAGGGGCTCGTCTTGTAGTCGAGCGATGCAACCCACAGGGTGTAGGCCAGAGGCGCTTTCCGCATCCGCCGACGGGGGTTCTGCCCCAACTTGTCGCTCCGCGGCACGGTCCGTGCCGCCTCGGAGTCGTCTGGGATGACCTCGGCGTCGACAGCCAGATCCCGACCTCCGCCTGGCTGTCATGGCGAACACATCCGGAGCGCCACGTGATGTGTACCTACGCGAAAAGAAACACCCCGACAGGTCCGGGAGAGAGGAGAGAGAGGAAGGAGGGGATGGAGCCTGCCGGGGTGTTAAGTTGTCAAGATCCGCTGGATCTGTTCGTTTGGTCCCGCGTCGACCGGGCCGTGCCGCACCCGGTCGGTCTCACTACCCAATGCGACCGGCCGCGATGCCTCGGGTTCCAGGGCCCTGCTGTTTCTCGGGTTCTACCCTACGAGCTCCAGGATCCGGCTCTGGGGTCGTGACGCTGACTGATCTCGACCACACATTGCAGCCGCGCCCGCAGCAGGGCATCACTCAGGACCGGATCTCGGCGGTGAGTTCGCGACTTCCGGAGGAGGCCCTCGGCACGTTTGCAGCAGGCCGTACAAGAGATCGGCTCTGATCGAGTGCACGTTCTCAGTCGGTCCGCTTGTCGCCACACGGATGGCTGGCTTTGAACCAGCGCTGCGCTCCGAGAACGCGTACGTCACGTTGCTGGCTCAGGCCAAGTCCTGCACGATTGCCAACGGCAAGCTGACGCTCTACGACAAGGGCGGGAACGAGTCGCTGATCTTCGAGGCTGCGAGCAAGTAGCGCTGGATTCGGCCGGGACGTGTACTGCCCAACATGCGTCCAGGTCAACCTGAGCAGGATCCGGTGCTCCGCCAGGTTTCAAGACGATCCTGGACTTGACGGGGATTGACAATCGGTGTATTCTTAGATCGGTTGAGGTGGACCTGCAGTTCTACCACTTTCTCTGGCGCGGGGTGAGCGGATAGTCGGGGAGTGGCGGCGAAGAGGATCGGGAGGTAGTAGGTGCAGAGAATATCCCTAGCGGTGCTGTTTGCCGCGCTCCAGTGTTGCATCGCAAGCTGGGACACGCTCTTCTTTGACGACTTCAACGGCAGTGCGTCGGGCGCCTGGTCCATTACGAACGAGAACCCCGGCCTGTATTCCTACACACCTACCTACTTGGACCTGCTGTGCTCGGCCGGTACCCTCTCGGCCGGTTACAACAACGCGGAGAACCTGTTCCTGATCACTAACCCGACGCTCGGTGATTTCACTGCGACGATGAGGGTGTTATCGTTCAGTCCGCCTCAGAGCTTCCAGCAGATCGACGTTCTGGCCCTTGATGACGTGGACAATTACGTCCGCGCTGTATATGGGCGGATTGGTGAACCGAGCCTCGAATTCGGCGCGGAGACGGGCGGAGCTTGGGCCTCCTCCATCAGCCCATTTGACCCTGGTGCGAGCGCCTTCTACATGCGCCTGACCAAGGTTGGCAACGTATACAGCCAGTTCATCAGCACCGACGGCACGTCTTGGTCCCAGGCCAACGAGACCCTTGCCTACGGGGATGGCACACCTTCCTACATCGGGTTCGTGGCTTCCGACACCTGGAACATCGCTGCCCCCGCCGACGTTCAGATCGACTGGTTCAGGGTGGAGGGCGATGTCGTTCCAGAGCCGGGCGCGGCGGCACTCATGCTCGGGGCACTTGCAGCGTTGGCGACCCGTAGGAAGCGCCGTTGCTGAAGAGCATCCTTCTGAAGACGGCCCGTATTGCACCCTCATCACCATATTCCCGAGCACGGGCACGACCCGGTCCGCTAACCAGGACATCATCGCGCAGAGGCGACCCCGGCCTGAGCCAGAGGCCAGCTGCGTCGAACCGGAAGGCATGGCGCTATGAAGCGATCGCGTCTGCTGTTGGCGGCGGTGACTGCCTGTAGCCTGCTGTGGGCGCGAAGCGCTGCTGCCGATACCTTCCTGCTCGACAACTTTTCCAGCAGTGCCGTCCCTTCCGAGTCCTGGATCAGGAATCAGAATGGACCGTTCGCCAACGTTGCGCGCTACGACTCCGGTGCTCTCGAGGCGCCGGGCGGTTGGCGGTCGGTGGTGGCCACGAACCTGTCGGCAGGCCGGACGACAGTCGCCGTCGACGCGGGCGATCTGACCATCGGCAACCTCAACAACGCGCTGGGGCCGGTGACGTTGGAGTACGGCGTTTCCGGTGCGGACCGCGTTAACGGTCCGCGCACCCTCCTCGATCTCGACTACTCCCTGACTGGGCCACGTGGGGACGGCTACGGTTTTGGCATTGACTGGTACGTCTCAGAGTACCAGGATCCTCTGACGATCACCATCTGCAGCGGCCTGAATCTCGCGACCGGGCTCTACGACGCCACCGCTGTCTGGAACGGCTTGACGCCAGACAATGGTTCCGGAACCACGGCGGTGGACTTCGCGAGATTCACCAACTGCGCGGCGGTGGACTGGGGCAACGTCGACTACATCGGCATCTCGATGCTGCCGCGGGAGAACGCCGACTACTCCATCAGCAGTGTCTACGGCCACGCGCCTGAGCCCTCCAGCCTGGTGCTGTTGGGCCTGGCCGTTCTGACGGTTGGATTGCGGGGGCGCCGCCGTGTCTGATGAGTTTGGAGAACCGGGGTAGGCCCGGGGCTGCGGTCTCATCAGTCTGGCCAGTGCCACCTTGAGAAGTGCTGGTGCGACCGGGGGTCTTGGGTAAGCGGTGTCCAGAACGATAGGGAAGGAGAGCTGATCCCTTGAAGAGGCTCTTGGGCATCACCTGCCTTTCGAGTGTCACCTGCTTTGCAGCGGGAGTCTCGCCTGTCTCGGCAGGCGACAGCCCGTTGCGTCTGTTCGTTCCTGACGGGCAGGTGAAGTCCCACCCGCTGCGGGTCTTCGTGACCAAAGCTGTCCAGGAAGCCGACCTGCCCCGTCTCGATCTCTATGCTCCGCACACCATTGACGGGGCGCAGTTGGGCGGCGTCCACGGGTGGAAGCCGAAGCTTGTGGCGCCCGGCCAGCAATGGACTGACGTCGTGGACGGCCAGGCCGTCGCCAGGGACGGGACCCTGCTGATGTTCGACCTGAGCACGTACCCTATGCCCGGCTGGAAACCCATGGCACGCGTTACGCCGGTTCTGCGTTGGGGCGAGGCTCCAGGTACGTGCGTTGTCGTAGGCTCCCAAGACATCTACCTGGGCCACCTGCAGGTGGCGGTCGCCTGGACGGCGGCGATGCTCGTCGTACTCACGGCCGCTATCGGTCTGGCCGCACGCCGTAAGACGGGGCACATGCGGTATCTGCTCTGTGGTCCAGACCATTACTTCTCCCTGTGGCGCGTACAACTCACGGCGTGGACACTGGCCGTTGGCGGCATGGTGTTCTGTTTCGGGATGATCAGGATGGCCGTTCCGCACATCCCCGACTCGCTCGTGGCGCTGATGGGGCTGTCTCTGGCGACAGGCGCGGTCAGCGCGGCCAAAGCGCGGACGGACGCGGACCGCAAAACCTTGGTGCCGGCGGATGGGGCGGCGGCGGGTGCAGGCATGAACCCGGGGTTGCCCGCCTTCGCTGATCTGATCTCGGACTACAGCGAGCCGTTGAGCCGTGTCGTGCTGTCCATTCCGAAGGCCCAGATGCTCTTCTGGACGGTAGTGATTCTGGTCCTGTTCATCACCAAGACGATTCTGGATGGACAACTGTGGGAGGTCCCGTGGGAACTGGTCGCACTGACAGGCTTCAGCCAGGCTGGCTACGTCGGTGACAAATTCACCAAAGGTCAACCCGTCACGAGTGTTTCCCCCGCCCCGCCTGGTGGTGGGGGTGGGGCAGCGGCCAGCGGTGGAGTTGCCAGAGGCTGATCCGTTCTGTGGAGTGGCGAGCAGGAGTATAGGGGAACAGCCGGCCCGCGACGGCTTGGCAGTAGGAGACCATCACATGCCTCCAACGCGCCGCAAGCCCGTCATCAACGTCCACTGCCACCTCTTGAACTTCGATTTCGTGCCAGACAGGACGATCAAACTCCTCACGGGGATTCCTGAGGACATCGCCGAGGAGGAGTGGGTTAGTGCCGTAGCCGGGGTCGTCTTCGCCCTCGTTCCGGGGAAGACGTACAACCGGGTGTGCGAGTACCTGACGACTTTCCGTAGCGACATCGTAACGGTCGCCAGGCGCTACCTGCAGGACATGGACCGGGCACGCATCGATACCTGCGCGCCCCTCATGATGGACTTGGAGCAGTCTGTACCCAGAAACGGCGACGATGAAAACGTGCCATACCGCGAGCAGATCGACGCGGTCTCCCTTCTGGTTGCCACGTACCCGTGGCGAGTCTTTCCCTTTGTGATGTTCGATCCTCGGCGGCCGGATGCGGCTGACCTCTGCATTGACGCCCTGACGAACAAGGGCTTCGTGGGGGTGAAGATGTACCCTGCGCTTGGCTACCACCCGTCACCGAGGGCCGCCTGGCAGAGGAATGTCCCCGGCCACGTGGTC
>CAILUI010000362.1 GCA_903837355.1 uncultured Victivallales bacterium
ACCATCGCCGCGCGAAACATCACCGCCAATCCCGCCGCCGCCTACACCACCACCGAGGTTTACGGCGGCGCCGGCGACAAGATCCAGTACCTCCTGACCGTCAAGAACGACGGCGGCGCCACCATCCGTAACGCCGACCTCGTGGCCACTCTGCCGGTGAATTTCTCGACGGTTGCCAGCCCCTCAACCCCGGCCTGGGGTAGCCGTAACGTCAACCTCCTGACTTGGACCGAGACCCAGATCATGTCGTCCGGCCTGCTTCCCTCCGTCGAAACGCAGGTCTCCTTCATCGCCACCCTCGACGGGACCACCATCTGTACCAACAGCACGCTTTCCGCAGATCTCTCGATTGGTTGTCTGGAAAGCGTGACGACCATAACGCAGACGTTCCCGGTCGCGACCTACCAGTGGACGGCGGGCGGCGGCACCGGTACGTACTACCTGCAGAAGGCTGGTGCCGGTGGGGATCCGGAACTGCTGACGCCGACGCTCGTGCAGAACGGCGCCACGACCCTTACTGTCGGCACGCTGGGCGCTCTCGTCGAGGGCCAGTGGGCTTGGGGTGACGCCACGGGTAGCCTCGGCTTCAGCACCATCTCCGTCCGCCTCGTCGGCAGCGTGGTTCCGGGGACATCGATGAGCGCCACGCGCCCGGCCGTGGCGCACTGCAACCTCACCAGCACCGTCAAGACGCACCCGCTGGTCACCGCGCCGACCGTGACCAACCCCGAGCTGACCATCTCCGCCAGCGACCGGGACGGCGCCGGCAATGCCCTGACCACCAACGGCATCGTGACCACGTGCATCACCGGCAAGGCCGGTTCGGCCGAGAACCTGGTGCTGTCCCTGACCATCCCCAGCGGCTGGACCTATGATGGCGAGGGAAGCCATAACTTCACTGCCGTGAACGGTGGCGACGGCGGCGGCATCGACGGCGTCACGGTGAACACGCTCGTCGGCACCCCCGGCCCCACGACGCTGACCGCAACCTTCACCAACACCCTGGGCAAAGTCCTGCTGCGTAACGAGCTGAGCGCTTATTTCCGCATCAAGGTCGTGCGCAACTCGCTCTTTGACACGACCTACGACGCCACCGTAGCCGAGGAAACCACGGCGAACTCCCTGGACCCGGTTCTGCCCACCACCTTCGCCACCGTTGGCACCCTGGCCTTCATCAATACGTGCAGCACCGTCCAGACCCCGGCCACCCAGAGTGCGACCCTGACCGTCAATACCCCCGACGTGGATACCTGGGTCACGATCGGTGCCGGCCTTGCCACCGGCGTAGTCACCGGCCTCGCCGATACCGCCACCCTGACCGCCAACCTCAAGAACAACGGCGACGCTCCCGCCCCCTACGTGACCGCCTATGTAGCCATCGGCGACGCCTGGACCGTCAACTCCTGGCCCGCTGGTTTCGGCGGCGACCTCAACCTCTGCGGCTCTGAATATGCCTGGGTGCTGACCGGAACCGCCAATGTCTACCGCTTGACCGCGGCGGGTG
>CAILUI010000363.1 GCA_903837355.1 uncultured Victivallales bacterium
CAGAAATGACCTCACGACTGTCTGCAGCGGGCGAGCCACTCATGGCTTTCCAGTAATCCGCACAATCATCACTGCCGTTCTATGGGGCGTTGGTGTGTCAGTTGCCCAGGCGGCAACAACGGCCGCGACCGTCACGGTCCGCGTCCGGGAGACGCCTGGCGGACCTCATATCCACGTCAATGACAAGTCGATCCCGCCGCGCTTCTTCTGGGGCAGCATGAACAGCGGAGTCCTTGCCGCAAAAACCGAGTGGGCCACCCACACCTTTGACTTCTCCCCCGGCGATGTGAAGGGCACCGGCACGCTCCACTTCCGCTTCGCACACGAACCCGGCGAAGTCTGGCTGGCCGACCTGCGCATCCAGGACGCGCAGACCCAGGAGGATGTCCTGCCCCCCAACTCCTTCGCCAGCGATGAGGGCTTCGCAAAGAGCTGGAATCAGTGGCCCGTCGGCGTCGCCAACACCGTCGGCACCGTCAACGTCACCCAGGGCGCGGTCCACATCGTTCTCCAGAAACCGGCCGATGGCAAATGGCCGGACTTCCACCTGTACAGCAAGCCGACGTTACAATTCGTTGCCGGCCGCACCTATCGCTGCACCTTCCGCACCAAGGCCACGCCGGAGAAGAGCCTCACGGTCTCTCTCTACAGCGTCGCAGGGGGAACGTGGACCTACGTGGGCGGCCCGCCTGGCTCGTTCCTCAGTCAGGTCGCTCTCGCCCGCGATGCCGGTGTCAACCTGGTCTCCTTCTCCGCACCCAACTGCTGGACGCCACAGGATCAGCCCATCGACTGGACGTCGCTCGACACGCTCTGCCGACAGATTATCAAGGTCAATCCAAACGTGCTCCTGGTCCCGCGCGTCGATGCCAATGCGCCATCGTGGTGGCTCGAGCGTCACCCCGCAGCGCGCATGGTCTACGATGGCAATCAGGTCGCCAACCACTCCTGCGTCTCGGACCCCGAGTATCGCGCTGACGTCTGCGCGCACCTGGAGAAGATCAGCCGACACCTCCTCGAAGCCTTCCCCGAACGCTTCGCCGGCATCCATCCCTGCGGACAGAACACCGGCGAGTGGTTCTATCATGATACGTGGAAGCGCCCGCTGAGCGGTTACGACCCAGCCACGAAGGTCGCGTTCCGAGCTTGGCTGAAGACGCGCGGCGATGCGCAGGCGGATTCCGCTGAGCCTCCGACGGCCGACGAACGTCGCGCACATCCCAACGGTCTCCTGCGCGATCCTGCCAAGGAAAAGCGCCTGATCGAGTTCGCCCGCTTCCAGCAGCAGGAAATGGCCGACCACGTCGTTGCCATGGCCGCCGCCTGCCGCCGCGGCACCGACGGCAAGAAGCTAGTGGTCTTCTTCTACGGATACCTCTTCGAGTTCCCCCCCTGCCAGAACAGCGCACCGACCAGCGGTCACTATGCCCTCTCGTCGTTGCTCAAAGGAAAGGATATCGACATCCTCTGCTCGCCCATTTCCTACAGCGACCGCGAATGGCTCGGAAC
>CAILUI010000364.1 GCA_903837355.1 uncultured Victivallales bacterium
CGCACGCCAGGTATCGCGCCCCTTCGGGGCTAAGAATCTGGGGTATGCCCGGCACCCAGGGCGGTGCCCTGGGCTGAGGGATTACGCCCCTTCGGGGCTGAAGAGGCAGAGGCGAACCAGCGGCTTCTGTGACCGGGGGTGCCGCCGCAGGAGCGCAGCGGTGGGACGGCGGATCGAGTACAAGCAGACCCCTACGGAGCTGACTTGCGCTCGGGATCATTGCCGGGCGCAAGCTGGCGTGGCGATGCCGTCCGCAGCGCTGCCGCGGCCAGGCGCGGCGGCGGTTCGCCCGCGAGGAACTGCCGCTCTGCGCAGTAAGGCGCTCCCGGTGGTCGCGTCGGCTCAGCAGGCGCTTCGCCCTCCAGGCGGCTCAGCAGGCGCTTCGCCCTCCAGGCGGCTCAGCGGGAGCTTCGCCCTCCAGGCGGCGATGGCTCGGAGACGATCAGAGCGTTCGGTCGAACAGGCTATCGATCGTTTTCGTTGTCGTTGTCAGTGAAGCGATAGCGAAACGGTTGTCGTTGTCAGTGAAGCGATAGCGAAGCGGTTGTCGTTGTCAGTGAAGCGATAGCGAAACGGTTGTCGTTATCGTAGTCGGTTTTGAGACAAGTGGTTGCCAGTGGATCGATTCCGATTACGACCACGACAACGACAACGACAACGACAACGATTACGACAACGACAACGACTACGACAGCGATTACGACCACGACCACGACAAGGACTACGACCACGATTACGACTACGACCACGACTACGACCACGACTACGACCACGACGACATGATAACCGAGTCACGGGCGCTGGGTGAGGGCGGTGGCGACGGCGGTGCGGAAGCGGTCGAGGCGGTCGGGGGTGAGGCCGGTGGGGACTTCGAAGCGGGCGCCCTGGTTGTCGAGGGCTTTGGTTTCGCAGGCGAGGGCCAGGCTGTCGCGGGTGAGGGCGCCGATCTGGCGGCGGTCGAGGCCGCGGCGTTGGGCCAGGAGCCAGAGGTACTCGACATCCTGCTGGCCACGCCGGCAGGCCTTGAGACGGAGCGAGGGGACGCAGCCGTCGCTGCCCACGGGGGTTCCGGGGTAGAAGGCGATGGTCTCGCTGGCCTCTTTCCAGGCCTCGGGGCCGCCGAGGGTCAGCCAGGGCACGAAGCCATCCACGGTCTGGCCGTAGAGCCAGACAGCGCGGGCGGCGAGTTCCAGCGCCGTCGCGTTGACCTTGGGCAGGCCGCCGTAGGTCCAGAGGGTCTCGCCGAAGCGTTCCCGACGGTGGTCGACGCCCTGGCGGTAGCCGGCGTAGTTGCCGCAGACGTTGACATCGATGAGGCCATCGAGGGAGTCGCGTTGGTACTGCGGCCGGGAGATATCGGCGCGGAAGACGACCGGCAGGCGCGCCTCGCCGAGGGCCTGGCGCGCCAGGCGGCCGAAGAAGGCCAGAGCCAGGAAGTCGTCGGCATAGGCGGGCTCGTCGAGCAGCCAGAAACTGCTGCCGCGGCCGGGTTTGCCGGTCTTCACATCGAACTGCTTGTAGTAGAACTTGTTATTGAGATAGACCTGGAACCGGGTCTGGGTCCAGCCTTGGTCTCGGGCGTGGGCCGCGAAGTCCGCCAGGATGGCCTTCCAGGCGGCCTGGTAGTCGGCATTGAAGCCCTGCTCGACTGGGCCGCAGACGCGCCAGTGGTCCTCGAAGGGCACGGCGTTCCAGGCGTAGCCGGCAGCCATGGTGACGGGCCAGTTCTCGTGCAGTGGGAGGTAGAAGTGGTCGAGGGGTAGGCCGGCGCGCGGGGTACCGGCGAAGGCAGTGCCATCGAACAGCGGCCCGAAGCGTGCGTCGAAGGCGCTCCAGTCGGCGACGCGCAGCGCAGCTCCCTGGCCGGTGAGGGGCGGTGCGGCATCGTCGCCGATGATGCCGCGCTGGGAGTAGTGCAGGACAGCCAGGCAGGTGCGGTGCTGTTGGCTCTGCACGTAGAAGTCGCGTTCGGCAGCCAGGAACTTCGGTTCCGAGGGCTCGCCCCAGGTTCGGCCGGGGCTGCTGTAGGCATTCATGGACCAGACGAAATGCAGGTCATCGGGGATGAGGAATGGGTAGACCTCCAGGGAGAGCGGCAGGCGGAACTCCGGGACGCCGCGGGCGGCGATGGTGACGGTTCCGTCGTAGCGGCCGGGGGGCGCCTGGCGCGGAATGAAGAACTCGACGTAGAGCGTCTGGTTGCGCTGTCCGGGCACGCCGTTCTCGGCCCACGGGATGTCGAAGGCGTCGCGGATCGGCACCAGCGGATCGGCGTACCAGGCGCCCTCCACGGGCAGGTACCAGGCGCGGGAGACGGTGCTGTGCTCAAGGCGCAGGGCGGCGCTGTCTGCCCCCTCCTGGCGCAGGGCGGGGTCGAGGGTGACACGGACCTCGGCCAGCGTCGCGGCAACGGCCTCGATGACGATCTGGAAGGCGACCCACTCGCCCGCCGCGCCGCCGGCCGTAATGCGTCCCGCGGTCCCGTCCCAGGCCGGGTTCGCACGCCGGTAAGTGCCTGCCGCTGGGCCCGCGTAGGAGACGCCCGGTTCCTCGAGGAGGTTGCCGGTAACCGGGTTGACCTTGAGTAGATCCGGCAGGGCCCAGACGCGCATGGCGGCATTGCGGACGCTCGGCTCAAGCCCCGCAACCTCCTTGGCTGCAGGAAGAACCAGAAGATCGTGCGGTGGGGTGATCGGCGGCGGCGGTTGGCCGCCGGGCCCGGCGGTGGCGGTGGCGGTCGGCGCTGCCGGGGCCGGGGTCTCGGCGGCGGGGCGCAGGGTCGCCTGCAGGCGGGGACCCCGGTCGCCGGATTCACGGCTATAGACGTAGTTGTTGTCGAAGCAGGTATCTGGGCGGACCTCTTTGGGGATGTTCATGACCTCGCCGTTGTCGTCGGCGATGGCGAGACCGTAGGAGCGCCCCTGGGCCAGGGCCTCGAGCAGTCGCGCCTCGATGGGCACGGCGAAGACCCCGTCCGCGGGGGGCTCGAGGTAGACGCGGTGCCAGGTGGTGCCGCCGCTGCCGAAGCTCGCATAGGTGAAGTCCGTGCCGGCACCGGCCCAGTCCCGGCGGCCCTGCTCCGGGGAGAGGAAGGTCGATTCGCCGTCCTGTGCCGGTTCCTGCTGGGTGCGGGCGCCTTCGACCCAGGGGCAGGCGACCGTCGACACGCCGAGCTTGCGCAGCATGGGGTTGGGGATGGCACTGGTCAGGTACAGCGTCGCGCTGGCCACGGCGCGGCCGCGGATGGCGCTGGTGTCGAAGTCCAGCAGCAGGACATTCTCGATGCCCTTGATCTTGATGCGCGGGCAGGCCCCCATGTTGTGCGTGACTTCGGACGGGTGACAGCAGATCGAGGTATCGGCGGTGCAGGGCAGGGAGACGACCTCGGCAGCGGCCGTCGCCGCCAGGCTGCAGAGGGCGATCCCTGCCGCCGTCGCCGTGGTCAGGTGGCGGATGTTCATGGTTGCTTCCCGTTGCTCGGTGCGGGTTCCTTGGCGGGCAGGCCGTGGGCGGCGATGGGCACCTGGCTGAGGGCGCTGGCCCGGCCCACTACCGGGGGAGAGGCGAAGCGGACCTCGGCCACGAGCCAGGCTCCGGTTGGGAGGCGCTCGAGGTGGTAGGACATGCGGTAGCGGTCCTCCGAGGGCTCGCCCACGACATCGCCGCTGCCGATCCGGCGGTCGGCATAGCGCCAGGTTTCGTCGGTGTCGACCACGACCGTCCCCGGAGCCGGCCGTCCGACGGCACGCACGGCGAAGGAGACCAGGGCGGCATCGAGGGATATGCCCTGGTCGGACTTGACGCCGATGAGGCCCAGGACCTTCTTGCACTCGGCCGGGCCGGCGACCCCCTCGAGCGCCTCCGGGTCGCTGCTGCGGTAGGCGTCGATAAGGCGTTGGTTGTAGGCGCGCACGAGTTGGGTGGCGCGCTCGTCTGAGAGCCGGCCGCGGGAACCGCAGCCCGGCGTCAGGGCGGCGCCGAGGAGCACGGCGAGGAGCAGGGCCGAGCCGGGGGTGGGTAGCGGTGACCCCGGCCGGCTCGAGTGGGCGACCGGCTCGGGCCCGAGATGCTCGCGGGCGAGGGCCGCGAAGCGTTCCGCGCAGAGGGGCGCCAGGCGCGGTGCCCGCAGGGCCACCACAACGTGTTCGCGCCCGTCCGCCAGCGGCGTGACCAGGACCGCGGTGTCAACCCGGAGCACGGCGAACATGGCCACTGCCCCGGCGATCACGAGCCCGAAGCCGAGGTACACCAAGGGCAGGGCCCGGTCGCGGCTGCCGCGGAACTGTGCCCAGGTGCGGATTGCCGGCAAGGCGAGCGTCCCACGCGTTCCGAGTGCCACCTCGCTGCCGGCCTCCAGTGGCCCGGCGAAGAGCAGGGCCCCACCGTCGAGGATGCGCGCTTCCAGGGCCCGCGGCGGACCGGCGTCGGGCCGCAGGGTGCCGCGCAGCCGGGCCTCAAGACCCGAACGCAGGGTGACCGAGCCCTGGAACGCGTTCTCCCGGCCGCTGACCGGGCGGAGCAAGACGGCCACCCGCTCGGTGCCGCCGGGATGGTGGGTCTCCAGGAGGGCGGCGGGGCCGTGGAGGGCGGAGAGGAAGAGCTGTTCCGCGCCCAGGTCGAGGGGGGTGTTGACGGCTACGCGTTGCGGACGTGGTCCGGCCGGGGTCTCGAGCGTGACCCGCGCCGCGAAGGACTGCAGGGCGCCATCGGGCCAGCGCGTGGTGGTCAGGGCCTCGAGACGGAGCGGGGAAGTCAGGGCAAAGGGCCGCGCCAGCGGGCCGCCCCACTGGGCCGCGTAGGCGCTCGGCAGGGGTGCCAGGGTCTCGCCTTCGATGAGGTCGACCGCGGCGGTCTGCGCAAAGAGCATGCGGAGGAGGCCGGCGAGGATGAGGACGAGGAGTCCAGCATGGAAGACCGGCGAGCCGAAGAGCCCCAGGCGGCCGCGGCGGGTGAAGAGCGGCTGGGTCTCGGCGGCGGCGCCTGGCGGCCGCGGCCGTTCGCCCTCGCGACGGTAGGTGGCGGCGCGGAAGCTCTCGGGCCGGAGCGGGAGGGTAGCCTCGCGCCAGGCCCGGCGCCACTGTTCGCCGATGGCGACAGCGAGCGAGGCGCCGGCGAGGACAACGAGCGCGGCGAAGGGCAGCGATCCAGAGATCGCGTGCAAGCCCAGGGCCGCGAGCACCGGGGCCAGGGTCGGATGGGTCGCCTGGAAGCGCGCGAGTTGGTCAGCGCCGACGACGGCGGTCTGTGGGATCACGGCGATCATGACGCCCGCCGCCGTGATGGCGGCGACCTCGATGACGATGACCTGCGGCGAGCGCAGTAATCGGCGCAGTGAGTGCACGAGGCGCGGCAGCGCCGACGCTGCCGCCTGCACGCGGTCGTGCTCCTTGGGTGCGGGGATGCCGGGGCTGCCGTTCATAGGGGCTAAGATAATGGCGGCCGGGCGTCGGCGCTCTCGGCCGAGGACCGTTTTGCCTGAGGGTCGGGCGGCATTCAATGCCAAGAGCAGAATCAGTAGACTCGCGTCCCGCTCCTCTGGAGCCAAAGCGGCGTCCAGCCGCCGCAGTCCAAAGCGCGGCGGTTACGCCACGCGGTCCAATACTGCTCCACAACAACGTGTGGCACTTTGGGTGGCTGACGAGCCGTCCTTATACGGCATCCTGCCCACTACCGGCCTTACCAGTTCTCGGAGGCAGCGCCGCTGTGATCCGTGCATCCGGCGGTGCCGCTTTGACAGTTTGGCTTGTCGTAGGGCACGGCCGCCGTTGCCTTGGTGAAGCTCTGGATACGCATGGTGGTGAGGGTGTTGTTGTAGGCGTAGCGGGTGGGCATGGTGCCGTTGTTGTCGCCGATGAGGCGCGACATCTTGCCGCCGTGCGGAACGACAATATGGCAACTGTAGCAGGGCGTGGAACTGTGATCGCTGCGCGTATGTACCACGTTGGCCAGCGTGTGACAGTTGGCGCACCAGGCGGTGGCGCGGTTGGTGAGGGTGATGTTGGGCCAGGCGGTCGGTAGCGGCGCCCCGGTGCCGAAGTTGCGCAGCATGAACGGCACCGCCGAGCCGTGCGGGCCCTGGGCGGCGGGGCTGGCGGCGTCGGTGTTGTGGCAGTCGGAGCAGAGCATGGTCTGCGTGCCGACGGCGGTCCAAGGCGCCTTCATGACGGTTGCCGTGAGCGCCTTCGGCGCGGTGTTACCGGTGTAGCTATTGAGGCCGACGACGACCGGGTGTCCGGACCTGTTGGCCGGGTTGAACTCCTGGGCCAGGTCGGTTTCCGGCGGCGTGGTCTGCGTGCCGTTGGCCGAGAGGCCGTTCGGCGGGGTGGTGCCGAAGGTGAAGCTGGTGTGACACTTGAAGCAGACTTGGTACTCGTAGGTGGCCCCGGTGCTGGCGGGTATCCAGGTGAAGTTGGCGGCTGCGGGTGCGGCGAAGAGCGCCAGTCCGGCGTAGTTGAACTGCACGCCGCTGACTTTGGCCAGCGGGTTGGTCGCCAGATTGCGGGTGCTGGTGGCCGTGGTGCTGTAGGTGTGGACCCCGCTCTTGGCGGCGTGGGGGCTGTGGCAGTCGAGGCAGTTGACGTGGCGATTGGTGCCTGAGAAGACGCCGTTGTTGTAGGTGGAGGCGGGGGCGAGTTCGGCCGCCAGGTTGTGTTTGGCGTCGCTGTTCACCGGGTGCCGTCCGCCGGTCTTGGCCATGTCGGTGGCGGTGTCCTTGCCGGAGCGGTTGGTGCCGGTGGTGGCGCTGCCGTGGCAGAGGTTACAGGTGAAGGTGGCCGGGGTGCCGTTGGGGTTGATGGTCCCCGAGAGCAGGGCAGGGAAGTCGGAGTAGTGGACGGCGCCGACCGTGAGGCCGGTCGTCTGCTGGGTGGTGTCCGCCCAGTGGCACTTGGTGCAGTTGCGGTCGAAGGTCGAGCCGTCGTGCAGGGTGTAGTTCCAGGTGCCATAGGTCGAGAAGGTGACGTAGTTGTGGGCGCTGGCCGCGTAGGCGGTCTTGTCGACGGCGGGGCGGCTGGCGTCGACGGGGTTCGTGTGGCAGGAGACGCAGAGCCCGCCGCTGACCACCGCGCTATCGAAGTCGGTGCGCGCCGGGGTCCCGGCGGTGATGACGCCGCTGCCGCTACGGGTAACGACGCGGGCGCCGCTGGTGGCGGCGTTCTGATGGGCGTTGTAGTCGTGGGTGGTGCCAGCGGGCGGCTGGTTGTGGACGTGATCCTGGTGGCACATGTTGACGCAGGAGCGGGCGCCGGCGGCGGTGTTGGCGAGGGGGTTTGCCCAGGTGACGCCGCTGTCGAGGAAGTCGTCGTTGGTGCCGAGGACGCTGCCGAGGGTGTGCTTGCTGGTCTTGGCGCCGGACATGCCGGTGAGGACTGCGGCATGGCAACTGCCGCAGGTGGCACCGCCCGAGCTCTCGCTGGCGACGAAGCCGTTCTTGTGGTTATGGCAATCGACGCAGGGCCGCGTTCCGGCAGCGCTGGTGTAGTGCGTATCGGCATTTCCTGCCGCCCCGACGCCGCGCTGCCAACGCTTGGTCGTCGTGCCTGGCTTCACCGTGCGGGTATGGCAGACCTGACAGGGGCCGGTGCCGTCGCTATTGACGAAGGACGCCTGGGCCACGGCCGCGGAGTTCGAGTCGCCGGTGGTGGTGGAGAACTTGACCGTCTGCGCGGGGCTGTAGCCGTTGACGGCCGGTGGCGTGATCGATTTCCGCAGGAGGTAGATGTTGGTGGTGTTGTGGGGGGTATGGCAGGCGCGGCAGCCCACTGACCAGGAGCCGTACTTGCCGCTGGACTGGCTCGAGTGGGTGGCGATGGCGTGACAGTCGAGGCAGAGCTGGTCCGAGTTGTCGCGCACGAGCAGGTTGCCATCGCCCTTTCCGAAGGGGTTGGCGGTGATCAGAACGGGCCCGGAGACGATGGTCTCGCCGGTGGCGTTGGCGGCGCGCGCCCGCAGCGCGTAGGCGCCGGCCGTAAGGGTCAGGCGGGCTTCGTAGATCCCGGCGTTGGTGCCGACGGCGTAGTTCGTGTTCTGGGTCAGGGTCACGGTGTAGCTGGTACCGCCATTGAGGCTGAGCGTGGCGGTCAGGCCGGTTAGTCCACTGGGGTTGTAGACGTGGACCTGGGCGCGGATTTCGCCGGTCTGCGAGAGGCTGACCGTGGCGCCGTTGGTCGGGTTGACGATGAGGACGGTCGGGGCGGTGGTGTTGGGCGTGGTGCTGCCCTCGCTGGTCCCGGCGGTGATCGTGAAGGTGTTGCCGGTGCAGAGCGCCACCGAATTCACCACGGCGGGTGACTGCACGGCCACGTCCCCGGTGGCGAAGCGCATGGCGAAGGTGTTACCGGCCGTGGCCCCGAAGGCGACGTTGGCGCGCAGGATGGCGGTAACCGCAGTGCCGTTGACGATGGTGAAGGGGAACCCGGTGCAGGCGTACTGGGTGCCGTTCCAGGCGGCGGTACCAAGGAAGGCTCCGGTGGTTTCGTTGAAGACCTGCAGGCTCTGGAGGTCGGTCTCGGCCACGGCGGTCCCGGTGTTGGTGAAGCGGAGTTCGGTCACGGTGACGTCGCCGAGGCTGGCGGTCAGCGTGAGGCGGCCGACGGTGGTGGCGGCGGTTCCGGCGGGGACACTGGCGGCAGCGGGTTGGGCCGGATTGGTGACATCGAGTCGTCCCGACAGGGCGGGCGTGTACGGGCCGCTCGCGGCGCCGACCGACCAGTTACGGGAGCTGTCCCGCGCGAAGATCGCGTAGTCGTAGCTGCTACCGTTGGTCAGGCCGGTATCGGTGAAGGTCTGGAGGCTGCCGACGTAGCGGATGGCGCTGGTGCCGATGAGGCTTCCGGCCGTGTAGGTCGTGCCCTCGACGGGCCGGTCCGCGATCGTGGCCGTACCGCGCAGGATGAGGACGTCGGCGAAATCGGGGGTGGCGGGGTTGGTCCAGTTGAGGGTCACCTGGGCATCGCCGACGGCGACGCTGCCCCAGACGGGGTTGGCGGGCGAGGCGTTGTCGATGGTGACGGTGGCACTGCCGGTATCGCTATAGGTCTTGGGGTTGGCGCAGACGATGGCGGTGACGGTACCGGTTACGGCGTAGGACGTCCCGGGCGGCGCCGGCATAGCGGCATGGCTGCGAGGCGTCACCCAGACCTTGTACGCGGTCGTGGTCGTGGTGACGGGAAGGCTGGGGGAGAGCGTGAAGGCGATGGCATCGGTGGCGGGATTGGCGACGCTGCCGTAGATGGTGAAGGTGTCGTTGCTGACGATCTCGATGAGACTCAGGCCGGCGGCGGTCCCGGCGGCGAGGGTGACGGTGAGGCTGGTAACGGTGTCGGTAGCCGTGGCGGTGGTCAGCGTGAAGGCGTCCAGCGTGGTGACCGGACCGCCGGGGGCCAGGCTGACGTTGGCGGGGTCGGTACCGTTGCCGACCGTGGTCGTAATCGCCGGCGTGTAGGGGCCGGCGGCGGTCCCCGGGGTCGAGTAGTTGCCGCTGCTGTCCCTAGCGTAAATACTGTAGTAGTAGGAGGTTCCATTGGTTAGGAGGGTGTCGGTGCAGGCGCCGAGCGCGCCGACGTAGATGATCGTGCTGGCGCCCAGTGTACCCGGTACGCTGTAGGTGGTGCCTTCGACGGGCGCATCCGTGATCGCCGAGGTGGCCTGGCGGAGGACGACGACCTGGCTGAAATCAGCATCGGCGGGGTTCGACCAGGTCAGGGCGACCTGGGTGTTTCCAACGCTGCCGGTGAAGGCGCTCGGGTTGGCTGGCGAGAGGTTGTCGATGGTGACGGTGGCGCTGGTGGTATCGTCGTAAGTCCGGGCGTTGGTGCTGGTGATGGCGGTGACGGTGCCGGTGACGATGTAGGCGGCGCCGGGTGGCGCCGGCAAGCTCGCCTGCGTCTTCGGCGTGATGCGGACCCTGTACGGGGTCAGGGTCGTGCTGGCGGTCAGCGCGCTGCTGAGCGTGAACGCGACCGTGTCGGTGGCGGGGTTCGGTGCCGAGCCGAAGACGGTGCCGCCGGCGTCGTCGGTGATCTCGACCAGGGACAGAGCGGTAGCGCTGCCCGCGGCCAGGCTGACGGTGACGGCGGTCACGGTATCGGTAGCGCTGGTGGTCTGCAGAGTAAAGGCATCGAGCAGGGTGGCCGCGGCGCCGGGGGCGACGGTGGCGTTGGCGGGGTCGGTGCCGTTACCGACGCTGGTGACACGGGCGGGGGTGTAGGGCCCAGCGCCGCTGCCGCCGGAGGCGTAGTTACCGTTGCTATCCTTAGCGTAAATACGGTAATAATAGGCGGTTCCATTGGTCAGGAGGGTGTCGGTGCAGGCGCTGAGCGCGCCGACGTAGATGATCGTGCTGGCGCCCAGCGTCCCCGGCACGCTGTAGGTGGTGCCCTCGACGGGCGTGTCCGTGATCGCCGAGGCGGCTTTGCGGAGGACGACGACCTGGCTGAAATCGGCAGCGGCGGGGTTGGTCCAGCTCAGGGCGACCTGGGCATCGCCGGCGACGCCGCTGAAGGCGGTCGCGTTGGCCGGCGAGAGATTGTCGATGGTCACCGTGGCGCTGCTGCTGTCGCTGTAGGTCTTGGTATTGGTGCTGGCGATGGCGGTGACGGTGCCGGTGACGGTGTAGGTCGAGCCGGTCGGGGCCGGCATGTTGGCATGCGTTCGCGGCGTGATACGGACCCGGTACTGCACGAGTGTAGTCGTCGCCGCAAGGCTGCTGGTGGCGATCGCGACCGTGTCGGTGGCGGGGTTTGCCACCGTCCCGTAGACGGCGGTGCCGGTGTCGTTGACGACCTCGACCAGGGCCAGTCCGCCGGCGGTTCCGGCGGCGAGGCTGACGGTGACGCTGGTGACGGTGTCGGTGCCGCCGGAGGTTTGCAGCGTGAAGGCGTCGAGGTCGGTCGCCGCGGCACCCGGCGCGAGGCTCGCAGTCGCCGGGTCCGTGCCGTTACCGACGGTGGTGGTGGCGACCGTCTCGGTCACGGTGAAACTCTGATAGCCGGACGGCGTCGAGCTGGACCCTTGGCCCCAGAGGTAGGCGGGACGCGTACTGGTGCTGTCGAAAAGGTAGGTCACCATGAGACGGTTACCGGCGGCGACCGTGAAGGCGGCATTCCCGAAGCTCGCGTTGTTCATGGTCTGCAGTGCAGTGCTCGTGGGACTGCCGGTAAGGGACGCCGTGCCTTTTGCGGCGCCGACCGTCCCGGTGGTGTCGTTGTACTCGTAGAGCGTTGCCTTCGCGACGATGAGGGTTCCGGAGACCGAGGTGTAGAAGTCGGCATGGGCGGTCGCGTTGGCGGCGATGCCGGTTGCGGACGCATAGATCGTCGTGTAGGCCCGGAAGTACTCCTGGTTGGTGCTGGTCGAGGTTGCCCCCTGGCGCAGTCGGTAGCGGGTGGTCCCCGTCGGGGCAGTGGTGCTGGTCATGGCGCGGTTCGTGTTGGCTACCGGTGGGGTGGCAACGGCGATATCAGCGAGTGCGGTCATGGTGGTGGAACCGTTGGCGCCCACGTTCACCGCCGTCAGGTCGCGGACATAGTAGGTTGTCTGGGCGCTCACCCAGGCCGGTGCGAGCAGCACGGCAGTGAGGGCAACCCATAGCGCTCGTGCCAGCCTCATCGCGAGTCCTCCGTCAGGGAGTTCGAGTCGGCGCCATGTGGGAAGTGACAGCTCAGGCAGCGGACTTGGGCGCCCGCATCGAGGGTGAGATCGTTGGTCGAGAGTCCGTCGCCGGCGGTGAGCTGGCTGGCGCCGTTGGCATCGCGGATGGCGCCCGGGGCGCGGTCGTAGGAGCGCGAGAGGGTCTCGCCGACGGGGTGGCTGAAGAGCTTGGCGCCGTCGCCGCCGGACTCGACGTAAGCGGCGGTCTGGACGCGGCTGGCGTGGCAGTCTTCGCACATGGCGCTGGCGACATTGCTGACGCGCAGGAAGGGGCGCGAGACGTAGAACCGGAAGCGGTCGCCGATCGCGAAGGTGCCCGTGAAGGTGACGGTGACGCCATCGTTGAGGCCGACGGCGGTTCCGACGGCACGGCCAGAGGGGTAGCCGGCTTCCCAGGCGGCGGTGGTGCTGTTCCAGCCGAACCAGGAGGCGCCGGCGTCATTGGAGAGGCGGAAGGAGGTCGTGGTGATGAGGGCGATGAGGTAGTTGCGGGCGTTGGCAGCCGCGGTGGTCGGGTTGACGGTAAGCGTGCCGGTACCGCCGCCGTTCTGGACCTTGGTGACGGTGGAGACGTGGGTTGAGCCACCGGGGTTGGCGGCGCTGTGCTGATCGTGGCAGGTCGAGCACATGAGTTTGCCGGATTCCAGGCGCAGGTTCATGGCTGTAAGGGTGGGGGTGTTGGCGCCATAGGTCGCGTTGACGGTGGCGGCATCCCAGCGGTGCGAGGTGCCGCTGGTACCGGGGATGGCCTGGTCGCTGGACTGCCAGTCCTTGAAACCGCGTGTGGTGGCGGTGGCGTGGCAGCTCCGGCAGAGGTTGGCATTACCGGCGAGGGTGGTCAGGCCGAGCCCGGGCGCGTGGTGAGTGGTGTGGCACTGGCTGCAGGCGTTGGGGAAGTTCGGGTTGTCGGCGTCGTGGGGGGGATCGGTCGCCCACAACACCCCTGCCGCGGCGGCAAGGATGGCCATCGCGACGCGGACAAGACGGTGGTGAGGGCTGCGGTTCATGGGCCGCTCCCGATGGCTGCAGCGGGCGCCAGGAGTTCAAAGGCACCCGGTTTGACGACCGTGATCTCAAGCTGGTCGAGCGCGGCGTTCAGGACGGCCGCGGCGGGCAGCCAGGCTCCGGCGTCGTGATCGTAGCGGCGGGCCTGGAGGTCGGTGGGGCTCAAACCGGCGGTCGCGAGGGCGGCGGCATCGAGCGGCACGAGCAGGCGGAGTGGCGCCAGCAGGTGGGCCTGCAGCGGCCCCACGAAGAGGCCGCGAGCCAGGGCGCCCGGCTCGGGCGTCGCCGGCCCGGTGGTCACCGCGCCGAGGGCCAGGTTCAGGGGCGCCGCCAGGGCGCCGGCGGGGACGGTCAGCGTCAGACCATCCAGGGCATCGCCGGGGACCGTCGCCGTCAGTCGGCCCCCCGCCGGGCCGAGTTCGGCGATGACCAGTGGGATATCGACCACGTTCACGTCGACCTCGTCGCCCAGGCTCTCGCGCGCTCCGGAGCCGAGGGTCAGGCGGAACCTGAGCGTCGTCCCGGAGCGGGCCGGCGTGACGGTCAGCGGTGAGGCGTTACCGGCGGAAAGGACAGCATCCCGCGGTCCGCCGATCTGTTCCCAGCGGGGTTCGGAGCCGCGGCGTTCCAGCGGTCCGACGGTGGTGGGGACGCCGGGCAGCAGCAGGAGGTCCGTCCCAGCAGCGGCAGCCCGGCGCGGGTCAAGGGTGAACTCGATTCGACTCGGTGCACTGCGTACGGCGCCGTTGTCGACGCGGACCGCGAAGGCGTACCTGGCTTTGGCCGGCGGCTCGAAGGAGGGCGTGGCGGCGCGGGCATCGGTAAGGGTCACGTGGGGGCCCGCCAGTTGCGTCCAGACGAACCCCGGTGTGGTACCGAGGCCGACGCTGCCCTCGGCGTGGAGGGTGACGCGGTCTTGCCAGCGTCGGGGTGCCGGGCTGAGGGGGACGGGCGGCGTCCCGGTGGTGGCGCTGGTCAGCGCGACCGGAACGACGCAGCGCGGCGGGTCGTCGACCACTACCGAGACCAGGTCGCGTCCGCCCTCGACGTCCAGTTCGAAGGTGTAGGTGCCCGGTTCGATGGGCACGAAATGGGCGGTGGCGCCGGTGTTGGTGAGGGGCACGCGAACCCCCTCGACCTGACGGAAGACGCCCGCGACGGGGCCGGCGCCACGGCCAGCACTCCAAGAGCCGTTGAGGGTGACGTCCGCGAAGACGACCACGCGTTGGTCATAGCCTGCTTCGGCCACCGGCAGGGGCGCCGCCGGCGCGGCGGCGAAGACGGTGACGGCGGCCGGAAGGCTGCGGTGGTGGCCGTCGGCGACCGTGAGTTCAAAGCCGTAGACGCCGGGCAGGGTTGGGGCAAAGGTGGCGACCGCGGCATTGGCTCTGGTGAGGTCGACGGGCTGGCCGCTCACTTGTTGCCAGGCGTAAGTCAAGGGGTCGCGGTCGAGGTCCAGACTGGCCGTGCCGTCGAGTCGCACGGCGCTGCCCGTGCTGCCGAAGAGGCGGGCGGCCACGGCTGCCACCGGCACGTGGTCACGGGGGGCATCGACGAGTACCCAGACCGGGCTCGGGGAGCTCTCCTGGGCGGGGTCGTGCACGACGAGGGTAAAGCCGTAGATACCGGCGGCGCGGGGCACAAAGGCGGCGCGGGGGGTGGTGCTCCCCAGCAGGGCAATGGCGGGGCCCGCGGTCTGTTGCCAGGCATAGGTGAGGGGGTCGCGATTGGCGTCCGTGCTGAAGCGCCCGTCGAGAACCACGCGTTGGCCGGTAGCGGCGCTGATGGTGGGGCCGGCGTCGGCTGTGGGGGCCAGGTTACGGACCTGGAGGCGCGTCTCGACCGGAGCGCTCCAGGTCCGGCCGTTGTTGACGCGGAGGCGGAAGACATAGAGGCCAGCCGTGCGCAGTACCAGTTCAGGGGTCGGGGTGTCGGCGCCCGCCAGCACCGGCGTCTCGGGCGCGGCGCTCACCGTCCATTCGTAGGCGAGACTGCGCCCGCGCCCGTCGCGCGAACGGCTACCGTCGAGGGTTACGAGCGTGGGGTCGGTGACGCGGTCCGGGCCGACGACGGCCAGGGGGGGGGCGTCGTTGGGGTCGAGCGGGTCGCCGCCGGCGAGGATCTCGTCAATATCCGCGACTCCGTCGCCATCGCTGTCGGCTTTGCGGGGGTCGGTACCGAAGACGAACTCCTCGAGGTTGGTGAGCCCATCCTGATCGGCGTCAGCAAAGGCATCGGCAGGGTCGAAGGGATCGCGGCCGTGGGCGGTCTCCCAGGCGTCCGGCATGCCATCCATATCGGTATCGCCGGAACGGCTGGGTGTGGTGGCGGCGGCGGTGCGGAAGACCTCGAGGCGGGCATTGTCGGCATTGCCGACCAGGACTCTGCCGAAGCTGTCCGTGGCGATTCCCAGGGGGAGGCGGAGTTCGCCGGGAGCGGTGCCGTTACTGCCGAGGCGCGTGCTGAAGCTGCCATCGGTGGCGAACACCGAGACCGCGGACTGGAAGGTGTCGACGACACAGAGTTTACCGTCGCGGGTGAGGGCCACCCCGCCCAGGCGCGTCAGTTCACCGCGGCCACTTCCGAAACGGCCGATGGTGAAGGGGCTGACGTTCGCGCCGGTGGTGCTGAAGACGCGGACTTGGTTGGTCTGGGCGTCGCCCACGTAGAGGCGTGCGGCGGCGGCGTCGACGGCGACGCTGACCGGCAGCCCGCAGGGGATCGTCAGGACGGGCTGACGGGTGTCGGTCGCGAAGACCCGTACCGCGCCGGCGTCGCTGTCGGCCACGTAGATGCGGTCCCCGGCGATGGCGAGGTCGCGGGGCGCGACAAACTCGCCATCACCCCGCCCCAGCGGCAGGCGTTCGCCCGGCAGGGTATAGGCATCGACGCGGCCATGCTCGATGTCCCCCGCGTAGACCGTGCCCGTGGGGCCGATGGCGATCCCAGACGGGGTTCCAGCGACGGGGATCTCGCGGAGCGCACCGCCCAGTGCCGTGAAGACCCGGATGGCGCGCGCCCGTGGGTCGGCGACGAAGACGTTGCCGGCGGGGTCGAGCGCCAGGCGTTCGGGGTAGAGTCCGAGGCCCGCGCAGAGGGGTGCCCCGGCCGTGGCCCAGATGGCCTCGATCAGGACGGCCGCGGCGCCCTGTTGGCCGGTGGCGTTGGCGACCGAGACCCGAACCTCATAGGTGCCCGGCTGGGTGGGTGCCAGCCAGGCCGTGACCGGCGCGGCGCTCGGGCCGAGGGCGGAAAGGGACCCTGCCGACGCGGTCCAGGTATAGGTGAGGGCACCGCCGGCGGGGTCGGAGGCCTGCACGTCGAGGCGGGCCACGTCGCCGACAAAGAGACGCGGCGGCGTGACCCGTAGGGCCTCAATCAGCGGTGACGGTCCCGAGGGCACGGCGAGGCTGATCTCGAGGCTGGCGGGGAGGCTCTCCGCCGAAGGCGCGTTGAAAAGCCCGCCGTTGTCCCAGGCGCTGCAGGTCACGGTGTAAGTCCCCGCAGTGTCCGCCGTCCAGGTCGCCTGCACCACGGCCGGCGAGCCCGGACTGGCCACCGGCACGACGAGCGCAGCCGTGCCGTTCGTGAAGCGGCCACCGGTTGCCGTGAAGGCGAAGCGGACGACGCTGCCGTCGTCGGTGGCGGTGGCCAGGAAGGTGACAACGCTGCCCACGGATGCGGGGTTCGCGGAGGCGCTGAGGTCGATGACGACCGGGCGGGCGTTGCCCATGCCGAAACCCGCCGCCGGGGGGACGCCGATGGCGCCCGCCAGCAGGGCCACGGCGATGAGCAGTAAGGGCGAACTCTTGCCCAAGGGCCTGGGCAGCAGTCCAGGTCGCGGTGCAGCGCCGCGCTGGAACGGGCGCCATGGAGGCGCCACTCCGAGCCTTCGCATCCTGTCCTCCTGACCGTTGCCGCCAGCCGACGCCTGTCCGTCCGCAAGGCCCGGTCAGCGGGCGCGGCGGTTAATAGGATACATAAAAAGGATACTTCAGAATAACCAGAAAACCAATAACAAAACGTGGGAACTGTCGATATGGGTGGTCGGCAAGGGGCCGTCGTTGTCGGTGTTCAGACTCCCAGGCTGAGCAGGTGGCGGATCTCCTCGGGCATGGCCGATTGGGTGGCCATGGCGCGCATCTCGGCACCGAGGTAACTGCGTTCGAGCAGGATCTTCATGACGGTGACCAGGAACTGCTGCTTATCAGCGGGGAGTTCGGCCAGGCGGCGGAGGCGGTCGCGGAAGAACTGTCCGGTGGCGCGGTGGAGAGCGTCCCGCAGCTCCGGGATGGTCATGTGTTCGGGCTTGACCACCGGTTCGACGAGGTTGTAGTTGCGGTAATCGGTGGTGGCGATGTGGTCTTTCAGTAGTGGGTAGATGTCGGCATAGGGCCAAGGGGTAAGGGCCAGGAAGAAGGCCATATCGGGACCATACCACTTTGCCAGTTCAACCGTTTCCTGAATAGACGCCGGGGTTTCATCGAGGGTTCCGAGGACGAACGAGGTTTCGCTGACGATGCCGTGGCGGTTGATGAGTTCGATGGCCTGTTTGGAGCGAGCGACGAGGGTGTCTTTGCGGAAGAGGTCGAGGGTTGCCTGGCGGGTGGCCTCGACGCCGACGTAGATATGGCTGACTCCCGCGGCCCGGTACTTGGGCAGGAGGGCCTCGTCGCGGACGATGTCGTCGACGCGTGTCTCCATGAGCAGTTCGATGCCGGTCTGTCGTTCGATGAGCAGGTCGAGGATGCGCTCCCAGCGCGCCGGTTCGACGGTAGGGGTCTCGTCGGCGAGCATGGCCACGCGGACGCCGTAGCGGTCGCGCAGCAGTTCGAGTTCGGCGACGAAGGCATCGGGCCGGCGGCCGCGCCAGGAGCGTTGCCAGAACTTCTGTTGCGAGCAGAAGGAGCATTGGGCGCGGCAGCCGCGGGAGCTGGAGACGATGGCCAGGCGTCCGGCGGGTCGCGGGTAGTAGCGGTAGAGCGGCCAGTCGAGGAGGTCGAAGGCCGGCTGCAGCGCATCGAGGTCGGTGGCGAAGGGGCGGGCGGGCGTGGCACTGGGCTGGCCGTCGCGGCGCCAGGCGATGCCAGCGATCTTGGCGAGGGCGGTGTCGGTGGCGCCGGCGGCGACGGCGCGGATCAGCTCCTCGATGGTCAGTTCGCCCTCGCCGCGGACGACCACGTCAACGTTGGCGTCGGCAGCGAGGATTTCGGCCCAGCAGAAGGTGGGGTGGACATTGCCGAGGACGGTCAGGATGCCGGGGTTGAAGCGTTTGGCGGTGCGACAGACCTCACGGGCGTCGGGTTCGGTGGCCGTAAAGGCGGTGACGGCCACGATGTCGGGGCGGAAATCGCTGAGGGTCCGAGCGATGTCTGCGTGGGTGTAGAACAGCGACATGGCGTCGCAGATCAGGACCTCGGCACCGGCCGCCCGCGCATGCCCGGCGACATAGGCGAGGTTCAGCGGGAGCCAGACGCCGGCGGCCTCGACAACGCCGGAGTGGTAGGGCGGCGTCACGAGCAGGAGGCGCGGGCGGGACGCAGGCATGACCGTTTCCTCACTGGAAGTAGGCGGAGTGGAGGGAGGGGATGACGAAGGGCAGGATGAAGACGGTGAGGACGCAGACGCCGAAACAGGCGATGGCGCCCCAGGCGACCGCGGCGGGGCGCAGTTTGAAGAAGAAGCGGACGTGCAGGAAGATGCCGTAAGCGAGCCAGGTGATAAGGGCCCAGGTTTCGATCGGGTCCCAGCCCCAGTAGCGGCCCCAGGACTGGTTGGCCCAGATGGCGCCGGCGGCGATGGTGATGGTCCAGAAGATGAGGCCGAAACCGATGAAACGGACCGTATACGCTTCCAGGGCGGCGGGGTCGGGCAGGCGGTCGATGAGCGGTCCGCGGCGGCCGCGCTGTTTGAGCAAGAGCAGCACCGCCGTCGCCACCGAGAGCAGGAAGGCGCCGGCGGCGAGCTTATTGAAGAGGACGTGGAAGACCAGCCAGACGGACCGAAGGGTCGGGGGGAGGTTGCGGATTTCGGGGTTGGCAAAGAGGCCGAAGGCAAGGCTCAGGAAGATGCAGGGCAGGGCGACCAGGGCAGCGGGTGCGAGGGCCGGCCAGCGCCAGAGGCAGACGAGTAGCATCGCAGCAGCGATCCAGGCGTTTGAGGAGAGCACCTCATACTTCATCATGTAGGGCCCGTGACCGGCGGCGAGCCAGCGGACCGCGATGGCGGCGCCATGCGGGACCAGGGCGAGCGCGGCGGCGAGGGTTCCGAGCCGGTGGCCGCGGGGCCGAGCAAAGAGAATCCCATAGGCCAGCAGGGCGGTCGCGGCGACGTACCCGCCGACGGCGGCCCAATGGAGTGCGACTTCAAGGGCGAAACGGCTCACGTGGTCTCCTTGGAGATACTTCGACCGCGGCGGCGTGTCAAAGATGCAGGCGCGACCCGTCGCCCATCGCCTTGGCCGCAAGTTGACGGGATGCGGGCCGTGGCGGATATTGCGGAGTACCGTCGGAAAACCATCACGACCTGAGGGCAATGCGTATGAAACACGTGTTTGTTGGCTGGCTGATTCTCTTCTGTGCGACGCTCGGGGCGGCTCCCGCGCCCGCGCTCACTGGCATCGTCACTGAGGTAGCGTCGGGCGACGGTTCCACCTATTTCCAGGTGGCGACGGCCGCGGACCGGGTCTGGGTTTACGGCCCCAAAGCCGACATCCGACTGCGCGATACGGTGACGATTCCGACCGACACCGTGAAGCGCAAGGTGAGCAGCAAGGAGTTGGACCACGTCTTTCGGGACATTTATTTCGTTGCGGACCTGAGCCCCGTCGTCGACCAGAAGGCCCGTGCCGCGCTGGCGGCGGTCGCGGCCGTGGACGAAGCGACCGAGCGTGCGGCGGCTCCGACCATGGGCGGCAAGGAGATGCCGGCCGGCCATCCGCAGATACCAGGGATGGCCGAGGTGGAGGGCAAGGAGCTGCCCGCCGGCCATCCCGCGATCCCGGGCGCCAAGGCGGCGGGTACGGGTGCGCTGCCGGCGGGCCACCCGCAGATCCCCGGGCAGGCGCCCGCGGGTCTGCCGGCGGGCCATCCCCAGGTAGGGAGTAAGGCGGCGGTCGCCAGCGCCGAGCCGATTCACGTGACCAAGGCCGAGGGTGGCAAGACCATCGCGGAGGTCTATGCGCAGAAGGCCGACCTCGCCGGCAAGGAGGTGCTGGTGCGGGGTAAGGTTGTGAAGGCGAAGGGCGGCATCATGAACCGGACCTGGATCCATCTTCAGGACGGGACTGGCGGCGAAGGCACCAACGATCTGACGGTGACCACGGACGGCGAGCCGCCCGCGGTGGGTGCCGTCGCCGTGGTACGGGGGACGGTTGCGGTGGCCAAGGACTTTGGCTACGGCTACGTCTACGAGGTCATTGTCGAGACGGCGACGGTGACGGTCGAGCCCTAAGCTAGCGGGCGTGCTGCGCTCCCGTTTCACGCCTTGACCGCGGCCCGCGGTGCGTCGTCGGCGGCGCCCGTAGCGGGCGGTCCTGAGCGGTAGCGCAGCGCATGGATCAGCATGAAGACCAGCACGATGCCCAGGTCGATGGCGCCAGCCAGGCACATGCGACTGGCGACCGCGCCCATGCCGAATCCATAGCTATGTAAGCCGGTGCCCAGGATGTAGTTGACGCCGACGTAGGTCATGATGATCAGCCAGAAGGCCATGATGCTCTTGGCCGCCGTGGCGAACAGGCTGCGCGCCAGGATGAAATAGGCCATGGCTACGCCGGCCACGGCGAGAGAGGCCGCCTTGCCGAGGGTCAGCGGGGCCAGGCGCGTAGCGATCAGAGCAAAGACGGCGGGTACCAGAGCCAGGGCGACGAGCAGGGCCCAGCGCGAGCGCCGGCTGCGGTCGAGCCGAACGTGAACGGCGGCCATGTACCCCAGCAGCGCGACCAGCGACCAGACCTCTTTGGGGTCCCACCCCCAGTAGCGGCCCCAGGAGGAGGCGGCCCACATGCTGCCCGTGGCGATGCCGACCAGCAGCAGCAGGGAGCCGGCCAGCACATAGCCGTAGTGCAGGCGGTCGAGCGTGGCGATGACCGGTCGGTCTGCCGGCAGCAACGCCGTCGCGGCGATCTGCACATGCGCGATGAGTACCGCGATGGCCAGAATGGCGTAGGAGATCATGATCACGGGCACATGGACCGACATCCAGAAGGTGTCCAACAGCACGGGCGCCACCGGCCGGATGAAGGGGTCCAAGGGCAGGCAGTCGGCCATGCACAGTGCGACCGCGCCGATCGCCGCCGCCGTCAAGGGGACGCTGCGGTGACGGAAGGCGAAAAAGGCGACGACCGCGAAGGCGGCCGCGCCCCAGCTCAGGAAGAGCAGCGACTCGAAGAAGTTGGAGGCCGGGATGCGGCCGGCGACGGCCCAGCGTAGGCTGAGCGCGTAAGTGAACATGGCGGTTCCTGCCAGGGTTACAGCGGCGGCGAACAGATCGAAGCTGCGGCGGCGGACGAAGAAGGCGATGGCGGCCAGAGCCGTGGCCAGCGCCAGGGTGATCCAGGCCTTGCGGTAGAGTCCGAGCTGGTTGTAGCGCACCTCGCTGGCGATGGTCGTAGCGGGGGGCCGATGGGCGGCGGGCAGCTTCTGGAGTTCAGCGGTGAACGTCGCCGCGGCCAGGGAGAAGGCCCCGTTATCGTCGGCCAGGAAGGCGCTGCCGAGGGCCATCCAGGCGTCGCGTACGGGGGCCATCGACGCCTCTTTGGACTGGACCAGCCAGACCACCGTCTGCCAGGCGGCCAAGGGGTCCGTCGGATCTGGGATCAGCCGGATGGAAAGGCCCTGGAAGACCTGCTGCAGCGCGACTAACTCCTCGCCGATCTTGCGCACCTTCTGTTGCAGTGCATCCGCCTTTTTTCCCGGCCCCATGCCGCCGGGTCCTCGTAGCAGCGTCTGGAAGTGCTCGTGTTCGGCGAGGTCGCTGAAGGAGAAGGTGCGCTGCAGAACCGGGAGTTGGATCTCGGCGCGCAGGCTCTCGTTGCGGATCGGGATCAGCGGTTCGTGTTGCCAGGCGGTGGCGTCGAAGGTCCAGGCCAGCAGGACCAGCACCGGGTCGCGGCCGGCGTAGCGTTGCGAGCCCGTGACGCTGCCGACGACGTCGCGGGCGAGCGTGTCGAGGGGCATGTAGCGCCCGTCGTGCTGGACGACGAGGGAGCGTAGCGGAGTGACGTCGATGGATGGGGGCAGGCCGGCGGCGTCGGCACGGGTGAGCGTGAGCGCCAGCAGCGCAGCGGCCGGTAGTAACAGGGATGTACGCATGCGATCCTCTCGGTGGTGATGATGGTGGTGGTGGCGGCGACCTACGCAGGTCAACGCGACCGGTTTCCTGAGCGGGTCTTGGCGGCGTTGCGTTTCGACTCGGGTTGACGGGTGTGCGAATAGGTTTGCTGATCGTGCTCGCGGCCGTGGCAGCGCAGTGTGCAATTGCCCTCGAGCTGGCCGGTATCGCGGAAGCCGAGGCTACCCCCGGCGGCCCGCGAGACCACGGCGCTGGCGAAGTTGATCAGGTTCGTGTGGTCGCCGCCGCTGCCGGCGGGAACGCCGTGGGGGTCATGGCAAACGGCGCACGGGGTCTTCTGGTCGACGATATGGCGGCGGTGTTCCGGGAAGCTCTCATTGCCGAGGATGCTGGTACGGAGGTGGCACTTGTAGCACAGGGCGTAGGCCTGGTCGGATTCCGGGGTGGCATCGGCGGTTGCATAGTTGCGTTCCAGCAGGACGTCATGGATGGAGCCGTGCGGTCCATCGGGGCCGACGCCGCCGGCGCGGGGGCCAGCGTCGTTGTTGTGGCAGTCGGTGCAGCGCAGTCTGGCGTCCCGCGACAGGGTTGGGTCAAGGCTGATAGTGCGAGCCGAGCCGGCCACGCCCTCGAGTATGGGGTGACGGCTCTGGCTGCCGGCGCCGAGTTCCTGGCGCAGGCCGGTGGTGACGACATCGCGGCCGATGCGACCGCTGACGGTCCCGGACACGTCTCCGTGACACTTGAAGCACACTTCGTACTCATAGGTGGCCTTGTCCAGCGGCACGCCGGAGGCCCCCAGCCCGCGCATCTGCGCCAGGGTGGCGCCGAGGGGGATATAGGTGGAGGGGCGGCCGTGGTCGGCGGACGCGGCATGGGGATTGTGGCAGTCCGAGCATTCGACATGGCGGCGCATGTTGGCAGAGGTCTCGGTCGGGTCGTGTACGCCGAGGGTGCGGGTCGGGTCATGGGCGCTACGCTTCTGGATCTCGCGGCGGATATCGGCCCGCGCCACCTGGCCACTATGGCAGAGCAGGCAGTTCGCTTCTTCCTCGGCGAGGATCAGGAGGCGTTCGTGGCCGCGCGCCGAGTGTGGCCGATGGCAGCTTCGGCAGGCGTTTTCGGCGACCGTGGCGTAGGGCCAGCCGGCCGGATGGCCGCCCGAGACGGCGGCGCGGGACTGCTGGTGGGACGATTCCAGCCAGCCGTCCAGGCGGTGGCAGGTGATGCAGAGTTCGCCGTTGCGGTCGCTCTTGGTGAGGAAGCTGCCCCAGCGGTCTTCGTGGGGGTCGTGGCAGGTGGTGCACTGGACATTCCTGTCTTTGTCCAGCGCCACGGCGTCTGGCAGCAGCGAGGGGTCGATCAGTTGGGTGTCCTGGGCCGCCAGTCCGGAGGTATAGGCGAAGCTGATGGGGTGATCGTCGGAGAGGTCCGTTCCGAGGTTGCTGAGGGAGGACGCCGGCATGGGGTTGGCCTGGAGGCCTGCCGACCCGCTGCCGGCCGGAGTGCCCATGGCGATGGTGCCATCGTGACAGCTCAGGCACATCTTGCTGGTACCGGTAGGCTGACCGGGCTTGGCGTCCAGGGTGGAGGATGCGTAGATGCGGTAGCTGGCCGGCGCTGGCGCCTTGGCCCACAGGGCGCTCTTTCCGCGGGCGTTGTGGGGCGAGTGGCAGAAGCCGCACAACTCGCCGCTGGCGCGGCCCGACACCGCCGCCTTGCCGGTTGCAGCGAGGTTGTGTTTGGTCTGGCCAACGCGCCCTTCGTGGGCCTGGGCGGCACCGGTCGCGAGGGCGAGCGCCGCGAGCCCTGCCTGGAGGCAGCTGTAGACGTCGTGTCTAGGGGGTCGCATGGCTGGCGCCTGCCTTCGTGTACTGGAACACCTGGACTCTGCCATTGTAGGTGTCGCAGACCCAGATACGGTCGTGCGCATCGATGGCGATGCCGCCGGGAAGGGCAAACTGGCCGGCGCCCTTGCCCTCACTGCCCACGGTGAGGAGGAGTTGCCCGTCAGGGGCGAAGATCTGGATGTTCTCGAAACGCGCATCGACGACGTAGATATGTCCGTCGCTATCGAGGGCCACGCCCTTGGGGAGTGCCAGGTCGCCAGGGGCATCGCCCAATTGCCCGATGGCCGTCAGCGGTTGGCCGCTGGGCGTCAACGACTGTACGCGGCCGTTGCCGGCGTCCACGACCCAGAGGACCCCGCTGGCCCAGGCGATATCCACCGGGAAGTTGAACTGTCCCGGGTCCGTACCGCGGCTGCCGATGACCCGGCGGAGCGCGCCGTCGCGGCCGAAGGCTTTGATGTCGTGCGTGCTGCTATCCACGACATAGATCGTGGCGCTCTCCGGGTCGTAGGCGGCGGCGACCGGGCGCTGCAGCACCTCCGCTGTCTCGAGTCTGCCGAGGAAGTCGCCGGTGGTGGCGCTGAGGCGGTAGACCGCGCCGGCTTCCGAATCGCAGACGAGGATGGAATCATCGGGGCCGCAGGCCACTCCCACGGGGCTGAGCAGGCGGGCCTCGCCGGCCTGTTCGATGTGCAGGTAGAGGCGGCGCTCCACGTCCAGCAGGTGGACGCAGTTCCCGCCAGGATCGGCGATCCAGAGCCGCCCGTCGCTGGCGACGGCAAGATCGCGCGGGCCCTGCAGTGCCTGCGGCCGTCCGGCGCCGACGAGAAGACGCGCCAGCCGGCGAGGCAGTGGGACCGTGGGATGGAGATCCGTCGCCGCCTGCAACTGGCCGACGTAGCGGATCCGCTCCGGGGAGCCGTCGTCGGGCCAGGCCAGGCCGGGGGTCACGGGCCCGAAGACCGGCCTTGGGGTGGCGCAGCCCGCGGCCAGGACGAGGCAGAGGAGCAGAGGCGCGGCGGTCGGGACTGACGCTGGCGGTCGGGGGCCGCCCGTCCTCGTCCCTGCTGCCACGGCAGGCTGTCCGTCGGTCCGTGCCGCGCTGTTTGTCCAGGTGCCGCCGTGCATCAGAACTCCCGCACCAGTTTGAAGCGGATGGTGGACGCGGACTCGCGCCGCGGGTCATCCTGGTAGCAGTCATACTCGTAGCTCAGCCAGCAGGTAATCTGGTGCAGCGACCAGCGCAGGGAAAGCTCGAGCTCGACCCCGCTATCATCGCCGTTCACCGAATCCTGCTGGTTACGGTACAGGGTCGTTCCCTGCAACATGAGGTTTCCGTTCAGGGGCTGTGTCAGCGTGCCGGAGATCGTGCGGTTCTCGATCGTGCGTTCATCCGGCGGCTGGTAGATCGTCCGACTCCATCCGGCCGCCGCCCCGATGTGGGTTCCCCAGTCGAAGCGCTGTGACCAGGCCGCGTTGACCCGGTACGCATCGTAGGGGGTGTTCGACGCCTCGGTCTCGTACTCCGTGGTGATTTGGAGGGCCCCGGGTGAGTAGCGGGCGCCGAAGAGGTGGTTGCGGCTGTTGTCGTCCAGGGCGGCGGTGCTGGGGGTCGTGCTCTGGTCCTGGCGCAGGCCGCGGTAGTAGAGCGAGAGCCCGAAACGGAAGTGCTGGCCGACGCCGTAGGTCTGGCGCGTGGTGTCGGTGGTCGCGGAGGCGGACTGGGCCACGGCGTACTCGACCCAGACCGTTTCGCCGTCCGCGATGCGTCCGGCCGGTCGCCGGTGGATCTCGATGGTGCCGCCGAACTCGAGGATCGAGTAGTCGACGTCGCGCTGGTAGGTCCGGGTCAGGTCGGCCTTGGTGATGACGATGCTGGCGGGGTCGGTGCCGACGTCATAGAGGACGACGGGGTCCGGATCGCGAAAGGTGTGTTGCTCGCGGTGTGCGGCGGCGAGGCCGGCGGGGCTGTCGCGCTGGTCACGCTCCCAGCGCAGGCCATAGTTGGCGGTCAGGGTTCCCCACGGGTTCTGCTTGCGGTACTGCAGGGCGCCCCCCAGGTCGAGTTCGTCCTGGCGGGCATCGGCGTCGTAGTGAGTGCGCCGGTAGACGCCGTCGAGCGTTGACGTAAGGCTTTGGAAGAGGCGGTGCTGGACACCGGCGGAGAGGTCGCCGTAGTGGTCTTTGGACTCGGCGCTGCCGGCGCTGGAGCGCGTGTGTTCCCCGAGTTCGAGGCCGTACCACGAGCTCAGGTTCTCGGCATGCTGCAGGCGCAAGCGCTGCCGCCACACCGCCTCGGTGTAGTTGCTAGGGCCGAGCTGGTCGAAGTACCTGGCCTCCGAGTGCAGTCGGTGGGCATCTTCGGCGCCGAACTCGAAGTCGTTGCTGAAGTCGGCGCGGTGGACGGTGTAGTCGACGTTGTCGGTCTCCTCGGTCACGTCCTGGTACTCGTAGCTCAGGGCGAAGTCGCCGAGGGCGGTGTCGGACCAGCCGGTTTCAAGGCGCAGGTTATCGTCCCGGTGTTTGGAGTCGGGTTGTCCATCGTGGGCTCCCTGCGAGTCGGTATCGGTGCGTTGCAGGCGCAGGCGGATGGGGAAGATATCGTTGCGGTACTGCCAGGCCAGGCCCTTTGTCTCCACCTGCTGGGTGACGGCGCGGAGGAAGGTCCGACGCTCGATTGCCTGATAGCGGCGGGCGAAGAGGGTGAGCGGGTAGTCCTTCTCCTTGAGGAAGAGCAGGTTTACATCGTAGTCTTCGACGGAGTCGTTGTCGTAACCGGAGCCGTCGCTCTGGGTGTTGCTGCTGAAGTTCTCCTGGACCAAGCCGAAGCGCCCGCCGAGGCCGAATTCGAGGAACCTGGGGTGATAGACGTAGCCGCGTGTTTGCAGGCGCAGGTTCTCCTCAAAGAAGATATCGCGGGTGTTGTTCTCCGTGCCGTCGCTGTAGCTCTCGCTATCGTCTTCGACGGTGACGGCCAGTTCGAGGCTGCCCTTGACCTCCGTCAGCACGACGGTACCCACCTCCCGCGGCGCCTCGACGCGGGGCCGGGCGACGACGCCGAGGGGCCATGCAAGCAGGACCGCCAGGGCGGCGCGGAGCGGGCCTTCCCAGCGGGCCAGAGGTCTGGAGCTACGGCTCGTCACTCGGGCCCTCCCGCCGTTCTCAGCAGATGCCGTCGGGGGCCGCCATGCGCCAGGTGGCAGGAAAGGCAGGTGCTGTCGCTGGGTGAGGTGGCATCGCGGTGGTGGGCTCCGGCCGAGAGATCGCTGGCGTAGTGGCAACGGGCGCAGACATTCAGCGCCGATTTGGAGAGCAGGTGGGGCCCGTTCGAGACGTGGGGCTCATGGCATTGGAGGCAGGCGTTGACCAGCACCGGCGCGTGGGCGTAACGCACGTTCTTGCCGATATCCGGATGGCACTCCGAGCACAGCCCGTCCTCGACCGGCTTGAGCAGCGACTGGCTAGCCGAGCCCAGATCACGCCCGTGGCACTTGCCGCACTGGAACTCCGTATAGGGCTTGTGATAGAGGCGCGGGCCCGGGCGCTCGGCGGGGGTCTCGACACCGGCCGGGCCCGCCACCGCGGGGGCGGCGACGAGCGCGGCGCGGTCCGGAACTGGCGGCGCATTCGGGTCGGGGACGCCGTCGAAGAAGAAGGCGAGGGTGCGGTAGCGGGTTGCCGGGACGCAACCCGCGACGAGGAGGATGGCCGAGAGGATCGCCAGCGGCCCCAGGAGCGCCGCCACCAGGCCGGCGGGGCGCCGCCGTGCCGCCACTCCCTGGCCCCGACGAGCGCGCGCCCGCAGGGACCATCGGCTCTGGGCTGTAGGGGGTGGGTATGCCATGGGGACTATCGCGTCGGCG
This sequence comes from uncultured Victivallales bacterium, assembly GCA_903837355.1. GTDB lineage: Bacteria > Verrucomicrobiota > Lentisphaeria > Oligosphaerales > JAFGRS01 > CAILUI01. Next base: position 27,662 of record CAILUI010000364.1, read on the forward strand.
CTCACCGCCGGTTGCGGCAGGGCTCCGGTTGCCTGGTTTCGGTGCGCGTGCAGATCCTTGTCGAAGAGCTACTGCGGGCTCGGCTCACTGGCCACCCTGGCGCGCCGCCGGCACCGGGGCCGGCGTGGCGGGCGTTGCGCTCGGGACGCCGCGCGGTGCGTCGGGCCCGAAGTTGTCAGCGGTCGAGGCCGGCCGCGGCAGGGCTTGGATCGTGCTCTCGGCGGGGGCATAGCCTTCGGGGAAGGAGCCCAGGGCGAAGACACTGACCCGTCGCGGTCCTGTCTGACTGGTGACAAAGAGCAGATAGTCGACTGCGAAGCGCGGGTAGATGTACTTCTGGAAGTCCGCGATGGAGGTCTGATCGACGGCCACGGCGGCCGGTAGGGTCAGTGCTCCCGGGCCATCTCCCGGGCCGCCCAGATGCATGAGGAGCTGCCCCTTGTCGTTGAACATCTGCACCAGTTCCATGGCCGCTTCCACCACGTAGACAATGCCATCGGGTCCGACCGCGATGCCCTTGGGCCGGGCAAACTGTCCGAGCAGGCGGCCTGCCTCGCCCTGCTCCCAGAGCAACTGCCCGTCTCTGGTGAACTCCAGCACGCGGTAGTTGAGGGTATCGCTGATGCAGACCTCACCGTTCGGACCGACAGCGAGGCTCGTGGGTAGGTTGAGCTGACCGCGGCCGACGCCGACGCTGCCGAAGGTACGCAGCACCTTACCCGTGGTCCGCTCCAGCACCACGACCTGGGGGGTCTTGTCATTGTCGAGCACGAAGAGTTCATTGCCATGGACCGCGACGTCGACGGGACGGCCGCCGTCCGGCAGCGCAAAGGCACTGACGTAGGCATCGTCGGGGCCGAAGACGACGACCTGTTGCCGGAGGGTATCCGCCACGAACTTATAGCCGGCCTCGTCAACGGCGATATTCACGGGCTTCCGCAGTTTACCGACTCCAGCCGCGCCGAAGGTAGAGTACGACTTCTCCCGGAAGCTCAGCCGCGCGATGCGGTTACTGCTGGTATCGCAGACATAGACGACCCCGTCACGGACGGCGATGCCATGGGGGTGGCCGATCTCGCCCGCGTCCTTGCCCGTGGCATCTTTGCCCATGACAAAGGCATGGAAGCCGCCTTTCTTCGCTTCGACATCGGCAGCGCCGCCGAAGGAGGTGAGGAACTGGACACGCGGCCGGTCCGGCGCGTCCGGGAAGAAGACCGTCGGTACACGCGCCCCGGCGGCGGCGTCAGGGCGGGCTCCCGTGCGGCAGCCCGCTGCGAGCAGGGCGCTGACGGTAACCAGCGCGAGAGGGCGCGCAACGCGACCGATGTGATACCGTGCCATAGCAAAACCGCTCCTGACCCGCGGCAGGGCGCGACGACGGAGGCTCTGCCGGGGTTTGCGCCGATACACCGGACTTCAACATACCGCGTTTCTGCCTAGCCTGCGACCTGTAGGCCGCGATCCGCGGCAATGCCGCCGTGAAGTCGCTGGACCCCCTGGCAGAGCTCCCAAGTCGCGCCGGCGCCGCTGAGCCACCGGCCAGAGGCTGGAGACGGGGGACGCCTCAACGCCGTCGCACAGGTCCTGCTGGACAGCAGGATTTGCCCTGCAAGGCGTGCCCGCGGTCTGCTGCGGACTTCACTGGCATTGCGATGCGTAGGGCTACCTTCAGTATCCGTAGCGCGGTCCCCGCGGGCGGCCGTCCTGAACGACTCGAGGCTCCGGGCCCGGCATGGAACGCGCGATCACCCGGTACCCGTAGCCACCATCCGCCGGCCGGGGAACGATCGCCACGTCGCACAGCCACCTGGCAGGATACCGTGAAGCGCGTCGAGACGAGCGCCGCCCGCGACCGCCGGGTGGGCAAGGCGGTCGCGGGCGGCAGCGGGACCTTACTTGGTGTGGCAGGTGAGGCAGAGAGCGCTGCCGGTGTTGGTGACGGCAAGCATCTTGGGCAGGTTGGCTTCGTTATGCGAGTCGTGGCAACTGGAGCACTCGACCCGGCCGCCGAACAGGAGCTTGGAGACCGCCGGCGTGGCCGCCGGGTCCTTGAGGCCGCCGTCCAGGGTGGCTACTGGGCGGTATTGTAGGTGAAGCCCACCGGGTGGTCGTTCGAGAGATCGAAGCCGACGAGGGTGGAGCCGGTCAGCATGGTCGTGCCGGTGGCGCCCCCAAAGCTGTCCAGGGCGACCGTGCCATCGTGGCAGCTCAGGCAGAGCTTGCTGACGCCGGTGATGGTGGCGGTGCCGCCCTGGTAGGTCGAGCTGACGGTGCTGGAGTAGAGCGTGAAGGCGTGCGTGGTCTCGGTGTGGTTCCAGAGCGGCGCCGAGGTCACGGTAGCCATGCCCCCGTGCGGCGTGTGGCAGGGCTGGCAGATCTGCTGGCCGGTGGTGTTCCAAGTCTTAGCTGAGAAGTCGTGCTTCGAGCCGGTCAGGCCGGCCTGGGCGACGCTGCCGGCAAAGGCCAGCGCCGCCATCGTGGAGAGCAGTGCGATCTGTCGATTCATGAGTCTTGAGTGCCTTTCGTTAGCGACCCGTTTGCTGATGCGAGTCAGTGACCCTCACGGTTCCTGTGTCTCAGATTCACGGCGTTGCGGGAAGTTCCCGCCGGCGCCCACTCGGGGGCACCGCCCAGATCCTCCGAGCCGGGCTGAATGGGGTTGTGGTTTCACTATCGATGGCCCCCGGACGTACCGGGATCCGTTCCGCCTGTTCACGGTACGCAGAGCAAGCCTGCAAAGAGCGCTGTGAGGCTGTTGTTGGTACCTGCATCTGACCCTGCCATGCGCCACTGTCACATTGTGGTACACGCGATATTCTACCTGGGTTCCCGGCCGGACGCAAGAATATTATTATGATGTCATTTGCGGTGCGGCGGCGGGTCTTGCAGCGCGGCCGCCGCGGGCTAGTTTTCAGGGTCGTTAGTTCGGCCGTCGGGCCACGGTTGCAGTCACCGGGAGGGAGTGCCATGCCGGACGTTACCCACGCTGCCATTCTGTCGGTTCTGCTTGCGCTTCCGGCGGCTGCAGCCGAGCGCGTGATTCACGTTTCGCCGTTGGGCAACGATGGCTGGTCAGGCGGGCTTGCGCAGCCGGATGCCGACAGGACCGACGGTCCGGTCGCCTCCCTTGCTGGCGCCCGCGAGGCGTTGCGTCGGGCCCGTGGCGGTCTGCCGCCGGCGGAGCCGGTACGCATCGTGGTTGCGGACGGGCACTACCGGCTGGCCGAGGCGCTGGTGCTAACGCCGGAGGACGGCGGCAGCGCGTTGGCTCCGGTGTCCTACGAGGCCGCCCCGGGGGCGCAGCCGGTGTTCAGCGGCGGTCGTGCCATCAGCGGTTTCCAGCCGGCGCAGGACGGCCTCTGGGTTGCCAGGATCCCCGCCGTCGCCGCCGGTGAGTGGACCTTCGAGCAGCTCTTTGTCAACGGCCGTCGCGCCGTCCGCGCCCGGACGCCGAACCGCTTCTGGTTCAATGTGGTTGACGTAGAGGAGAGGACGGCCACTCCGGTCGTGGGGAAGCAACGGCCCAAGCTGGCCGAGCAGACGGTGCGGCTGCGTCCCGAGGACTTCGCGGCCATTGCCAGCCTGTCGCCGGAGGAGCTGAAGGACGTCAACCTGGTCGTCTACCACAACTGGGACAACACGCGTCGCTTCATCGACCGTCTTGATCCGGCGGAAGGCGCTGTGGTGACGAGTGGGGAGGGGATGAAGCCGTGGAATCCGTGGCGCCAGGACTCGACCCTGATCTTCGAGAATTACCGTGCTGCTCTCGACATGCCCGGCGAGTGGTTCCTCGCCCGCGATGGTTCGCTCTACTACCTGCCGCTGCCCGGAGAGGACATGACCACGGCCGAGGTGATCGCGCCGGTCGTGGCGCAGTTCCTGGTGATCCAGGGCGACCCTGGGGCCGGGCGGTTTGTCGAGCACGTGACCTTCCGGGGCCTGACCTTCCACCACGCGCAGTGGCTCACCCCGCCCGGCGGTTTCGAGCCCGCCCAGGCGGCGGCCCCCATCACGGCGGTGGTCATGGTGGACGGGGCGCGGCAGGTCGTCTTCGAAGACTGTGAGGTTGGCCACGTCGGGACCTACGGCATCTGGCTGCGCAAAGGGTGCAACGAGTGTGCGATTCGGCGTTGCCATCTCTTCGACCTGGGCGCCGGCGGCGTTCGCATCGGCGAGATGGTGATCGCCAAGAGCGAGTTGGAGGCGACGGGCAAGAACGTTGTCGACAACAGCATCATCCGCCACGGCGGCCGCATCTTCCCCTGTGCGGTCGGCATCTGGGTCGGCTACAGCCCCGACAACCAGGTCACGCACAACGAGATCGCCGACCTCTTCTATACCGGCATCTCGGCCGGTTGGCGCTGGGGCTACGACGTCAGCACCTGTAAGCGTAACACCTTCGCGAACAACCATGTTCACCACCTTGGCTGGGGCCTGATGAGCGACATGGGCGGCATCTACACACTGGGTCCCTCCGAGGGCACGGTGGTCGCGGGCAACGTCTTCCATGACATCTACGCCTATTCCTACGGGGGCTGGGGCATGTATACCGACGAGGGCAGTACCGGCATCGTCTTCGAGAACAACCTGGTCTACGACACCAAGACCGGCAGTTTCCACCAGCACTACGGCAAGGAGAACGTCGTGCGCAACAACATTCTGGTGAACAGCCGGCAGCATCAGGTCCAGGCCACGCGCGTCGAGGAGCACCTCTCGTTCACCTTCGAGAACAACATCGTCTACTGGAGCACGGGTCCGGCGCTGGCGGGTCCCTGGGAGAAGGTGACCTTTGTCGCCCGCAACAACTGCTGGTGGAATGCGGCCGGCGCCGCGGTGACCTTCGCCGGCCAGCCGCTCGAGGGCTGGCAGGCGCTGGGGCATGAGACGGGCTCGGTGGTGGCGGATCCGCGGTTCGTCGACGCGGCCAAGGGCGACTTCCGGCTGCGGCCGGATTCGCCGGCACTGGCGCTCGGCTTCAAGCCCTTTGACCCCGCGCAGGCCGGTGTCTATGGGGACGCGGCGTGGATCGCCAAGGCCAATGCCGAGGTCTACCCGCCGCTCGAACTGCCGCCCGAGCGGCCAGCGCTGCCCGTCCGCCTCAGTTTCGAGCGTGACAGCCCCGGCCAGCCGCCGCGCGGCCTCGAGCTGCATGTGGAGAACAGGGGCGATTCGATCCTCGTCACCGACGAGACCGCGGCCACCGGGAAGCACAGCCTGAAGATCACGGACGCTCCCGGCCTCGAGAAGCCTTGGAAGCCGCACTTCGTCTGTCCGGTACGCTACCTGAAGGGCACTGTGTCGAACGGCTTCGAACTGCGGGTGGAGAAGGCGTCACGCGTGGAGTACGAGTGGCGCGACTACAGCGACGGCGAGTACAAGACCGGCGTTCACCTCGCCATCCGCGATCTGCGATTGGGGCTGGACGACGGCAGCGGCATGGAGCTACCGGAAGGGCAGTGGGTACGTTTCGAGATCGCGGGCGGCGTGGGTCCGGACTCGACCGGCACGTGGTCACTGACGGTGACCCTCCCCGGCCAGGCGGCGCGCCACGTTGCCGACCTTCCGTACCGCCAGCCGGCGTTCAAGGTGCTGACCTGGACCGGCTTCATGAGTACCGCCAACGTCGTGACCTCGTTCTACCTGGACGACTTTGGGCTGACCGTTCGTTGAGGGGCGTGGCCGTCAGTCCGTCACGGCGCTGCCGGCGAAGACGTTGAAGTTGCTCCAGCCGTCGGCGGTGATCTCGTGCTCACCGGTCTTATCGAGGACGGCCTTGCCGTGGCGCTCCAGCACGAAGCGCTGCGGGCCGAGGGCAAACGGCATCTCCAGGTGCTGCACGCCGGCAGGCAGATCGAAGGTCTGGGCCTTGTCGCCGCTGTGGATGGTGAGCTGGGCGGGTGACGTCAGCAGGCACATCACGAAGATGTTATCGACGAGGGCCTCGGCGCGACTGGGCATGCCCAGGGCCGCCTCGCCGGGCTTGACGCGTCCCGGGACCGACTTGGGGTGCAGGCGGTAGGCGTAGTGCAGTTGGTCGCGCGCGATGGGCGGCGGCGTGCCGCGATGGTACCAGTCGCTGTAGTAGCGCATGGCGTCGAGGAAGCCGGTGTGGGAGAGTTGCTTGCCCCAGTGGTCGCCCCAGAGGTCCGTCTGCTGCGGCGCGCCGAAGGGGCAGATGTAACTGGCCTCGCCCCAGTCGTTCCAGGTGACGATTTCGACCCAGGTGGCGCGGTGGGCGATAGCGGCTTCCCATTCCTGGGCCATGGCCGCGAAACCGCGGGTCTCGTAGACGCGGTAGTTGCCGCCAAAGCCGCGGTAGAAAGGCGTCACCGAGGCCATGAAGATCTTGCCGGCGCCCACCCAGGTGTCCGCGAGCAAGGCATTGGCCTGGGCCAGTTCCGGCCCATAGCCGGCGGCTCCGAAGTAGAAGAAGCCATCGAGGCCGGGGAAGGTGTTGAATACCTGGTTCGCGTGCGTCTGGGTGGGGATCTCGGTGATATTGGGTCGCGGGTAGTAGTAGGGTACGAAGACCACGGTGCGGCCGCCCTTGCCGTCCGGGAATTCGCGGTTGAGGAAGTCGATGATGGCCTGGCCCTGGACGTTGTCGGCGCCCTCGCCGCAGAAGGTCGAGAGCACGGGCTTGCCATCCCATCTGAACTGGTTGGGGTGATCGCGGAAGCAGACGATCATGTCCTTCGTCTCCGCCAGGGTCAGGCCGGTGGCGTAGTCGGCGGAGATCAGGAGCTGGAAACCGGTGCCCAGTTGTTTGGCGGCCTCGTAGAGGAGCGTGGTGCGGGCCTTGTAGTGCGGTTCGTGCAGGCTCCACCCGCCGCAGTTGAGCGCGAAGCCGTCAATGCCGTGCCCCTGCGCGTCGCGCATCTCCGCCAGGTAGTCGTCCACGGTGGCTCCGCCGCCCGCGCGCGGGATGCAGACCATGTAGTGAGCGAAGACCCGCGGCGTTGGGCGGGCTGGGGTGTCAGCCGCCTGGCTGAGGCTCAAGGAGAGCAGGGCGCACAGGCTGGGGAACACGACGGTACGGGGGGAGTGCGAGGTCATGCTGTTCTCCGTACTCACGGTGAGAGGTGCGCCGCTTCTGCGGCCACCGTCAGCAGTCTAGCGCCACTCCTGCCCCGCGCCAGCACTTGCACCCAGCGGCGGCGACGATCACTGTACGCCTGCGGTCAGGCGCCCAGCCGGGCGCCGGCCAGCGGATGTCGGAGTCTGCGGCGGAGGCTGATGGAACTCGTCTTCACATGTCCGTCCTGCACGGAACGGGTCGAGGCCAGCGCGGATCGGGGTGGATTGCCGGGTCTTCCTGGCACCGCAATCTGATGGGAAGTGAGGGGTGTGTTGTGGACACTATTGCCTATCGTATTGCTACAGATGCGCCGAGCCGCAGCTTCCGGCTGACGGCCAACGACCACGCCGTGCCGGTGGTCGAGACGCCGCCACTGGACGCGGCGGAACGCCAGCGGCGCGCGAACGAGTACTTGCAGCTTCCCACCTACTGCCACATCTATGACCCCGCCTGCATGCACCTGCACTATGCGCACCTGGCGGCGGCGGGCGCGGTGGTGGTGCAGGTGGAGGCCAGCGAGGAGATTCGCACGTTCAGCATCCACCCTCTACGGCGCCGTATCGAGGGGCGTGCGGCAGGCCGCGTGCTGACCTTCGCTGCGGGGGAGGGCACGCCGCGCTACCGCATCGTCCGTATCAATCAGTTGCCGCCGCTGATGGTGGTGATCGACCCGCCGGAAGTCGAGCCGCCGCTGCCGGGTGACGCGGGGGTGCTGGACGCTGCGGCATTTCTGTCCGATCCCCGCGGTTGCAGCGATCAGACGCCGAACTTCCAACGCGCTTTCGCTGCCGCCTGTGCCGCGGGGAAGACACTCTACGTACCGCCGGGCACGTACGCGGTGACCCAGTTACACCTGCGGCAGGTCCGCGGTTTCCAGCTCTACCTCGCGCCGGGATGCCTGTTGCGGGTGATGCCCAGCCTGGGCGGCGAGAACGAGCATCGCCATGGCCTGTGGCTGGAGAACTGCGAAGACGTGGCGGTGACGGGGCGCGGTTGCATCGATCAGCAGGCCTATGAGCACTATGTCCATGGCCGGAACCAGTACCAGCATGGCCTGGTGGACTACTATACCGCGAATGAGCTGTGTCCCTGGATCACGCAGTCGCCGCTCTTCATCACCGACTCACGCCGAATCCGGGTTGAGGATATCACGATCCGCAATGGCCGTAACTTCAACCTCAACTGCCGGAACTGCGATGATCTCGCCGTCCGCCGGGTGAAGATCCTGACCCCGCCCGCCTGTAGTCCCGAATACGCCGATGGCATCAACACCGGCAGTTGCCAGAACGTTCTGATCGAGGACTGCCTGGTGGCCTGCAATGACGACTGCTTTGCCAGTGGGCACTACTTCGCCACCTATGACCGGCGGCCGTCGCGGAACCACGTCATCCGCGGCATGGTGGGCTGGAACCTGCGCGCCAACGCCGTGCGCCTGGGCTTCTACGCCGATCAAGACCAGGGCGATTTCACCTTCGAGAACTGCGATTTCCTGGCGATGGTCGGCTCGACTCTCCTGGTGCACGCGCTCCGGCCGGGAGCCGCGGGGCGGCCGAGCCGTTACGGCATGATCCGGGTCGTCGACTGCGGCTTTGACGATGCGCCGCGCCTGCAGTCGCTGCTGCAGGTCGAAAGGGCCGCCGTTCAGGAAGTGCAACTCGTGGGGGTGAGCTTCTGCGGCGAGCCCCGGTGTGACGCCGCACTGTGTGTGGAGGGTGACCCCGATCTGCCGATCGGACGCTTGTTGCTGGAGGGCGTCAGCGTGGATGGTAAGCGCGTGACCGACTTGGGTCAGGTGCGGGCCCGGCTAACCCGGGTTACGGCAGGGGTGGTGCGCTAGAAAAGGAAGCACCCCGGCAGGTCGGGGAGAGAGGAGAGAGAGGAGGGAGGGGGATCCTGCCGGGGTGCTAAGTTGTCAAGGTCGCCTGGATTCGGTTTCATGTTCTGGCCGCTCAGGCTTGGTCTTGCCCGCTCGGCCTGTACATCGTAATGCGACAGGTCCCGGGGCATTAGGTTCCGGCCTGCGGTTGCTTTTCTGATGGCGTGTCCCTGATCGTCCCGTCCCGCCTTCGCGTTGGCCGACGGAGCGCTGCTGATCGCTTCCCGCTCCTCGTCGTTGTCAGCAGATCCGCGCGGCGGATGAGCGGTTGTCGTTGTCGTTGTCGTTGTCGAGATTGATCCGAGCGGAGGGCAACGACTACGAGTACGACCACGACTACGACCAGGATCACGATCACGAGTACGATCACGAGTACGACCAGGACCACGATCACGAGTACGACTACGAGCACGACTACGAGTACGAGTACGACCACGACTACGTCCGACACGTCGACGTATTGTATCGCTGCGGGTAGGCGGTATGCTGAAGTTCATGTCCCACGGTGCGCGGGTGAGTCAGGGATCACGGCCCCCCTGGCGCAAGCGACGGGCTAACCGAGTAAGGTCTCCGGCATGATGTCTGCCATCAACCGCAGGGTGAGGGTAGGTCTGCTCGTCGCCTGCGCATGGCTGGTACCAGCGCTGGGCCAGGAAGCGGTTCCGGAGGTAGCGATCAGCGCGCCTGCCCCGGGGCAGATGCCGTACTTCGACGTGATTCCCGACCCCCTCGAGGGCTTCAACCGCTGCGCCTGGGCGGTGAACGAAGGCCTGTTTCGCGGCGTGCTCTATCCGCTTAGCCGCGGCTATGCGTTTGCCGTCCCCGCACCGGTTCGGGCCAGGATCAGCAACGCCGGGCACAACCTGACCTATCCCGTCCGGCTGGTCAACAGTTGCCTGCAGGGGAAGTGGGCGGGAGCGTGGGAGGAGAGCAAACGCTTCGGCGTCAATTCCACGGTCGGGATCGTCGGTCTTTTCGATCCCGCCTCGGCCTGGCGCATCGGGCGGTCGGATGAGGATTTTGGGCAGACCTTTGGCCGCTACGGCGCGGGCCCGGGCTTCTACCTGATGTTGCCCGTGGTTGGCCCGAGTAACGGCCGTGATCTGCTGGGCCGGATTCTGGACTGGCCTCTGGATGTGACCTTCTGGATCGGTCAGGCGCAGGCGGAGGCGTGGTGGCCGTTGCTGCTACGCCCGGCCTTTGGGACCAACGATCTCAGTGGCCAAGCGGGGACGCTCAAGCGCCAGCTCGATTCCCAGAATGACCCGTATCAGTTGTTGCGTACCGTCTGCGCGCTGGACCGGCAGCGCCGGGTTCTGGACTACCAGCCGGAGCTGCGGCGGGACTACCGGCCGGATCCGACGGTGGGCGCGGTGCTCTTCGTCCCGCAGACGCCGGACTACGCCAACCTTGCCGTGACCCGCCGCGTGCGGGTGCCCGCGACCGGCAAGGAGCTGCCGTACTCATGCTGGCTGCAGAAGACTCCGGCGCCCGTGGCTTTCTACATCCCGGGCCTCGGCTCCCACCGGCTAGACCCCTCGACGCTGGCGTATGCCGACATGCTGTACCGGCACGGGTACTCGGTGGTCGCCATCTCCAACCCCCTCCAGCGTGAGTTCATGGAACTCGCTTCTGTGCAGGCGGTTCCCGGCTATGGCCCGGCTGATGTCGACGACGTGGTGAACGTGTTGCGGCTGGTTCGTGACGACCTGCAGTGCTGGCATGGCGAGCGGCTGCAGACGAGCGCTCTGACCGGCGTTTCGCACGGCGCCTACCTGACGCTGCAGATCGCGGCCCGCGAGACTCGTGGCGAGCTTGGCGATCTTGCCTTCGACCGCTACGTCGCCGTTAACCCGCCGCTGGACCTGTTTGAGGCCCTGTCCCGTCTGGACGAGATGTACAACGCGCCCCTGGCCTGGCCGGCCGCGGAACGGCGCCAGCGCATGGAGGGCGCGCTCCATGCGGCGCTGTTCTTCGCCGAGAACGGCCTGGATGCCCTTGGCGACATTCGCTTGACCCGTGACGAGTCCCGGTTCCTGATCGGCGTCGTCTTCCGCTACACGCTGATGTGCGTCATTCAGAACAGCCAGAGCCGGCACAGCCTGGGCGTCCTGAAGCAGGATCCCGCGGCCTTTGTCCGCCAAGACGCCTACCGCGAGATCTGGCAGCTCTCCTACACGGACTACCTGGACCGGTTCGTGCTGCCGTACGTGATTCGTGACGGCCGCGTGGCCGATCGCGCCGCCGCCATCCTGGCCACCGACCTGCGGCAGGAGGCGGCGAGTCTCCGCCGGAACGGGAAGATCCGCGTCCAGATCTGCGAGGACGACTTCCTGCTCGACAGCCAGAATGTCGCCTGGTTCCGCGACGTCTTCGGTGCCCACCTCAAGGCCTACCCCCAGGGCGGCCACCTTGGTAACCTCTACGTGCCCGCGGTCCAGGAGGAACTGGTCCACCTGTTTGACCGCTGAGCCGCGGCAGCCTGGTGGCCAACGGGTCTCGAGGCGCGGCTCACCCCAGCGTGCCCAGTCGCAGGAGGCGTCGCCCAGCGCGTCTGCGACCAGGCTGCGGAGGATCGTCTCGCCTGCCTGCGCACTGAGGTCCACGGTGGTCGGGTGCCAGCCGTCGGCGCTGGCCACCTCCTGCCGGGACACGACCCGACCGTTGACCGTGCGGCGTCGCAAGCGGTGAATCCGTTGTTCCCTTCGGGCAGCGGATGTGTCCAGTCCGACGGTGAGGGTGTGCGGCCCTAGGCGCGAGGGTCGGTACCACCCGTTTGTCGGCCGCTCCTATTCCCGGAACACGTCACTGTGCGTACCCGTCCGCTCCAGGCGCAGAGACACCGCGTCCGCAGTATAGATCAGGAGCCAGTCAGGCTCGATGTGGCAGTCGCGCGAGGGCCGCCATGGCCCGCTCAGAGGGTGGTCTCGACAGCGCGGGGGAAGGGGATGCCCTTCGGCAAGCAACGCGACAACCTCCCGCAGTGCCCCGAGATCCTCGCCGCGCCTGCGCATGAGCTTGACATCACGTGAGAACTGCGCGGTCTGAGAGAGACTCTTCATTTCTCCCAGCTTCCGAACATGGCGTCAAGGGTGTCGAAAGCCTCGATCTCCTGGCCGCCGCGGCTCTTCCGGAGCGTGGCCGCAGTCCGTGCATTCGGGACGGCCACCGGGAAGGGCAATCCCTTGCGTAGTGTGATCTGCCGGTAGAAGACGCGAATGGCCTCCGTCGGCGTGATGCCCAACTTGGCCAGGATGTCCTCCGCCTCGCGCTTCGTCTCGGGCTCGATGCGTGCGTGTATGACTGCCGATTTCATATTCCCAATGTATCACATCTGCAACACAGGCGCAAGAACCTACCCCCGGTTCGGCCAACCGTCCGAGTGAACTGCGGGAGGAGCGTCAGCGCCACTCCCTCAGCTCCACTCGCTTGTTGGCCCAGATATCTGCACGAGGGCCTCGCCTGCCTCAAGCAGTGCCATGGCTTCGGGGAGTGCTCCGGTGAGGATCGCTTGGAGTCTCTCATTCGAGGTGTTGCCGCACGTCAACCAGAGGACTCGCGGCGGGGGCCCGTGCAGGGACAGAAGGTGCGGGAAGTCGGCGTCCTTCGTGAGGACCACGACGTCTGCCTCACGGGCTGCGTGGAAGATCTCGGTGTCCGTGGCGTCGCGCAAGCCCAGATCGCGGACGGGAGTAGCCTCGATAGCGAAGTGGGCCGACAACCATCTCGCGACCGCCGGCGATAGCTGGGCGTCGATCCAGATCCTCATGCGGCGACTACCGGATGTGCGGCCAGCTTCGAGACGTATGACAGGCAGGCCTTGAGGTCCGCCTCCTCCAAGTCAGGCATCTCCTCCAGGATCTGGCTCCCGGTCAGACCGGCCGCGAAAAGGTCCACCACGTCCTGTACGCGGATGCGCATCCCGCGCACGCAGGGACGGCCTCCGCACTGCTTCGGATCGACCGTGATTCGCTCACTCAAATAGGTCATCATTGCCTCCGGTGCTTATGTCCGTACCATACCATGTGCCAAGTGGGTCGCGTACTTCCCCGGTGGCCAACAATTAATAGAAATCCGAGGTCACTTCAGCGGCTGCGGCTCGGAAACTGCGCCACGATGGCGCACTTCCATTCCACCTAATCCGGCTCGGACGGCCCACCGCGCTCCCCGTGCGCGGCCGATGGTATGAAGGTATCGTACGGGCCGGAGCGGCGCAAGTGCTTATGCGGAAGGCATCAGCGCTGCTTGCCCGCGTCGGGTTCTTGCCGTACGGTCGCGCCTGGACTCCCCGCCCGGCAGTCCCCCGGTCCGCGGCTCCGGCGCCGTCATCGGCAACACCGGCTCGGCGCGGTCCGCATCCTCCGCGGTAGCCCGCAGCAGCTCCCGGCGGGGCGGCCGGTCCGACTGCGCAGCGATACGCGTCTACAAGATATCGCTGCGGGTGTCGTCGTAGCTCCGCGCCGTCTGGCGCTCGTTCCACTACTTCTCGCCGTACTTCGCGTGCCGCAGCGCCCGCAGCATGCTCTTCTTCAGGTTCCCGTCGGGATTGGGGAAGTGCCAGGCCTTCTCGTCCGAGTTCCAGTACCCGCCGGAGTTGGCGTCCTAGTCTCCGCAGTGCGTCTTCGCCCGAATCACCAGGACGACCAACTCGGTATCATGTATGGAGTAGAGAATCCGGTCCTTGTAGCTCAGTCGAAGCGAGTAGTACCCTTTGAGGTCGCCAACCAAGGCCTTCCCTGAGTAAGGATCAACTGCCAGTCGCTTCCGGAGAATACCCTTCAGCTTGGCCTGGAGCTTAGGGCTGAGCTTCTTGACGTCACTGGCAGCCTGCCGCGTGAAACGGATGCAGTAGCTCACCGGTCCTCTCCGAAAACCTCCTTGAAGGAGAGGGTGTCGCCCGAAGCTACCTGCTTGCGGGCGAGTTCGAAGGCATCACGGAAGCCAGGCGCGGAGAGAAGTTCCAGCGTCTCCTGGAGGCTGTCAAACTCCTCCTGGGACATGAGAACGGCATCGCCGCTTCGGTGTCGGATGTGATAGATCTCGTGTCGCTCGTTGGCAGTCTTGAGCAACTCGAAGAAGCCCTTCCGGGCCTCTGTCGCGGTCATTGTCGTCATCGCCGCACCTCTATATGTACACATTATGGTACACCGGTAACCTAGTGATGGCGAGTGCCACTTCAATGTGAACCACGGCCAGACCGCGGAGGTCACGTCTGCCGACGAGGCTCCGAAACTGCCCCACGCTGGCGCACTTCCGCTCCTTCCAGTCCGGGTTGGGCGGCCCAGCGCGCTCCCCGTCCGCGGCCCATGAACTGAAGCCATCATGCGGGGCGGAGCGGTGCAAGTGCCTAGGCGGCAAGGCATCAGTGCTGCTCGCCCGCGTCGGGCTGCTGCCGCTGCTGGGCGGCCAGGCACCCTGGGCCTGGCTCCGCCAGGTTGGTATGCTAGGTGGAAGGCGACCTGGTTGCGTCCCGGAGCAGGTGAAAAGGCGGCTCCGGGGGAGTAAACTAGACGACGCTACGCGGATACGACACGAGGGCAGGCGCTGGGTTGGGCGCGGAGGCTGTGTGCCATGGTCCAGGTAGCGTACGCCGATGCCGCGGGGGCCGTGAACTCGCCGGCGGGATCTGAGCTTCCAGAGACTCCCATGGGAATCCTGAAGACCCTTCTGTATTCCGTGGCCCTCGTCGCCCTCGCGTCGGGCTGTGCGACCCCGGCGCATCGGCAGGCCCCCGCCATGGCCGTTCTCTACCGGCAGGAGGCCGTGCGCGACCTGCGCTGGAACACGCAGGTCTTCTATACGGCCGAGGCGCTGAAAGCCGATCCGAGTCTGCACGACGGCTTCGTTCATCCTGACCTGAACGCCCGCTACGCCGTGTTCAACACCGGCCACACCCAGTTCGCCATGTTCGGCCAGCTCGCGAACCCGGCTCCGGCGGTCGTGACCGCGTCGCTGGAGTCCCTCACCGGCCTCAAGATTCCCCCGGCTGACGTCGGCTCATGCCAGCTCGGCGTCGATGGTGGCGCGGCGAAGGGGATAAATGCGCTGCAGGCTCACGGGACCGCGCTCGGGGTCTGCCTGGCGCCACGCGCCCTGACCGACCGCCCCTTTCTGCACGGCGTCTACGGCCTCTACAACTGGGCCAGTCCCAGCGCGCCCTTTGCGGACCATCCCGGCGCCCGCCTTCGGGTCGAGGGTTACTTCCGGCATCCCTACACGTCGGTGAAGCCCGTGGCTGAGGGCCGGATCGCTCAGGAGGGTGCCGTTTTCTTCTACTACACCCTCCAGTTCCGCGACACGACGCAGAACCGCGATCTCTGGTTCGTGGTGCGACTGTACCAGAACCAGCTTGCGCGACCGTCAGATCCCTGGACCACGCTCATGGACCGCGAGGCCCTGGCGGTTGACGGCACCAACCCGGCGACGTCGATCGGCCTGATCGATGCGATTCTGCGCCCCGGTGCGACCCGGGTGACCCCTGTCCCGGGGTCGGCGTTCTTCTCGCTCACACCGTTCTCCGGCGAACGGTACTTCGCCTTCGACGTGAGCGACAGCCAGTTTCGTCAGGCACTGCAGGATCTGAATGCGGCCCGGGTGGCGCCCGTCGTCTTCTCCGAGAACCCGGCAGATTACCAGCTCAAGCACTACAACATCAATGTCGAGAGTTGGGCCCCTTCGCCGGAATGCGATCCGCGGATCGGCCTCTCCTGGCGCGATATCACCATCAGCATGGTCGGTCCAGCTCCTGCCCAGGTTGGGGACCCGCGCGGCACCACCGAGAGGAAGAGCCCATGATCCAGCGCCGGCCGTCTCTTCCTCTCCAGCCCAGCCCCCGGCTGCGGCCGGACATACCTACACGCGAACCGCTAGCCCCACAGCCCTGTCATTGGTCATTGGTCATTCAGCGGTTCACACAGAAGCGGTTCGGGTATCTTACTCTGTGCAGGAGACCAGCAGCAGTGTCACTGAAGCCTGGTAACCAGCGCCGGCCAGCTGGCCCGCTGCGGCCGGGCGTCCTGCCCGGAAGCCTGCTCCTCGGCGTGCGTGGTCTTGTCCTGCTCTGCCTGATCGGGTTGGGTGCTGCCGGGCAGCCCGCGCCGAAGTCCCCGGCCTCGGGACGCGCCTGGAGCCCCGAGTTGCTGAGAGACGCATCTGGCTGGACCCCGACGGCCGCCGCCAGCGGCGTCGCCGTCTCGGGCCAGGGCGTCCGGGTCGAGGTGACCATCGGGACCACCTTCAACATCGCTGCGGCCGCCGCCCTGATCTTGCCGGCCGATACGGGCCGCGTCCGCATCCGGGTGGCCGAGGTGGGGGGTGGTGCGACGTGGTTCGTGCGCCTGTATGGGACTTTGTGGCGTCCGGGGAGCGAGGACACGGTGTCGGTTGCCGAGAAGGAGGCCGCGGCTGGGGAGAGAGTGGTCGACGTCGACCCCAGGATGGCCATCGGCCGGCTGCCGTTGCAGTTGCAGCTCGGAGTCGAGGGGAAACCGGGCGCCTACGCGCTCTTCGGCGACGTTGCCTTTCTGCCGACTCCCGTGCGTCCGAACCGCCAGCGCCGTGGCCCGCATCAGCCGGGGCAGACGGACCTGGCGGCGGTGGAGTGGATGCCGAACCTGCCGGAGCCGTTCGAGCTGGTCGACTGGCGGACGCGGGCCCGGGACTACGACCGACTGGTGTTCGACTTCGGCGCGCAGGGCAAGTACCTGCCCCTGATCGCGCTCCAGGATGCCTCGCCGAACACCGGCCGGCCGGTGGTCGCCCTCCCCAGCTACGTCGGCGACCCGCGTGGCGCCGAGCGTCTGGCCGGCGCCCAGGAGGGCATCACCTTCATGGGCGCGGTGCTGGGGGCGACGCTGGTTGGCATCGATAAGAGCCGTCAGGCGCACGACTACGTCGCCATGTGCGAGTCCTGGTACAACACCAAGAATGGCCTCGACCTGGTACTGAACCTGCAGGAGCAGGAGACGGGCGGGTCGTACTGGTACGAGATCTGGCCGCACATCGTCTTCTACGCTCTCGCGGATCGCTACCCAACCCAGCCGCGCCTGGAGCAGATCATGCGCGCCACGGCCGAGCGCTGGCGTCAGGTCTGTGTAGATCTGGCCGGCCCCGACGGTGTCCCGGTCTTCGAGCATACGGCCTTCGATTTCCGCGCTCGTAAGCCGGTGGACAACGGCAAGTGGCGCGAACCGGATGCGGCTGCCGGCATCGCCTGGCTGCAGTATGCGGCCTGGCGCCGTTTCGGCAGGCCGGAGTCACTCCAGGCGGCGGAGCGTTGCGTCCGTTCCCTGGAGCAGCGTCAGGCGTGCCCCTACTACGAGGTGCTGCTGCCATACGGCGCGCTCATTGCTGCCCGCCTCAGTGCCGAGCAGGGCCAGAGTCACGACGTGGAGCGCCTCCTGAACGGGTGTTTCGGCATCAGCGATTGTCGCGGCGGCTGGGGCGTCGTTCTGGGGAACTGGGGCGGCTACGATTGTGACGGGCTGGTGGGCAGCGTCGATAACCGCGGCGGCTATGCCTTCGCCCTCAACACCTTTGCCCAGGCCGGTGCCCTGGTTCCGGTGGCCCGTTATGAGCCACGCTTTGCCCGCGCCCTCGGCAAGTGGATGCTCAACCTGACCCATGCCGCGCGCTGGTTCTACCCCGGCGCGCTGCCGCCGGGGCACGAGAGCGGCGAGCCCTGGGACGGCGACTCCGGCCACGTGGTCGCGTACGAAGGCCTGCGCCGCGAGTGGCAGGGGAAGAGCCCTTGTGCGACCGGCGATCCGGTGACCCTGGGCTGGGGGCCGCAGACCGATCTCGGGCTGTATGGGTCCAGCTACGTGGGAATGCTCGGCGCCATCGTCCGTCCCACCACCGTGCCGGCCATCCTCCAACTCGATTGCCTGGCCACGGATTTCTTCCGCGCGCCGGCATACCCGACCTTCCTGTACTTCAACCCGTACGCCGAAGCGCGCGCGGTCGGGGTCGACGTCGGGCCACTCCCGGTCGACCTCTACGATGCCGTCGCGAAGGCCTTCGTGGCGCGGGCGGTGGTGGGCCAGACGACGCTGTCCCTGGCCGCCGATGCGGCGGCGGTGATCGTCCGTTGTCCGGCCGGGGGCACTGTCACTCGAGACGGGCGCCGTACGTTGGTCAACGACATTGTCGTGGATTACGGAACGGCGCCGTGAGCTGGCACGGGGCGGCCCGCTGGCCGCGTCGGGTACCGGGGAGAGTCGTGATGGGCGCGTGTGACCTGAGGGCGACACTGCTGGTCTGCGGTCTGGCGGTGCTGGTGCGGGCGGCTGAGCCGGCAGCGCCGCCGGCGTTGCTCCTGGTCTGCACGCCGACCGGGGCGAGTACGGTGCGCCTGCAGGTGCTGGCGCTGAGCGTGGGGGATACGTTCGCGGCGGATACTGCCGTGGAGGTGACCTTCTGGGCGGCGACCGCGGCGGCGGCCGTGGAACTGTCGCCGCCGGGGCCGCGGACCGTGGCGTTGCCGCTGCGGACCGCGGGCTGGGCCGCCGAGCAGATGGAGCTTGTCGAGGTGGGGGAGTTCTCGCTGGCGCCGCCTTGCCCTGAAGCCCTGGAGGTACGGGGCGGCGCCAGAGGACAGACGGCGCGTTCCCTGGGGCGGCTGCGGCGTGGAGAGAACGGTGCCGCAGTCGCTTTCAGCCGTACGTTTCCGGGGGCTCCGGCGGTCGGCCTGGCGGCAGGGTCAGCCGCGGACGAGGCTCGCACAGGTCTGGTGTTCGCTGCCGTGTACGAGCCCCTTGATGAGCGCCGGTTCACGGTCAGGATGGGGTGCTTCAACTGCGGCGGCCGCCGGGCGGTGGACGAGGATCTGTTTCTGCACTTCGAGCTGTCACCCAGGGGAATCGACCTGGCACCGACTGTGGCGCTGGGTCTGCACCCAGACGCCAGACCGACCGACTCCAGCGCCTGGCATGAGGGGGAGTTGACGGTGGTGCAGTTCGGGCCGTACACGCTTCCCGAGGAGGTGCCGGAGTTCATCTACCTGCGGGCGGGGCTGTACAACCGCCAGGGCGATGGGGCGCGGGCGCCCGTGGCCGGACCGGACGATACGAACCGCGCGCTGCTGGGGCGCGTGGTGTCAAGGCAGGGCCAGACCCGGTTCGAGCGGGCGCCGTTGGCCTGTCAGCGGCTCCCGGCGGGGTGGGAAACAGCGAAGGCAGAGGGGGAACGATGACCCGGGCCTATCCGCAGCGGCTGGCGAGGGTGGCAGCGGTGCTGCTGGGCCTTCTCGTTGCCGGCATGTCGCTGGGCGCGCAGGAGCCTGTGGTTCTTGCCGTCGGGTCGGCCCAGCAGACCGGCCCCCGTGAGTTCATCCTCAGCGTCACCTTCCACAACCTCGGCGGCAAGCTCGCCGCCGACTACACCGCCTTCATCCACTTCGACCGTCTGCCGAGTGCGGAGACGCTGATCGTGCAGGCCGCGCCGGGACTGCGTCCACTGGTGGCGCCGACGGCAGCCAGCGCCTGGGGACCCAATGAGACCACGACGGTCAGCTTCGCGCCGGTGACGCTGTCGGCGGGCGAGAAGCGCGACATCTACGTGCGCGCCGGGCTGTATGACGCTGGGGCCGACGGCCGGCGCTTGCCGCTGTCGGGGCAGGATGCCAGCGGCCGCGTACCCATCGGCCGGCTGACGCCGCAGGGCGAAGGCTACGTCTTCGTGCGTACACCGCTGGCACTGGCTGGCTCGGCAGCCGAGCGCGTCGGGGTGCGGCCGCGGGCCTTGGTGAAGACTCCGCCAGGGAGCCCTCTCGTAGGCTTTGGCGACGCGGACCTGGCCGCGTGGCGCGTGGAGGATCTGGCTGGGGGGACGGCGCGTCTGGAGCGCACTCGGGAACAGTTGTGCTGGTCCGAGGCAGCGTTGCGAGTGACCTACTCGGGCAGCGGTCCCGCGAGCGGCTTCGTGCTCCGGCCCGCCACGGCTTGCGCCCTGCCCGACGACGCCAGTGCCGTCTTTCTGTGGGTCTTCGGAAACGCCGTGGGTTGGTCGGAGGTACCCTCACTCGAAGCCCCGTTGCTGAGCGTGTTTGTCGAGCTGCTGGATGGACAGGGAGCCACGCGGCGCCTGGCTTTCCCGGGGTTGGTGAACTGCCCGTTCTGGTACGTGCATCGGGTGGCGGTGCCGGCGAGTTGGCCGCGACCCCTGCAGTGCGTCGGTATCGGCTTCTCCGGTTGCAGCAACCGGTCCCCGGCTTGGCTCATGCTGGACCTACTGAGCGTGGCCCGAGGGGACTCTCTGCAGCCGCTGGAGACGACGGTGCGTCTGGACGACCCGCCCTTCCCAACCACTCCTGACGGCCCCCTGCCGGAACTTCCCGCCGGCGGCCAGCAGGACCGCGTCGAGGCCATTCCTGAGGGGTTCCGTCTGAGCTCTGAAGGCACGGATGGTCGGCTGGTCTACGAATACCGTCCCATGAGCGGCGGGCTGGACGACGTGGAGGCGCTGTGGTTCGGACCCGGAGCGAGCACGGCCGCACAGCGGGTTCGCCTGGCCGCGGGCAGCGGCCCGCTCGCCGAAGCCAAGGGCAGGTCTCTTGGGCCGGGCGCGGCGCCGGGCGCGCGCACCTGCCTGGAGGCGCAGCTCGTGGACGGGCGCGTGGTCACGCATTGGCGTTGGCGGACCCCGACGGGCGACCGGTCATACGCCTTGGTCCTGAGCCTTCACGGCAAGAGCCTGGTGGTGGACCTACAGGGCGATGATGGGGGGCTGTCCGGGTTCTGCGCGGGGCAGTTGCGCGGGCAACTCGGGGCTCGGTTCGTGCCTTTCCCCTACTGGTCGTACGGCTTGCGGGACTGGGGTCGGGACGGCGGGGTGGTGGTGGTCGGGGAGCTGTTCCTGTCGGGTTTCCCCGACTGGTACCGCAGTGCCGCGACCACCCCGACCTTCGACCTGCCGCTGAGCCATGAGCCTGAGGCCCTGTTGGGTGGCGGTATTACCTACTGCCCTGGCGTGGAGTACCAACCGCGCTCGGACGGCACGCGTACCCCGCTTCGGGAGCGCTTCGTCTTCACCCTCTCCCCGGACGTGCGCGACGTCCTTCCCACCCTCCCGCACCCGCCCTCGCCCAACGCAGCGAAGCTCGCCGCCTACGCCCATGCTACCGGCGGGCAGGCGTCGCGACTGCCGGACCAGCTCGACGCCTGGCGGAGACTCCATGCCTACGGTGTGGACAAGGTCTACATCCGCCACTTCGACGGCATGTGGTCCGACCTGCCCCAAGGCACCCAGGAATGGACCCTGACCGAGCACGCGGCGCCGGTGGTTGGCGATGTCGCCGTGCGCACCTATCTGGACGCCCTGTCGGCGCTGGGCTTCCTGCCTGTGTTGTACACCAACTACACGGACCTGCAGCCCGTTGCCGCCGAGTTCGACTGGGACCGCGTCATGCGCCTGCCCGGGGGCGACGTCAGCCCCTGGTGCTGGCCTGGGTCGTACCCCCTCAAGCCGATTCGCGCGGTGGAGTTGGAGGAGCAGTACGCGCCGCGGATCAAGGCACGGTTCGGGACGCAGGGGTCCTTCTGCGATGTCCATACGTCCGTGGCCCCCTGGCACAAGGTGGACCATGATTCCAGGCTGCCTGGGGCGGGCCAGTTCGGGACCACCTATCGCTGCTATGCCAAGCTGCTGCTGAACGAGCGCAAGGTCTACGGCGCCGTCTACAGCGAAGGCAGCCGGCACTGGCTGTACGCGGGGTTGCACGACGGCAGCGACGCCCAGCTCTGTGCGCCGCGGCCACACCTGGAGCCCTTCCTGGTGGACTTCGATCTGCTCCGCATCCACCCGCTGGAAATGGATGCCGGGATGAGTTGGATCGAGCGCTACGTGAAGGACTCCTTCGCGGGACCCAAGGCCGGGGGACCGCAGCAGGCGGCCGCGCTGGCGTTGGGTGGTTGGGAGGCCGCGCTGGACCGCTTTAACGCCGCAACACTGGCCTTCGGGCACCAGGCGACGTTCACCCGGCTCAGCTTCCACGGCTATGAGAGCGATATCAAGACCTACTACCTGATTCAGCCCGTGCAGTCGCTCTATGCCATGCGGCGGGCCCTGGAGATACGCTACCACGAGCCGGGGGAGCCGGGGCGTCTCCTGGGGGTCTCCGACGCGATTCGCACCAACGTCTATCGTCACAGCCAGGTCACCGTGCGTTACGAGAC
Source organism: uncultured Victivallales bacterium (assembly GCA_903837355.1). GTDB lineage: Bacteria > Verrucomicrobiota > Lentisphaeria > Oligosphaerales > JAFGRS01 > CAILUI01. The sequence goes on from CAILUI010000364.1 coordinate 49,788, forward strand.
GGGTCTCGAGGTCTGGGTGAACGGCAGCCTGACGGAGGCGTGGCGGGTTGAGACCGCTGCGGGTGCCTACAGTCTGCCGCCTTCCGGCTTCGTCTGCGTCGCGCCCGATCAGGTGCTGTCCTACTCGGTAAGCTGCGGGCCGGGGCGCGTCGACTACTGCCGGACGCCGGCCTCGCGTTTCACCGATACCCGCGGACAGTTCCAGCGCCTGGGCGAGTTCGAGACCGACGGCGCGGCTCTGCTGCGCGCGACGGGCGACGCCGTCTGGTCGATCTACCCCCTGGGCAACGCCTCCGTGCTGCGTGTCAACGCCACGAGTCTCAGCCTGCAGGCGCCGTTGGCTCTGGTGGCACTCGGGGAGCAGGGTGACGTGCTGGCGCGGTTCGAGAGCAACGCCGAGGACGGCTGGCTCACCGTGCCGCTCGACCTGGGTGCGTTCCGCTTCGAACTGAGCGCCCGGCGCTAGTTCCAGCGGAGCCCTCCGGCGCCGCCGACAGGGCCGGGATCGCCCTGGCTCCCCCGATCGTCAGCGCTTGACTTCAGGCGGGTGGGAACCTACGCTTCCCGTCAGTTGCTGAGTGACGGTTACCACCTGCCTGCTGTCCACGAGGGACGAATCCATGACCACCGAGACGCGCCGCTTCGTTGCCCGCACCGCCATCCCCCTGGTGGTAGTGGCTGCTGCCGCACTCGCGGACGAGCCGACGGCGCCGTTTGGAGAGTTGCCGGTGCTGACCGACGAACTGGCGGCGCCCGTGCGCGGGGACTGGCTGATCCAACCCGTCGAGCGCCGGACGGGCGTCTACCACAGCGGCCCACACGAGGTCACGATGACCAACGGACTCGTCCGGCGGACGTGGCGGCTCGCGCCCAATGCTGCCACCGTCGCTTTCGACAACCTGCTCACCGGGGCTGCCGTCATCCGCGGGGTTAAGCCCGAGGCCGTTCTGGAACTCGACGGCACGAAGTACAACGTGGGCGGATTGGTCGGCCAGCCGAAGTACGCATATCTGCGACCCGAATGGATCGAAGCGCTGCAGAACGATCCCGCCGCCTTCCAGTTTGCCGGCCTCGCGGTTGGGCAGACCAAAGAACGCTTTGCCTGGAAGCGGAAACCCTACTCCGCCGACGTGCCCTGGCCGCCGCCGGGGGCGGCGCTGACGCTGACCTTCCTGCCGCCCGCGGGGAAGCTGCCCGGGCTCACGGTCTCGGTCTGCTATGAAATGTACGATGGTATGCCATTGGTGTGCAAATGGTTAAGCATCAATAACGGTGGCCAGATACCGCTGCGGTTGAATGCGTTCACCAACGAGATTCTGGCCGTGGTCGAGCGTGAGACCACGGGGCCGGTCAAGCCTGGCTGGGAGTATCCGAACCTGCATGTCGAGAGCGACTACGCCTTCAACGGGGCGACGCCTTACGAAGCCGATGTGACGACCCGCTGGGTCGTCGACCCGCAGCACACGACGCAGCGCTGGCCGACTCCGGCCCTGCTGGAGAGCCGGCCGCCGTTCGGCCCCGACGCTGTCCTCCCCCCCGGCGACACCTTCACGACCTTCCGTACCTTTGAGTTGCTCTACGATTCCACCGAGCGCGAGCGCAAGGGCCTGAGCCTACGCCGCATGTACCGCACCATCGCCCCCTGGGTCAGCGAGAACCCGATCACGATGGATGTCCTGCCGGCCGACTCGGCCACCGTTCGGGCGGTGATCGACCAGTGCGCCGCAGTCGGCTTCGAGATGCTGGGATTGACCTTCGGGAGCGGCTTCGATATCGAGAACGAGGATCCGGCGTACAGCGCCCAGATCAAGGAGTGGGTAGACTACGCACGATCGCGCGGGATCGAGGTGGGCGGCTACTCGTTGCTGGCCAGTCGCAGCGTCAGTCCCGAACACGATGTGATTGACCCCAAGACCGGCAAGCCCGGCGGTGCGGTCTACGGCAGTATGCCGTGCCTCGGCAGCCCCTGGGGTATCGACTACCTCCGCAAGGTGCGCACCTTCATGGAGCGGACCGGCCTGAGTCTGTTTGAGCACGACGGCTCCTACCCTGGCGACCAGTGCGCCTCCACCCAGCACCCTGGTCACCGCGGCCTGGCGGACTCGCAGTGGACGCAGTGGCAGCGGATCACCGAGTTCTACCGCTGGTGCCGGGGGCAGGGGGTCTACCTGTCGGTGCCGGACTGGTACTTTCTGAACGGCTCAAGCAAGGTGTTCCTGGGCTACTGCGAAGAGAACTGGACCCTGCCGCGCGACGAACAGGTGATTCTGAGCCGGCAGAACATCTATGACGGCACCTGGCAGAAGACCCCGAGCATGGGCTGGTCATTTCTGCCGTTGGTGAACTACAAGGGGGGCGGGGCTGCCGCCCTGATCGAGCCCCTGTGCGAGCACCTCGATGTCTACGAAGCCCACCTCGCCCAAAACCTCGGCCTGGGCATCCAGTGCCAGTACCGCGGCACGCGGGTGTACGATACGGAGGTGACCCAGGCCGTCGTCAAGAAGTGGGTCGATTTCTACAAGAAGTACCGCCCGATCCTCGATTCAGACATCATCCACGTGCGCCGCCCCGACGCCCGCGACATCGATTGTATGCTGCACGTCAACCCGCGCCTGCAGCAGAAGGGACTGGCGATGGTCTTTAACCCGCTGAATCAGCCGGTCAAGAGGACGCTGTCGCTGCCGCTGTACTACACCGGTCTGCAGACCACGGCCATGATCCGTCGGGAGGAGGGACCGTCCAGTGCCTTCAGGCTCGACCGGCAGTACAGCGTCGAGGTGCCCATTGAGATGGGACCGCAGAGCGCTACCTGGTTCGTCATCGAGTGAGGCGGCGGCGCGGCGGCCGAGTGGGCCACCCCGGTGTCGGCGTCACGGGCCGGCGCCGGCCATCAGGCGCATCAGGCTCTCCTGCGAGGCCTGTTCGCGGGGGAGCTCGCCGGCGATGCGCCCGGCGCGCATGACCACGATTCGGGCCGAGAGGCTGAGCACCTCGGGGAGCTCGGAGGAGATGAGGAGGATCGCCAGGCCTTGCCGGGCGAGGTCGTCGAGCAACTGGTGCAGGGTGGCCTTGGCGCCGACGTCCACACCGCGGGTGGGTTCGTCAACGATCAGCACTTTCAGTGGCCGCGCCAGCCACTTCGCCATCACGACCTTCTGCTGGTTGCCGCCGCTCAGGGTCGCGACCGCGGCGCTCAGTGCCGACGTCTTCACCCGCAGCCGCTCAAAGAGCGCGCGGGCTTCTCTGCCCTCACGGGCCCGGTCAAGGAGGCCCCAGCGCCGCAACTGATCAAGGATGACCAGGGAGAAGTTGGCCTGACAGCTCAGGAGGGGAATCAGCCCCTGGCGCTTGCGGTCTTCGGGCACCAGGCCGATCCCCCGTCGCAGCGTCTCCCGCACCCGCCCCAGCCGGATGGGCTCGCCGTCCAGTTCCACAGTGCCGGTTGCCCGCCGATCCAGGCCGAAGATCGCCTGCGCGACCTCGCTGCGACCTGCCCCGACCAGCCCGGCCAGCCCTACGATCTCGCCGGCGCGAACGGCGAACGTGACCTTCTCGAAGCGTCCCGGCGAGGCGAGGTCCTGCACCCGCAAGCGCACCGCACCCGGCGTGGCCGAGAGATACGCCGGCGAGGTCTCTGTCAGCGACCGGCCGATCATCAGGCGCACGACCGCATCGCGGCTGGCATCCTGCCGCGCCAGGGTGCCGACATACGCCCCGTCGCGCAGCACGCTGATGCGGTCGCACAGCTCCATGACCTCCGGCAGGCGGTGCGAGACGTAGATCATGGTCACGCCGCGTTCCCGGAGCTTGCCGATGAGCGCGAACAGCCGGCGCGACTCGCGCTCGGACAGGGAACTGGTGGGTTCGTCGAATACCAGGATCCGCGCCCCGGTGCCGACGGCGGCCGCAATCTGCACCATCTGCTCCTGCCCAGTGGTCAGCTCCCGCATCGGCAGCCGCACCGCCAGCGTCACGCCGATCTCGGCCAGCAGGCGCTCGGCGCGTTCCTTCATGGCCCGACGGTCGGCAAACACCCCGAACCGGCGCGGGTACTGCCCCAGACTCAGATTCTCGGCGACGCTCAGGTCCGGACAGAAGGCCAGCTCCTGGTGGACCATCCCGACACCCTGGCGGGCCGCATCTCGCGGCGAATGGAAGTGGCAGACCTTGCCGTCGATGCATATCTCACCGGCGTCCGGCCGATGGATCCCGGCGAGGATCTTGCCGAGCGTCGACTTGCCGGCGCCGTTCTCACCCATCACCGCATGGCATTCGCCGCGGGCGATGGCGAAACTGACGTCCGCCAACGCCCGCACCCCGAGAAAGGCCTTGGTGATGGACCTGAACTCGACCATCACGCCTCACTTGCCCAGCCACTTGTCCCACTTCTTCCCGTACTCGTCGGCGGTCTCTTTGGTGACCCGCGTGAGCGGATCGATGATCCGGACCGCGGGCGGGTCCTGCTTCTTGACCACCTTGTTGAGGACGATCTCGACGGACCGGTACCCCCAGCCGTAGCAGTCCTGGGCATAGAGGGCGGCAACGTGGCCGCTCTTCAGGTAGGCCAATTGCGCCGGCAGGGCATCGACCGATACCGTCTTGACCGAGCCCGGGGCCCACTTGAGGGCGTTCTTCGCGAACAGCGGCCAGCCGCCGATCATGGCCCAACCTTCGATTTCCGGGTGCGTATTCTGGGCGGTGTTAACCGCTTCGGCGGCCTGCTCGGGGGTCTCCGGGTGGTAGAACACGCCGTCAGCCGTCAGTTTCATGCCCGGGTGTTTGGCCAGTTCCTCCTTGACCCCAGCCACGCGCTTCTGCAGGTTGGGAGCCGTCTGGTTCCCGGCCAGGATGGCGATGGCGCCTTTGTCACCCATGATCTGGGCCAGCTCCTTCATCACCGCGGTGCCGCAGGTGACGTCGTCGGTGCCGTAGTAACACAGCCGTTTGCTGCGCGGGGCATCCGAATCGAAGCACATGACACAGGCCCCCAGATCCACCGCCTTGTTGATCGCTGCGGTCACGGCGTTGGCATCGGAGCAGGAGACGATGATTCCCTGAACCCCGGCGCGGGCCAGTTGCTCGACGGCTTCGGACTGCTTCTGCGCATCCTCATCGGGCGGCGTCTGCCAGTCGATTTCGACTTTTACCCCCAGCTTCGCACCGAGCTCGCGCGCGGCGTCCTTGGCCCCGGCGTAGGCAGCCTGAAACACCGGATTGGACTGGCTCTTAGCCACCATGCCGATGGTGATCGTGCCGTCCGCCGCCCAGGCCCCGGCCGAGCCCCACGCCAACACCAGACCCGCCAGCAAATGTCTCGCATTCATCCTGATTCCCTTTCGTCGTGACCCCGATGGTTGCGCAGTCCATGATTCCGCCCAACGCACTAGCCCTGCCGCCGCGCCTGCCACTGCCTCCGGCTGCGCAGGTAGTCGCTGACCCGGTCGACGGCCACCGCCATGATGATGGCGACGCCGATGATGATCTTGCTGTACTCCTTCGACAAGGTCAGGACAAGCGGTCCGAGGGCGATCTTGTGCAGGACGTAGATCCCGTTTTCGATCATCTTGATAATCAGGGCCCCCAGCCAGGCGCCGAGGGCCGAGCCGCGACCGCCGTTCAGGCTTGCCCCACCCACCACCGCCGCGGCGATGACCGTCAGCTCATAGCCCTCGCCGGTGGCGGTGTTCGCCGATCCGAAGTAGCCGGTCGAGACCATCCCCGCAACCCCCGCGGCCAGCCCCGAGAGGAAGTACGCTCCCAGCTTGATCCGGCCGACGGGCAGCCCGCTGAAGCGTGCGGCCTCCTCATTGCCGCCCAGTGCATAGAGCTTGCGCCCCGCGACGGTATGGCCAAGGAAGACCCAGCCCGCGGCCACGCACGCGATCATGATGATCATCGGTACCGGCTGCAACATGATCGCCGGGGCGTCGACCCGCCGGATGAGGACCTGCCAGGACATGAGGTCCTGCGTGAAGGCGAGCGGCAGCGTCTTGTCGCCGGAAGGCAGCGACTTGGTGGCTACCGAGATCAGGGCGATGCCGCGGAAAATGCTGAGCGTGCCCAGGGTGACGATGAACGGATGCATCCGCAGCCCCACCACCAGGGCCCCGTTCAGCAGGCCGCAGAGCCCGCCGATGCCGACGGGCACCAGCACCGCCACCGGTAGCACGAGCCAGGGGCTAGCGGTCTCGGGGAAGGTTTGCAGCACCGCCGCACAGCCCAGCGCCGACAGGCCGAAGATGGAACCGATGGAGATGTCGATGCCGCCGGCGATGATCACCACGGTCACACCCACGGCCATGATCGCCATCCAGGACATCGGCGTGGCGATGTTCGGGATCAGATTGTCCAGCCGCAGGAAGTTGCTGACCGTGTGCCCACGGAGGGTGATCGGCTCGGCGGCGAAGGTCAGTACCAGCCCCAGCAGTACGATCACGGTCACCAGGCCGGCTTCCTGGAAGCGCGGCCAACGCCGCCGCGCACCGGGCTGGCGGCTGAACTCAGCGGCAGGTGATGGATCCTGTTGCATGCCAGCAGTGGGCTTGGTCAGCAAGCCGGGGCTTTCTGCACTCGTGATACGGGTCGCATGGCCCGTCAATCTGCCTGATCTCACCGCCGATAGCAACCCGAACGCCCGCGCCGGAGGCTGATTTTCGCCTCCTACCGCGGCCTTGCGCTGCGGTCCGGCGTACGAGGCGCAGGTCAGCGGCAGCGAGGGCGCGCCGCGTCGGCCGCGCCGGCGCCGCAGCGCTATAGTATGGCGTCGTCGGACCTTCTCGGAGTCAGCCATGCCCTACACGCTCCCCGCCGCTGAGCGGGACTATCTGCGCGGCCTTGCCCGGCGCCAGGCCGAACTCGCCGCCCTGCCGGTCATGCAGCAACGCCAGCAGCTGTGGACCGGCGTCAACGACGCCTTGCCTGGCACCCGGCCGCCGTTTGCCATCGAGACCTGGACCCTCGACCGCGACTTCATGCCCGCCTCGATCTTCCGTTGCACCTCCGACTACGGGCGTCGTCTCGAGGGCGGGTTCCTGCGGCACATCCGGCACCACGAGATTCTCGGCGACGACCATGTCTGCCCCGGCAGTCTGGACCTGGGCTGGCACGTGTGGTGCAACGAGTTCGGCATCGACATCCCGACTCGCTATGAGAAGGACGGCGAGGGCGTGGTTCTGGGCTATCACTTCGACTGCCCGATCAAGGACCTGCGCAGCGGCTTCGACATGGTCAAACCAGCCACCTTCGGCGTCAACCGTGAGAGCACCCTCGCGGAGAAGCACTTTCTGGAGGAGACCTTCGGCGACCTGCTCCCGGTCACACTGCGCTCGGGGACCTACGGCAACAACTACCTGACGCAGCGGTTGATGCGCCTGCTGAGCATGGAGACGTTCTTTATGGCGATGTACGACTGTCCGGAGACGCTGCATCGCCTCATGGGGTTGCTCTGCGACAACGCGCGGCGGATGGCGTGCTGGGCCGAGACCGAGGGGCTCCTGGTCCTGAACAACGGCAACCAATGCACCTGCGGCACCTGCTTCAACTTCACCACCTGCCTGCCGCGGCGGGCGGTGGGGCCCGGGCAGGTACGGCTTTCCGACATGTGGTCCGGCATGGACAGCCAGGAGACCGTGGGGGTCTCGCCGGAACTCTTCCACGAGTTCTGTTTCCCCTACTACCGCGACCTGGCAGCGCTCTACGGCTTCGTGTACTGGGGGTGCTGCGAGCCTGCCGACCCGATCTGGGCGACGTCGCTCAGCCGGCTCCCCAACCTGCGGGCGGTCTCGGTCTCACGGTGGGCAGACCAGCGCTACCTGGCCGAGGTGCTTGCCGGCAAGGGCATCGTCTTCTCACGCAAGCCGAACCCCAATCTGCTGGGCGTCGATCCCAGGCTCGACGAAGCGGCCTGGGCCGCCGAGATCCGCGAGACGCTGGCACTGACGGCCGGCAAGGATCTGCCGGTGGAGTTCGTCGTTCGCGACGTCTACTCGCTGCATGGCAACCTGGCCAAGGCCAAGCGTGCCGTCGAGATCGCCCGGAGTGAGATCGACCGGTTCTTCCCGCCGGTCCGGCCCTGAACGGCGCTTTGCCGACCGCGCTCCGGCAACCCTCCAGGCAGGCGCTACCGGCACCGGGTCGGGGCTTTGGCCACGGCTTCCACCCGGCACTCAGGCATCCGCGTCGAGCGCATAGCGAGTGACCGTACGGTCCGCGAAATACCAGGCGTCTTCGGATGGGTGTATCGCCGGCCCGGCTGGCGGGGACGGGGACGTCTGTAGGCGCGTGACCGCGTTGCGCTTTCGGCGCCAGACCGACACCCGTCCGTCCTCACCGATGCCGACCACGTTGCCGCTGGCCGGCACGACGAAGAAGCCCCGCTCCGCCGCGCCGAAGTCGCGGCAGGTGACCCCGAGCACCAGGGCTTCCCGGCGTCCCCGGCAGTTGACCAGGGTCCCATCGGTCAGCAGCAGGTAGGTGACCCGGCGGCGCCCGTCAGCGGCCATCGCCGCGCACTCGTGCTCGAGCGGGAGTCGTTGCAGGACGCGGCGGGAGCGTCCCTCGAGGACGAGCAGCGTCTGGCCCGCGGCCGCCAGCAGTCGTCCGGCTCGCCCCGGGGCCACCGCGATCGCGCCGACCTGGCCGACTTCAGGGAACACCGTCACGGCCGCGCTTCCGGCCAGGTATCGGAAGAGCAGGCCCGGCCGCGCCTGCCAGGCCGGTGTCCAGCAGGTCTCGGCAGCGAACGCGAGGCTGTAGGGGTTGGGTCCCTGCGTGCCCCAGAGAGAGCCGTCGCCGACGCGCAGCAGTTGGATGGCGGGCTCGCCGAGGCGTTGGTGGCGGTGCGTACGCATGTCGGTCGCCCACAGCCCGGGCATGGCCTCGCCATGGTTGGCCACCAGGTAGCGGCCCGTTCGGCCGGCGAAGGCCGCTGGGCCGTAGTTGGCGCGATGGTCGTCGGCCCAGACTTTGCCGTGGTTGCAGGAGCGACCCGTCGCGGGATTGAGCGTGAACGCATAGCCCAGATCGTAGGTGTCGGTGCCGAGAACCGCTGCCGGCGACATGGCCAGACACCGGCATTCGGCCGGTGTCGGGTTCGCCGCGACCTCCACCAGGGCTCGGGCCTCAAGGTCCGCGCGCAGCAGGCGTGTGGCGGTGAAGAAGTAGAACTCGCCCTGCGGCCCCAGCAGGAAGTCGCCGCCGGGCTCCTGCGAGTCGCGCGACCACTCTCCGAGCACCTCCCCCGTTGCCGGGTCCACCGTGGCGACGTGTGCCCGCTGGCGCTGCTCTTCCCAGGTCTGCATCAGCAACACCTCACGCCCCTCGTGTCGCCACCAGGCGCTGTGCCCGCTGAGGTCGCCAGGCAGGTGCGGCACCGGTATGGCCTCGACCTTGCCAGTGGCGGCACGGTAGGCGTACAGGCGTTCCCGCACCGTGGCCCCGGAGAAGCGGGCGTACAGGCAGTAGGTCGGGTCCGCTACCGGCCGTCGGCCGCCGGTCAGGAAGAGCGCGTAGCAGGCTGGGTCAACCGTGGCCATGTCCACCCGCGGCTCGATCTGCCCGGTTCGCGGTTGGAGGCTGAAGAGCCAGCGGTTGGTGTCGCCCCAGATCGTGCCGTCTGGACCTTCCTCGAGGCGGCGGGTGATCGGGCCGCTGCGGCCGGGCAGCAGGGTGTCGTGATTGCCCGGCACGATACCGATCGGTTCCAGCCTCTGCTCACGCCAGTTCAGGCGGAACAGCCCGACTCCCTTGGCGCCATAGATCTCGCCCTGCGACGTGCGCAGCAGGGTGAAGATCCAAGGGGTCGAAGCCAGTGCCGGCGAGCCCAGCGAGGTGATCTCGCCGCTGGCCGGATCAAGGCGGTAGACCAAGCCGCCATAGGCCGTCCCGATGTAGATCATGCCGTCGGGTGCTTCGACCATGCAGTCGAGTTGGTACTCGCCCGGCGCGGCCACGCGCCGCAACTCGCCCGTCCCCTGGTCATAGCACCAGACGAGGCCCGGTTGCGGGCCGTAGGTGCCGATGAACACCTGCCCTGATGAATGCACCAGGCCGCAGCGGAACATGTTGCTGCCCCGCCCGATGGGACCGCAGTCAGTGGCTCGGATCTGCACCGGTGGAGTCCTCCGTGAAGCCTGGGCTCCGCAGTGACCGGGGTGCCGCCCTGGCTCGGGCGCCGGTCAGCGCCCCAGTTCGATGAGGCGACCGGAGTAGCGTCGCGGCAGGTGGACGACCAGGTCTGTGCCCTCGCGGCAGACGTCATACGGGAGCTCTGGCCGCGTCGGGAAGAGCTTCCGGGCGGTCAGACTCTGCTGCTGCCGGGAGAGCGGGATGCGCAGGGTGTCGGCCTCGGTGTCCAGCCGCCAGACGTACAGCAGGGCGCGCGCTTCGGCCTCGAGCATCACGGTCACGAAGGAGTGTCGGTCGGCGATGTGGGTCAGGCCGTTCGGGAAGGCGGGGGTGGCCGTGCGGATGAAGCTGCGCAGGCCCTTATAGCAGGCCAGGCCTTCGCGCAGTAACTGCGTGTTGAAGTCGTCCGCAGCGTCGATCCGACCCGAGAGGTACATGCTCCCGCACATGCCGCTGACCAGGTTGAAGACGGTGTTCTCGCCGTCGGCGAGGAGCGCCCGCGTCTCCGGCGCCATCAGCATCCCGGGGTTCTCCCGGTCGCTAAAGCGCAGCGACAAGGGGTAGGCCCAGACCCCGAGTTGCTCGGGAAGCACCTGCAGCAGCGAGCCCTGTAACACGCTGGGCATGAGGTCGTAGTCCTCGACGTCGGAGACGCTCTGCAGATGGAAGTGCTTCAACATCTCATTGTCTTCGCGCATGGCGCCGCTGCTGCAGTTCTCCAGGATCAGGTCGGGGAATCGCCGGCGCAAGTCGTCGATGAAGGCGCAGAAGGCCCGCAGATGGTCCTGCATGCCGCAGGCCGCGTTGCCGAGGCTGTCATCCCCCTGGCCGATGCAGGAGTTGTAGTCATTCTTGATGAAGCGCACGCCCATCCCGTAGAGGCGGGTGACGACGTCGAGAAGGTGCTTCCGCACGGCGGCGCAGCGGTAGTCGAGGAAGAAGCGCCCACTGTCGCAGATGCGTTTGCCGTGCCGATGCAGGAAGCAGTCCTCGGACGCCTGGGCCGCGAACGCGGACGTGCCGCTGGCGACCTCCATCTCCAGCCAGATGCCGGGCCGGAGCCCCTTCTTCCCGATGTAGTCGAGGACAGACTGCAACCCGCCGTCACCAAACCGGTCCGGCGAAGGCAGCCAATCGCCCAGTCCCGAGGACCAACTCCGCGCCCGTTCGCCAAACCAGCCCGCATCGATGACGTAGCACTCCGCCCCGATCTCGCTGGCTTTGTCGACCAATGGCAGGGTGTTCTCCAGGGTCGGGTTACCCCAGAGGCAGTTCATGTAGTCGTTGAAGAAGACGGGGACCTCGCCCGGCCACGCCGGGGCGGGGTAGATGAAGCTCCGGCGGTACCGCGTCAACTCGCGCGCCGCCTCGGAGAAGCCGCCTTTGACGGCGCCGATGGCCGCGGTTTCCGTGACATAGGTTTCGCCCGGCTTCAAGGTCCTGGCGAAGCCCAGGTAACGCTCGTTGGCGGCATCGAGGATCACGTACAGACTGCCGCTGGGCTCCTCGTGCAGGTTCCGCCAGCCGCACTCGATGTACCACGAGGACGGGGTTTCGAGCTGGAAGAAGAAGGTGTCATTCGCCTTCGTGTCCTCCAGCAGCAGCAGCGGCAGCAACTTCGAGGTGCTCATCGAGCCGATGTTCGAGAGGTGGATGGCCGTGGGGTTGGTGTGCGTGGTGGCGTAGTAGATGCCATGGTCACGAAGACGCGCCCGCGTCCACTGCCCCTCGCCCTCCCAGGCGTTCTTACAGAGATGCACGAACAGCCGCTCATGGTCGAGCGTACGCAGCACGGCGTCCGACATCATCCCGTGGACCGAGGCGCTCGAGAGCTGGGTGATGACCACCTCGCTGTCGGTGCTGTTGGTGGCCTTGGTGTAGGTCCTGAACGCACTCGTCTTGCCGTCCCGTTCATAGACCACCGCGATGGCGAGGCCATTGAGTGCATCTCGGAAGTTGAGGGTGAGCCGGTTCTCCTCCTCGATCTTGCCGAGGAACTGGCTGTTCGTACTGCCGAGCGTCTGCTGGGTCGTGAAGGCCGTGGAGCCGCCATAGGGCTGCCCCCAGGTCGTTACCTGAAACGGCGCCGCGGCCCGGCCCCGTTCGGAAAGCTGCGGCGTCTCGCCCGTTGACAGGCCTAGGAAATGGCACACGCCGCCATCGAGCTCAAACGCCAGTACCGCCGTGCCGCTCTGGAAAGTGTACAGCATATCGGTCGCCATCCTTACGCTGCCCACGAACACCCGGTGCTCGGTGCGTGCGGGGCGCCGCCCGCCGGGACACAACACACCCGTTCGGACTCAACGTTCCGCTGGTGATGGCGACTTGCGGCCACCCACGGTTGCCCCAGGATGTCGGCCTCGTCTCAGGCGATTTACTTGGCGGTATCGTCGGGTGCCTGAACCGCGGCATGCTTCTCGGTCACGGCCTCGACCTGACGGTCGATCTTGCCGCCGTTGCGGCCACGCCAGTCGGTACGGGTGCCGTTTGCCATGCGCTGGGCGATGACGATGTAGGCGGCGACGGTCTTGCCGTCTTCACGGACTTGGGCGGCGGTCATAGTGTGGTCCCCTTGTTTCAGGGAGCAACATAGCGCCGAACAACCGGATCGCGAACCGCTTTGAGGAAGACCGCCCACATTGTGCCGGGACACCGGTCCGATTGGCACCGCTGACCGCCTGGGTCGGGGCTGCTGTCGACGGGTTGGGGCGGTGCTCTTACCCGATCGAGCCGGACACAAGACCAAGGGCTCCCGGCAGACGAGGGCTGGCTGGGGTGGCGGCCATGGCGTCTCTCCAGTTCCCGGGCTCCCAGCCCATCTTCCCGAATGCCCCTCAGTACGCCCTGCGGGGTCCTGTCACGCAACCAGGAGCCCGTGTCAAGGTACGCTACAGGATAGCGGACCACCGACGAACGTCAAGCGGCATTCACGGGGATCTGATCGAAGCATGCCGCTGGCGAACCCGCTTGGTGGCGAGGCATTGTGCGGGCCTCGGGAATCCTGACTGCGGCCTGCGCGACCGCCATGGCACCGCCGGCGCTGAACACGTCGATGAACCTGGCACAGTCCATGGCGATGACGGCCGGCACGCCGAGGTCCACGATGTTGAGCCCCAGGCGCGGGCCGGCCTTGTCGGCCAGGAAACTGGCGATGGCGTCGAGCGGCGCCTGCCAGCCGCAGGTCGAGATGAACTCGAAGGTGACGCTCGCGCCATGACCCCGGACCCGCATGACCGGTGCCCGCCCCATGAGGAAACGCAGGAACTCGTCCCGATCCGTGGCCGGATCGAAGCGCGTGAACTCCGCCACGGCCTCCTGCGGTATGCCCAGGCGCGCGGCGTGGCCTGGTCGACGTACCCACAACTGATGCTCGTCGATGAGGTCCACCCGCCCCACCCGGTAGTTGATCCAGTATCCTTCACGCATGCCCATGGTCCTCTTGGGCACAACCAACCGTGGAAGACCTCGCCCGGAATCCCCGTGGCCAGTCGCCCGCTGCGACTCTCAGGCGAGCAGAAGCCCATGGGCGACGAAGCACGCGAAATCGGTGCGGTTACCGGTGGCCAGGGTGGCACCGGCAGCGCTGGCGGTTCCAGCGACCATGGCGTCCACACGGAGGTGGCGCTTTCGTCCTACGGCATTGAAAAGCCGGGCAGCCTCTCTAGCCTGCGGTTCATCGAAGACGACAATCTCGGTGAGGAAGGCTCGGATGGTGGAAACCTGAGCAGAAGTCACTGGCCCACAGAGGAACTCGAACCACGCCGGCATAGGCGTGATGAGTGGCTCGCCAGCCTGTGCCCATGCAATCAACTCGCCGGCCTCAGGCGTGCCTGCGGTGATGCCCTTGATGAGGTAATTGGTGTCGAGGCAGATCATAGACCACGCCAGTGCTTGCGGTCCTCGCGGACCTCGGCCAAGTAGGCCTCCGCCTTGGCGGGATCCAGCCCTCGGCCAGAGGCGTGAAGCTCTTTGAGCATGGCGATCGGGTCAGGCTTGGCGGGGGCGGTTGCCGATTCCGCCTGAGCCACGGCCCGGCGGACTACTTCCGCCTGGGATACCTGCCAGATCGAGGCCAGGCGTCTGAGGCGAGTCGCGGTCGTACCGTCGAGAGCGAAGGTCGTTCGGTGCGTCATCGTCTTCATGCCATAAGCCATACCATCACTTCCCTGGGGTATCAAGGCGGATGGTGTCGTTTTTCCGCCGAAATCTCCACTTTCCCCGGGAATAGGTTGGCGGAAACCTCACTTCTTACGATGTATGGAGTGACAAGTAATCGATGAGACGCAGCGTCCACCCAAGCAAGGAAGAGCAGGACCGACCATGACACGAACCCCGAAGGCCAATCCGTTTGTCAGCAACCTGGAGGACCTCGTCGCCACGCTGGATTACCTGCAGACCCTGGCGCGGAAGCGGATCGCCAGTCGGCAGATCGAGACCGAGCGCGGCGGCACGCGAGCGTCCCGCACGAGCAGGCGGAGCGCGAGGAGTTGCTGGGCAGCGCTGCCAGCGTACACCCTGCAACCGCTGCGCGTCATGCTACACCAGGCAGACCCGACTGTCATGGTCGTAGGCGCCCCGCACGACATGCAGGAGGATTCCACTGTCACGTTTGGCACCCTGCGCAAGGCATGGCTTCGGCCCTCCGCTTCTTGATGCCCTGGTCTTGCTGACGCGCGCGGACGGTACTGACTAGGACGCCTGCATCAACCGGGCCGCGGCGAACCCGTTGGCCCGGGCCGCCAAGATCGCTGACCTGGAATGCAACATGGACTTGCGCGGCTTACCACGGTGACGGAGAGGGACTGGGCGCGAACCGTCAGGCATAAGGCCGCCCGGCGGCGACTAATAGCGGCCCGGTAGCGTCGGGCCTATCGGTCACCGTTGTAGCACGTCCAGTGCCCCGCGGATCATCTCCCTGGTGACGGGCTCCATGCCCGTACCATGGCAGTCGGCCAAGGCCTGGCTGAGCAGGTGGAGGATCGTGTCAGTGGCGTTTGCGCCGAAGCGGAAGACGGTACCCTCTGGTTTCGCCAGGCCGGCAACCATGCCGTCATCGCTCGCGGGGCAGTTCAGTAGCAGGAGCGGGGTCTCGTCCGGCGCCATGGACTCGGGGGGCAGATCCGGCACAACGGCCACCAAGTCCTCCAGGTAGGACCGGAAGGTTGCCCATTCATCGGCGCGACAGACAGCCGGATCGACCACCTGCACAACCGCGGGGAGCCCGATCAGGTCGGTGGCGGTGTGACTCTGGACGTGGTGGAGCCTGTGCTCCTTCGCCAAGTCGTCGAGGCCCGCTGCCAGGTCGACATCCCTGCCTAGGCTTAGCAGCGTCGGACGGCCCGGTTGTGAGTGTATCTCCCCGCGGGTGGCACAGCGGCCAAGAGCGGCCCGTGCGCAGCGTCGCACCGTGTTCGAGCGTCCCGGCATATCCGCTGAAGACTCGAGGCGCAGCAACTCCGTCAGGGGGCTGACACTGCTCTCGTCCCCGGCCTGGAACAAGGCCAGGGCCAGCGACGAACGCACGGCCGCACAGCAGTCGAGCAGGCAAGCGTGGATCACTTCAAGCGTGGCCGGCGGAAACGGTTCCGTACGCTCCCGCGCGGCGTCCCGTAGGCCGTTTGCCGCCTCTGCGCGGCGAGTCCGGTTCCTACCCGTCATCGGGTGTTCCGGGTGTGCTGCCTCAAACGCACGCATGACCGGCCCTTGACCCGGGTCGACCAGTTGGCCATCGGCCACGCGGCGCTCATACTCGGGCCACGGCATCATTCCCGCCCTCAGACTCCGTAGCAGATCCATGGTTTCAGCCATCGTCATTGCCCTTCCTTCTTGGTCACGTTGGCTTCCGTGGCAGACTCGTCCGAGATCATCTCCATGGCCGTCGCCACCAGAACCAGCGCCCACGACCGCGCCGATTCAGGTACGCGCGCTAGCGCCTCCAACCAGGGTCCGAGGATGCAGGTGCGGTCGACATCCGCCCGTAACGCCTCGAGCGCGGCCTGGAAGTGCGGCCGAAAGGCCGGGTCTCCCAACCGCAGGCACGCGTCGAACACCTCTCGCCAGACGCTGCCGGCCATTTCTCCACGCCGACATGCTGCCCGGACGAGCCCCAACAACGCCGCCACCGCCCATGCGGCGCCATGCCCAAGCGCGAACCCCGCCGCCAGGCGCGCCGTCAGCACGGTCGGTTCCTTGCTGAGCCCAACGAGCTTGATCAGTGCCGCGATCCGCCCTTGTTCCTCGAACCAGGCGGTGTCCCGCCGTGCGCAGGCCGTCGCTACCAGTACGGCGGCCGCCGCGGGCGGATCCCAGTCGAGGCGGAGTTCGCGCAGTTCCGGGCATGAACTGAGACGGTCCAGGTCGCGGACCGCGGGCGAACGGTTGAGGTCCAGGGTCTGCAGGGACCTGAGCGCTCGCAGGGGGCGAACGCTGGTCAGTGCCCTGCACTCGCTCAGGTCCAGGTAGGTCAGTGCGGTTAGGCCGGCAAGCCCGTCCACCATCGTCAGCGCCGCGCACCGGCCCAGATCCAGCGTGGCCAACGACGTGAGGGCGGAGAGGCCGTCGACGTTCGTTAGGGATCCGCACCCGTTCAGGTTCAACGAGGTCAGGGAAGTGAGGGTAGCGAGTTGGTCCGCGTTCGTCAGGTGGTTGTTGTTCCAGAGCTTGAGTGTACTCAGCGAGGTGAGTTCCATCAGTCCGCCGATGTCCGCCAGCGCGTTGCAGCCGCTCAAGTCCAGGTAGGTCAGGGCGGTCAGACGTGCGAGTCCATTCACGTCCTCCAACGCACCGCAACCCCGCAGATCCAAGGAGGCCAAGGCGCTCAGGCCGGCGAGCCCGTTCACGTTCGTCAGGGCGCAGCAACCGCTGAGGTTCAGGGCGGTCAGGGCGGTCAGCCCCGCCAAGGCGTCGACGTTTGTCAACGTCTCGGAGCCGGAGACGTCCAGTGAGGTCAGAGAGGTCAGGCGGGCGAGTACACCCACGTCGATGCATGCGCCGCAGTCGCCCAGGTTCAGCGCGGTCAGGGCGGTCAGCTTCTCCAGCGCTCCCACGTCTGTCAGTGCCTCGCAGCCGCCTAGGTTCAGCGTGGTTAGGGCAGTCGTGCGGGCGAGGCCGGCGATGCTGGCCAAGGAACGGCAGTCGGCCAGGTTGAGTGTGGTCAGGTCGGTCAGACGGGCAAGTCCGTCCACGTTGGCCAGGGCATCGCAACTCCAGGCCTCCAGAGCCGTCAGGGCAGTGAGATTCGCCAGGCCGTCCACGTTCGCCAGCCTCGTGCACCCGTGCAGGTCCAGCGCGGTTAGGGCAGTGAGGCCAATGAGGCCGTCCACGTCGGTCAGTGCGGCGCACCAACTCAGGTCCAGCCAGGTGAGTGACGTGAGCCCGGCGAGTCCGTCGACACTCGCCAGCGCGGTGCACCCGTTCAGGTCCAACGTGGTCAACGCGGTCAGTCCCGTCAGCGCGTCAACGTTGGTTAGCGCCGTGCAGCCTGAGAGGTTCAGCGAGGTGAGTGACGGCAGGTGAGCCAGCCCGTCCACTGTCGTCAGGGCCCGGCAGTTGCGGAGGTTCAGAGTCGTCAGCGAGGGCAGTCCTGCAAGCCCGCACAGATCCTCCAGAGCCAGGCAGCGGCCCAGGTCAACGCTGGTCAGTGCGGCCAGTTCCGCCAGTCCGTCCACGTCGGTCAGGGCCGTACACATGGTGAGATCCAGGGAGGTCAGCGAGGACAGTCCCTTCAGCCCGTCCAGACTTGTCAGCCCATCGCACCAACTCACGTCCAACGTGGTCAGACCGGGGAGTCCGGCGAGTCCGTCCAGGTTTGTCAGCGCAGCGCAGCGGCGTAGCGCAATCGTCCTGAGCCCGGCGAGCGTCCGTAGGCAGGATACGTCGACAAGCTGGCTGCAGCCGGCCACCTCGAGGTGCTCGACCCCGGCCAAGCAGGCGAGATCGGCAAGCCCGGTCCGGGAATCGTCGTGCAGCACGGTGACGGTGGTCCATGGAGAGCCATTGTCCAGCGTCACCGCGCCGTTGCAAACCAGCACCAGGTGCTTGGCACCCGAGCCAGGGACGACCGTGTTGGGCGTGTCGCAGACAACCAGCGCGCGCGGTTGGCCCCCAACCAGGACCACCACGCCACTGGCATGGGGACGCGCATCGACAACGGCATCGGCCGCCGCCTCGAGTCGGCCAAGCACGGTACGCAGCCCCCGGAACTCATGGCAGGGACACCTCAGCGTGAGCACCAGGTCCGTGCCCTCGGCGACATCGCGCGGGCCATCCAGCAGAGACCAGCCGCCTGCCTGCAGCTCGAGTTCGTACGCGCCGAACCCCTGAAGCAGCCTTCGGATGTCATCATCACGTCCCTTGGCGATCAGTGCCTGCATCGCTACTTCCCCCGGACGCTGTCAGCCCACGCTGCCATGCCCAACCCGAAATGGTCCTGCGGCCATTGCACCCCAGACGGCCGCAGTGTATCGTCATGCCGACCAGCGCGGGTTGAAGCCGACCAAGGGGATGTGGAGAGATGCCCAAGTACACCTGTGCCTTTTGCGGCAGGATCGGGAACACGCCGGTTACTGTGACCTCCGGCAAGTGTCAGAAGAGCCCGTCGGGCGCCCACAAGGTCATCAACGAACAGTCTCCGTATATCTGCAAGTACTGCGGCCGCAAGGGCATCTCCGCCGTGAGTGTGGTCAGCGGAACGTGCGCGAAGAGCCCTGACAGGTGTCATGAGTTGATGGAGTGAACGCGGTGCTTGGCGATGAGAGCGGCGCCAGGCGATGGGGCGTGTGTCCCGTCGGCGCCACAGACCCGGCGCAGAGCCAGTCTCCGTGCCGTAACCCAGGGAGTGACCATGTCGGAAACCGGTGTACAGGCGAAGCCGGGATGGGGACCGGAGGTCAAACTCACGTTTGCCCCGCTGCAGGACGTGAAGACGTTCCTTCACGACGAGACCCACGGCGGCAGGCGCGGCGTCTACATGTGGGGGTTCTGTTTCCCCAACTCGGACACTGGTCGTCGTGATCCCTTCATCCCGTACTATGTCGGGAAGGCTGAGGCGGATATCCAGTGCCGCTTGTTTGAGCACCTCAACGGCATCAGGTACGGCACTCACCGGATTCTCAGATGGCAGTGCCTCTTGGAGAAGGCCTGCTGCGCCAAGTACTTCCACCGTGCCACCCCCCCGTCCGAGTACTGCAACTACGCCTACCTCAATAAGCGCGCCAAGATGCCTAAGGCCGACCTTCCCGAGCCGCAAAGAGCGGCACTGGAAGCGGACATCAGGGCGTATGTTGACAGCATGTTCGTTACCTGTCTGGCAGTGAACGGCCTCGGCATCGGCGACGAGGCACAGTTTGTGAAGGCCTTGGAGTCTCACGTGCAGGACAAGTTCGGCGGCGAGCACGGCACGGAATGGCTGATCTCGCAGCGTGGCAAGGGCCACTCGGCGCACGTCAGCCCCACGATCAGGCCCGGACTTGGCACCGAGCACCTGTTCCCGCGGCCGTAGTTCGTCGGCGCGGGTCGGCCGATGCCGGCCCGCGCCGTCATGACTTGCCCCGCTCATCCCGGCCTCCTCTCGGCAGTGACGTCCCCGCCGCCCCGATCGCCCGGCGCCTGCCACTCCCCCAGGATCGCGACCTTGAAGTCGGGGTGCGACACCGGCGTCAGGTCGAAGGCCCGAGCAACGGGCTCGTAGTAGGTTTTCCACTTGCGGAGGCTCTTTGTCGCCTCGGGTTTGGCCAGCAGCGACTCGCGGCTGTGCATGGCGAACTTGCAGCCGATTTCCCGCGCCCAGCGGTGAATGGTGGCGGCGCCGTGGAGGTGCCAGCACTTGCGGACGGCCTCAATCAGGGGTGCCATCTCCTCCTTGTCGCCGAAGCGCTCCAGTGGGTCGGACTGGATCTCATCGATGAAGACCCAGCCGTCGCTGGCATGCACCCGCAGCCAGCCGACGGTCCAGGCGGCCATGGGATGTCTCCCGGCGAGGTCCTGGTTGTGCCGCGTCCACGCCTCCACCAAGGCGCGATGCTCAGGGCTCTTGGTCACGATGGCATCGAAGAGCGGGCGCGCGTTGACCTGCAGTACCAGCTGCGCTGAACTGAACTGCCGCTGGGCGCCAGTCCAGGGCCCGAGTGCGACCGTGAAGCCGGCAGGTCGTTCGAGCGCGGTCAGGTTCTGCACCCGCAGCCGGTTGGCGCTGTCCAGGTGCGGAATGAGCTGGTCCTGGTAGCGTTCGGCCAGGCTCTGCCAGCGCTTCTTGAAGGTGCTCCAGGCGACGCTCTCCCGGCCCTCGATCGCTAGCGTCTCGGCTACCGTGGCCAGCCGCTCCTGCAGTTCACCCGTGAAGACTGGCAGGCGGCCCTGGCACGCCGGGAGCAGGGCTTTCAGGAGCGTTGCCCGGTGACCGGCCAGCTTCTGCGCGGCAGACGGCGGGCGGGTCGCGTCATCCACATTGGCCACGCTTTGAGCCTCGTGACCCGGTTCCCCCGGCTCAACAAACCAGGCCATGGTGGCGGCGGCAGCCCAGCCCTCCATGTCCGCGACCTCGTCGTCCGTCAGGAAAGGCCAGGCGAGGACCAGGGCGCTCTCCAGCCACTTGCGGGCGGCCAGGCCGCGGCCTTCCGGGGCGAGGGGCGGGAGCAACGGCCGGACGGCCTCGCCGGGGGCGGTCGTTGTCCGCTCCATGATGAAGACGGTCGGACCGTGGCCCAGGCGAAAGGCGGCTGCCTGGGTGGTGCTGAAGCCGTACCCGTAGGCCGGCGGACACTCATCCGCCGTCTCGATGCAGCGGCAGAAGAAGCCCTCCTCCTGGCTGGCGTCGTACAGCTCGCGCAAGGCCGGGAGCAATAGCATCCGGCGCTGGCAGCGCACCTGCAGGCCACAGAGCGCCGTCGCCAGGCGTTCCCAGCCGGCGTTGACGAAGACCCGGCGGGTGCGGGGGACGAGATCACGCAGGAGCTCGTCACTGATCTCCGGGCGGATGAAAGTACGCATGTGCAAGCCCTCCTCTCGCGGGGCGGTCATAGGGAACGTTGGGCCGTCGATCCCGTAGTCTGCGGGGCGATCCCGTAACGGTCGGGGATGCGTTCAGCATCGCCGTAGAAACGCCATTGGGCCAGGCCTTCGAACCAAACCAGTGATGCCCTGCGGACGGGCTCATCGGCAACGGCGTCGCGAAACTCCATCTCACTGACTGGCCCTACGGGGCGGCCGGCGTTGTCGATGTACCACATGGGCTCTGATCCTCGCTGCTGGGGAACCGGTGTTTCACCCTTCCGGAGCGCTGGGTTACCTTGGGTATTCCTGGCGCTGGCGGTGCGGGTCGCTGGGGTCACCCCAAGTGCCGCCGCAGGAAGTCGCGGGCGGCATTGAGCTTCTTCATCTCCAACTCCGCGAGGTCGCGCAGTTTCGGGCCGAGATGCTGTACCCGGTCGGGATGGTACTGACTGGCCAGGCGCTTATAGGCGTTCGTGGCGTCTCTGAGCGTTGCTCCCCCCTTCAGGCCCAGGACCTGTAGGCACGAGGCGACGCCATCGATCTCTGTCTCTCGGTCCTGCGCGGCCTGGCGCCGGTGCCGGAACTCGTGGTAGGACGAGTAGCGTAGGTTCAGGGCCTGTGCCATCGCGTCGAGGAGGCGCTCCTCCGCCGGATGGAGTTCGCCATCGCGCAACGCGAGCGACAGGACGGCGTCCAGGGTGGCGCGGGCGGTCGGGGTGTCCGGCCCGACCCGTTGCGAGTAGAGCGCGAGGAAGTCACCAAAGGAAACCGACGATTCCCCTGCCAACCTGAAAAGGCGCAAGGCGGCACGGAACTGGGTATCGTTGAAGTCCATGCCCTCGCGCAGGAGCGTCTCAACGAAGTCCGTCTCGTCCTGAGAGAGAGCGCCGTCGGCGGCGCAGAAAAGGGCGAGCATGGGCATGAGTGCCTGGTCGGCCGGAGCCAAGGCGGTGCAGTAGCACGGGGGTTGAGCGCAGATGGTGTTGGCCGGGGCGGTCGCTCCCGCCGACTCGTGCAGGCCCGACGGTATACGGCCAGCCTTGGACGCTTGCTGCAGACCAAGCGTACGCGGCAGGTCCTTGCACAGCTCGTGGAGCAGCAAGGCAACGGCGATCAGCCATGACAAGAGGTTGAGCACGCTGGGGCCTCCCTATCAGATGCTCGCCGTTGCTGCATCGATAGGGGCCATTTTCGGGCGACGCGCCGCGGGTGCCATCCGTGTGGGTAAGCCAGAAGCTGTCGGTATCTGCTTCATGTTCTGTTCCCCGCTTCCCATCGAGACGCGCTGGCGTATTCCCCGTGTCCGAAGCATCAATATATTACGCGCGCGCGTAATAACAAGCCGGTTCGGCGAGCCGAACCTGATCATTTGCCGAGGAATGAGGAATGGGTACGCAGCGGCGCGCCGGCCGGGGATTGGCTGGCGCTCTTCAGCCTCGCTGTTCGGAACGACAGCCGCCACCACAGTGGTGCCCGGTTGGCGTCGCGGTGGCGATGAGATGGCCATGGACCGGGTGAAGCAAGGGAACCGCGGGAGCCCCGGCTGGGATTATCCCTGCTGCTGACGGCGCTGCGCACACCAGGCAACGATACCCGTCTGCCCGCTGGTCTCAGGAGTGGATCCAGCAGTCCGTACGGCCTTGGCTGCGCCTGCCTGCGTTTCGCCAAGAGCGACCAGGACACAGGTCGCCAGGGTTCCGGTTCGGCCTCTCCCAGCCGCGCAATGTATGAGGATCGTCTCACCGGCCTCAATCCGTCGAGCCAGGCCGAAGGCGAGCTGCCAGAACGCCTCACGGCCCTCCGGGCTGCCACGGTTCTCCACGGGAAAGGCGATGACCGAGCACGGCACGTGGCCATCCTTGATGGCCTGCGCATAGGCAGGTGACTTCTCGTGGATCTCGTCTGGCCTGGCCAGGTTGACGATGGCCTGCACGTTTTCGGCCCGGACATGCTCCCATGCCGACTCCAGCGGCTCAGCTAGCCCGGGCATACTGTGTAGCAGGAGGCTGCCGCGAACGTATGCAGGCAGTTGGACATGACGGAACATGCGTTGGCCCTCTCGGTTGGTCCAGGGCGAATGCCTGTCTGGTTCCGGTCTCGAGCATGTACCGATCCAAACACGTTGACTGTAGCCCCGGTAACGCGGCCACCAATCCTCAATGCCGATGGTTGGTCGGGCACTCCGCGCCAGTGCGGCGGAGGTGTCGGTACCTTCATGGCGTGCGTGTTGCGCGCCATGCTTGCCCATGTGGCGGTCATCATGGGCGAGGCCCGGAGCGGGCGTTTGAGGCTGGCGTAACCTTTGATGGGCCTTTGATAGACCAATCAATGGAGAAAAAAGCCTCAGGAACCTGTGTCACAAGTTACTGTGGCTGTGGGTGTTTTGTGGAGCCAGCTGCCGGAATCGAACCGGCGACCGCCTGATTACAAATCAAGTGCTCTACCGACTGAGCTAAGCTGGCACGTAGGGGCGCTTGGGCGGCTCACCGTTTACGGCGGGAGCCGGCCAAGGGCGGTTAATATACCGGGGGCGCGGGGCAGGTCCAGTCATGGCGGCAGTGCTAGCCGGGGAAGTTATCGCGGTCCAGGCGCTCGCCGGTCTGCAGGAGGGTATCGAAGTCCTCCGGATCAAGGGCCCCATCGGCGAGGGGGGCGCTGTTGAGCAGCAGGTTGGCCTCCTGGGCAGCGGCTTCCTGCAGCTTGGTCCAGACCTGGTCCGCAGTCAGGTGCTTGCCCTTGGCCTCGGCGAGGTAGCCCCAGCTCCCGGGGGCCATGGTCGTGCAGATTTCGCGCGGTTTCTTGGCGTCCTTGGCGGCGTGGCCCTGCTGGTTGGCGGCGTCGGCGCTGGTGGGCAGGCGGTGTTCCGGCGCGTAGAAGTCCTCGGTGCCCAGCAAACCCTGTTTGTAGGACACCAGGACCTGCGGCTGCAGGCTGTGGATCAGGTCGTAGAGGTCCTGGCAGTGGAAACGCTCGCGGTCGCCGGAGAGGGGCACGGCGATACCGTCGAGCCAGATGGCGGCAATGGGGCCGTAGCCGGTCAGCAGTTCGTGGATCTGGTCCTGCATGAACTCGAGATAGCGGTCGAGGTCGTGCTCCTCGCCGTAGGCGTAGGTGGGCTCGGGGGGCTCGTAGGCCGGCCGCGCGTGGCCGCCCCACTGGTCGTTGTTGGGGGCGTGGGGGTGCCGCCAGTCACGGCCATGCGAGTAGTACAGGCAGAGTCCGATGCCGTGGGTCTCGCAGGCGACGGCGAGCTCGGCGACCAGGTCCCGTCGGGCGGGAGAGGTCACGCTGTTGAAGTCGGTGAACTGCGTGTTCCACAGGCAGAATCCGTCGTGATGGCGGGTGGTGAGGTTGACATAGCGCATGCCGCAGGCGATGGCGAACTCGACGATGCGCATGGCATCGAAGCCGTCCGCGGTGAACTGGTCCTTGAGCTTGGCGTAGTCCGCCACGGGGATCTTGTCGCGGAACTGCACCCACTCGTGCCGGCCGAGGATGGAGTAGAGCCCATAGTGCAGGAAGAGCCCGTAGCGGGCCTCGCGGAACCACTGCAGGCCGGCCTGGCGCGCGTCCTTGCGGTAGAGCTTCTTGTAGTCCGCCAAGTAGGAGGGCGAGCTGTCGATCTGGCCCGAGGGTCCGGGAGTGAAGAGCTGCGTTTCTACCATCGTTCTGAACCCGTCTGTAAGCGCTACATGATGGCGGCATCCGGCGGCCGCACGGCCAGGCGCCGGCAGTATACACGCGGCCCGCGCTTTATCCATCCGAGCGGGACCGGCTGGTACACCGATCAGGGTACCACGACGACCGCGGTGTGGATCTGGACCTCGGGCACGCGGACGGTCAGCAGGCCGCGCCGCCAGGACCAGCGGCAGGCAGTGTTGCCGGGCTCGAGGGTCACCGCGCTGGGCCGGTGCTCGCAGCGCAGCCTGACGACGAGGTTGCGCACGGGGAGCACCTGTTCGACACAGACGTTGTTCTTGTCGACGGGGCGGTTCCCGTGGTGGTTGACCAGATGCACCAGGCGGCGTGTGCTGCCGGCCGCGGTCGGCTGTTCCATGAGCACGACCTCGACCCAGGCCGGGGCCTCGACGGCGATCAGCGGCTTCTCAACCAAGGTCTGTAACAGGTTCGCGACGATGTGCTTGAGGTTCCACTGGTTCTTGGTCTGGTAACCGCGGAAGACCTGGCCGGCGATGTAGGCGGCCCAGCCCTTGCCGACGCGGCGCACGGTGATCGCCGGGTAACCGGAGTCGTCGCCGACCGGCGAGCGGCTGAGCAGGGCCGAGCCATCGCTGCGCAGGTAGATGCGCCGCAGGCGGGCCAGGACCTCGACCTCGGCGGCGACCGGTGTGGCGAAGGCGAACTGGCCCTCGACCAGGTGCGGCATATCCAGGGTCCCCGGCTTGAGGCGGGCGTCGGTGACGTCGATGTAGGCGTGGCTTTGCTCGTAGACGCCGTCCAGGCGCAGGCCGAGCAGAGCCGCGAGGGCGAACTGGTGGGTATCCTGTCCCGCGGCGTCGACGGTACCGGTGAGGGCGGTGGCGATGAGCACGCCGCCATTGCGGACATAGTCAGGCAGCGCCTGCACCAGGGCCGGGTCGAGCCAGCGCTGGTCAGGCAGGATGACGGCCTGGAAGCGGTCCAGGCGCTGGACCAGGTCCGCGGCCTGGACGAGGTGGTAGGGGATCATGCTCTCGGTCAGCAGGCGATGCAGGCCGCGCGCCGGGGTCTCGTCGCACCAAACGGCGCGGCGGTGGCGGAGCACGGTATCGTGACTGGGATGCAGGGCGGCGACGGTGGGGACGGGGCGGGCGCCGGCCAGCAGTGGCTCGCGCTCGCGGACGAACTCGAGGGTCTTGCGGAGTTCGCCCATGACGGCCGGCTGGACATCGAAGGTGTGCGTCATCTGATAGCCGATCCAGGTCAGGCCGCCGTGGGCGATGACGGTGGCCACTTCCTGTTGCATGGCCGAGGCGGGCTTGCAGCCCCAGTCGCCCCACCACTGCAGGAAGGCGCTGTTCATCACATCGAAGGGCCGGTCGAGGGTGGACCAATAGCGGGAGAAGAAGCTGCCGGTGAAGGCTTGGTCATCCGGGTGGATGTCGGCGACCAGGGCGCCGACGGCGTCCGGTACGGCTTCCGGCTGGCGTGCCGAGTAGGCCCAATTGAAAGAGATGACGACCTCGGGCCGGAGGCCGTGGATCACCGTGCAGATGCGCTCGCGCAAGGCCCGCATGCGGCCGAACTTCCAGTCGAGGTGGGGACCCCAGGAGGCGTCCTTGTCGTCCTTGGGCAGAGCCAGACCGCCGCTGGCGCTCGCGAAGCCGGCCTGGCAGGCCGCGCAGTAGCAGACCGAGTGGGCGTAGGTGCCATCGAAGAACATCGAGTCCACGGCGTAGTTGCCGACGATCTCCGCCAGGTGGGGCAGCATCCACTCTTCGGCCAGCGGCCCCATCATGCAGATCGCGAGTCCGCGTGGGGCGCCGTTGACGTCGCGCTCGATCCAGTCCGGGTGGTCCTTGGCGATAGGCTCGCTGCTGAAGGTGTGGTAGTAGCCGATGGCCTTCAGGCCGCGCCGGTGCAGCGCCGCGATCTGGGACTCGAGCATATCCAGCCCGGGCGCCAGGTGCGGGTGGACGTAGCGCACGCTGCCCTTGCGGTGGAAGGAGTAGCCAAAGCCGCACTTGGTAAAGACTGAGACTGCCTGGGCCGCGGCCTCCTGCAGCCGATCCGCCCAGCGTTCGGCATCGAAGTCACGGGCCAGTCCGACGGAGGTGCCCGGACTGTGGAAGTCGAAGAAGAGCTTGCGGGTGCAGGTGTTGTACCATGACATGGTCGTTCTCCTGAGGTGCTTGCGGTACCTGCCCACGAATCACACGAATCACACGAATTACGATCATGTCTTGTTTCGTGTCAATTCGTGTGATTCGTGGGCACCTTCCTTATCTACTGGCGACGCCCGGCGCGGTGCGGCTTTATTCCAGCCGTAACAATGTCGTTGAGGTCGGTGGCAAGTCCAGCGTAAGGCGTTCGCCCTGGCCGATTGCGGCGCCGGTCAGAGCGTCGCTGACGGTGGCGGCCCGGGGCAGGCGCAGGTCGCAGCGGCCGCCGTCCTTGGTATGCAGGGCGACCAGCCCCGAGTCGGCCCGGACGATGATTTCGGGCGAGGTCGTGTAGCGTTGCACTCCGGCCTCATCCAGCAGCGCGGCGAGGATCTGGCGGGGGACAAAGGGCAGGGCGGAGAACATCTGGCGCCGTCCGGGTTCGCCGCGGCTGGCCAGCAGCACGGCCCCGGTGCTGCTCTCGCGGCCGAGCACGGTGGCCTGCGGGTCGGCGATGCTGAGCACCGGGCAGGCGTTGCCCGGTTCGCCGTATTGCCTGATTTCGGTCCGGGTGAGGTCGCCTTGAACGCTGGCGAAGGCGCGCAGGAGGACGGTCTGCGGCTGGTTGCCAACGGCGCCGTTGAGCACGAACTTGACGCCGCTGAGGGGGAAGCGTGGCGCCGTGGCGGTCGCCCGGCTCCAGGGGGCTTTGCCGAAAGCCGCCAGCGGCAGCAGCGTGGTCTGGGGGGTTGAGGTGATGGCCAGTGCCGGGGCCGCGAACTCGGCGGCATCGGCGTCTTTGATGACCAGGCGCAGGCCCAGTCCCGGTGCGCCGCCGTTGCCGCTGACCTCGACGGTGAAGCCGTCGCAGGGTGCGGCCACGGTGGTCTTGAGGTGGATGTCGGTCCAGCCGTCGCTGGTGGCGACGTCCCAGCGCAGGCTGTCGCCCTCGGTGCGCCAGGCGAAAGCGGTGTAGTGCGCGGCCATGGTTTCGGCATCACGCGGGTTGAACCACTGTTCCGCGTCCAGGAAACCCGCCACCGGCTGGGTCTGGCGTGGGGCCAGGCTCCAGCGGGGGGTAGCGGGGACCGTTGCGGTCAGGGGCTGCCCCGGCTCGCAGGTGACCTGTTCGCCGCGGCTGCTGGCGGGATCGAGGCGGAAGCCGGTCAGGGCCTGCACGAGCTCGGGGTCGAGGCGGGTGCCATCGCTGATGCCGGGCGCCCAGAGCCAGAGCACGGTGCGTTCGCGGCTGAGTTGGGCGAGGGTGGGGCGCAGGGCCGGCGGCACCTCGAGGGTGTTGAGGAAGATCAGCACGCGGCAGGCGCTGAGGTCGAGGTTGTCGAGCTGGGAGAGCAGCACGCTGTCGAAGGGCGTGCCCGTGTGGTAGAGCTCCGAAGTGACGCCCTGGACCAGGCCGTAGTGGGTGGGGATGCCGGCGCCGTCGGCGAGGGCGTAGCAGCTCTTCAGATCAGCCACGACAACCACCTGCGCCGTGCGCCGTCGGGGCGTCTGCAGGCGGGCCGTGGCCAGGCGGTTGAGCCGGGACAGTTCCGCCAGCAGTTCCGGGTGATCGTACCAGCCGCCGCCGCCTTCGGCCCCGAAATCACACCACCAGAGCGCACTGCCATGAGTGAGCGCCGTGGCCATCTCGCGGCGGATGGCGGCGATGGACTCGGCGGTGTTGGCGACGCGACCGTACTCCTCCACCGGGTGCAGGTGCGTGCGGGTGTCGGCCTCGATGAGATGAACCTTGCCCGCGGCCGGGAAGGCGTCGGGGACGGCGCGCGTGCGGCCGTCTTCGCCCATCAGGCGGTACGAGTAGTCATAGGGGGCGGTGAAGTAGTCGATGTACGGCGAGCGCAGCAGCCGCTCCAGCTCGAGGTGGCCGCCCTGGGTCTGCGGCAATACGCCCTGGAAGTAGCCGTAGAAGGCGCCGCAGATGACCCGGTTACGCGTCGCCTCCTTGGCCACTCGGCAGAAGGCTTCGACGTCGGCGGCGGTGACCTCCTGCTGGCAGCGGTAGTAGTCGGTGACCCAGCCTTGTCGGGCCGGATCGCGCAGGCCGAGCCGGTCGCTTTGCAGGCGCGGTCCGACGCCGGGCACCGCCGCGGTGTCGAGACTGGCGGTCGGGTCCGCCCAGGCGGTGCGCAGGCGCTCGTCGGTGCCGTAGCGTTGGCGGAGCCAGGTGCGGAAGTGCGTGGTCATGGCGGGTCCGGTGTCGGGCATCTGCTGCAACCAACTGCCGTAGTAGTGCCACTCGGCGTAGATGCCGTAGCAAGGGTGGTAGCCGATGACGCGCTTGCCCCAGGGTTGGGCCTCGAGGTGTGCGATGGTCGCTTGCCAGACCGCGAGGGCGTCACGGCGCCAGATTTCCGAGGCGAGCGACGGCCGCCGCACCCGGCCGGCTTCGTCGGCACTGTTGTAGTCGGCCCCCATCGCGTAGCGCACCAACTCGTCGGGGCGTTGGTCCATCCAGTCGTCGGGCGGCACGAGGGAGAGCAGCAGGACCAGCATGGCGTCGGGGTCGACCGCGAGGTAGGCCCGCAGCGTGTTGTCGAGGCGACTGAAACGGTCCGGTGCGTCGCCCCAGGCGTCGGCCAGGGTCAGGTAGGCAGCATAGACATGGATCCCGGCGTCCCGGAATTGTGCGATCTGGCGCCGCCCGTGCGTCGTTAGCGGGTCGACGGTGCCGCGGTAGATCAGCGCCGGCCGTGGCACGCCATTGAGTGTCAGTGCGGCCGAGCCGTTGACGAAGCCGAGGGCGGCCTGTACCGGGGGCTCGCTGGCGAGGCCGTCGGGCAGGCGCACCAAGTCTGCCAGCATGGTGTTGTAGGTCGCCTGGTCGGCGGGCTCGATGAAGGGGGCCATGTCGAAGGCGGGATGGCCGTACCAGGGCACGCAGAAAGCGTTGCCGACGATGCTGGCGGGCAGCCAGGCGCCGTCGTCGAAGCCCGGCTTGTCCCAGCCTGGGACCGGCTCTCGCGCCGTTCGGTAGGAGGCATCGGAGCACAGGCCGATCTTGGTGCCGTCGGCGTCGCGCACGGTTCCGGTGACGATCAGGCCACCGGGACCGCCGGTGTTGAGGACCGTAAAGGCGAAGACGTTCTCGCCGAGCTGGAGGAGGGGGGTGAGGTCATAGCGTTCTCCGCCGTTGCCGTTCTCGGTGGGTGTCGGCGGCGGCTCGCCGTTGAGGCGCCAGGTCACGGCGTCGTCGGCGCGCAGTCGCAGCCAGGCTTCGGCCGGGGCCTTCGCCAGGTGGATGACCTTGCGCAGATAGCGCGTTTGGCCGGCCCCCTCGACCAGGGGCCGCTCCGGGTACCAGATCCACGATGCGGCCGTGGGGATCTCCGCGGCGACGCCAACGCTGCCGGCCAGCCCCACGGCGACCGCGGACAACCAAGCCAGCGACACCAGCCAGCGCTCGTCCATCGGGCCCTCCTTGCCTCGCCTACCGCTCCGGTTCCTGGTCCTGCCCTCTTGCCAGGCTCTGGCCTCGCGCCCCCGTGCGCTCGCGTCCTGCAGTCTGTACTCCCCCGTCCGATCCTGCTATACCCCCGCGCGGGCGAATCGCAAGCTGTGAGGACCGGCTCAGGGACGGGAGACGGCTCTGGCCGAGGTCGGGGCATGGGCTAAGGAGCGGCCGCGAGTGCCGTCCACGGCGAGTACTGCCGACCCGACGGTCGGCCGTCCCAGGGAGGGGAGTCGACCCGACGGTCGGCGGTCCCAGGGCTAGGCATGGCCGGTTTGCCTGGACTGGTGTTGGCGTCCGCCGCGCTGACGGCTATACTCCGCAGCGCGCCCAGCGGGCCGGGAGACGGCGCCGCGGGCTGGAGAAGGCCATGGCGACTGAGCTTGGGCGACGCGAGTTCCTACGACGGGCGGGCACCTCCGCGGCGGTGGCCGGGGCCCTGCTGACCGGCGCGGCCAGGGCGGTTGAGTCCGCAACCGCCGCCGCCGCCGCTGTCGTGCCGGGGAAACTGCCCAGTCGTCGCCTTGGCCGCCTCGGCATCGACATGCCCGTGCTGGGGTTCGGCAGCGCGCCGATGGGCCACGCGCTGTATGAGGCGGCGCCCTTCGAGGCGGTGGTCGACGCGGCTCTGGACGCGGGCGTGCGCTATGTCGATACGGCGCCCATCTACGACGTCGCCGAGATGCGTCTGGCGCCGGTCTTGGCGCGGCGGCGGCAGGACATCTTCCTGGTCACCAAGACCTGGGCCAAGAGCCGCACTGCAGCGCTGCAGTCCCTGGAAGCCAGCCTGCGACGCCTACAGGTCGATTCCGTGGACCTCTGCCACATCCACAATGTCGGCAGCTACAGCCGCGACGAGGCCGTCGGTCCCGATGGCTGTCTGGCCGGCCTGCGCGAGGCTAAGCGGCGGGGCTGGATCCGGCACATCGGCTGCACGGGGCACAGTAACGTCGCGAACTTCGTCCCGGTGCTCGAGACCGGCGAGATCGACCTGCTGATGGTGGCGATGAACTTCGTCGATGCCCACACCTACCCTTTCCAGGAGACGGTCCTGCCCGTGGCCCGCAAGCACGACTGCGGCATCGTCTGCATGAAGGTCTACGGCGGTGTGATCAACCTCTGGGAGGGCTACCGCCGGGCCGAACCGGGGCGCCTGGCGGGGGACGAGTTCCGGCAGGATGCCGTCGACTATGCCCTCAGCATTCCTGGCGTCAGCCTGGCGGTGATCGGCATGAAGTCGCTCGACGAACTGCGCCTTACCCTGGCCGCGGTGCGCGGGCATACCCCTGTTGAAGGGGCGCGCCGGGAGCGTCTGTTGGCCAAGGGCCGGGAAATGGCGGCCCAATGGGGCCCGCGCTACGGCCCGGTGTGAGTTGCGGCGCGTGCCGCGCCCTGGGTTACGAAGACACGTCCGTACCACCAGCGCAGCAGAGGGCGTTTCGGAATGCCGTCATTGACTCATCGTCCAGCCCGCCGCGACACGCTTGGCGGGCCTGCCTCAGCGAGCGGCGTCAACGCCGGGGTTACGCACGGGGGCAGTCCCCGACCGCGCTTGGCGGTTGGGCGCCGGTACCGCGCTTTGTCGGCGCTGCTTCTGGCGGCGTTCGTCGGCACCGGCCTCTGGGCCGCGGAGGCGCCGCGGCTGCTGCTGGCGCGTGGTGAGGACGGCAAGGTCACGCTGCGCTTTACAGCCGTCGGCGGCGCCGAGGGTTACGAGGTCTGTCGCAACGCCGCCGGGGCCACGACCAGGCAGGCTGTGCGGGTCACTGATTACACCGTACACGGCCTGCAGAATGGCACGACGTACCGCTTCACCGTGCGTGCCGTCGCGGCTGGCGTCCCCGGCCCCGAGTCCAACGAACTGAGTGCCATACCCGTGGACGATCCGGACTGGGCCACGCTGCGCGAGGCCTTCGCGGGGCCGAATCCGACGCGGAACTCCAATCCGTTCACCATGGTTCATGGCAACGAGACCGACGCCGAATTGCGCCAGATCCTGCGCGTGGCCTACGACGCCGGCTTCGAGGGTGTGACGCTACATCCATACAACTACACCGACTACCTGGGGCCCGGTCAGTGGGAGCGCTGGCGGGTACTTCTGGACGAGGCCCAGCGGCTCGGCCTGTGCCTATGGCAGCAGGACGACCGCAACTACCCATCGGGGTTTGCGGCAGGCACGGTGGTGGCCGCCCACCCGGAGTTTGCCCGCAGCACCGTGGCCGAGGCGCTGCGCCGCACCCTCACCGGCCCGCAACCCGGCTTCCGCCTCGACCTGCGGCCGCACCTTCTGCCTGGGGATACCCTGGTTGCCGTGTCTGCCTACCCGGCCGTGGGCGACCCTGTGGACCTGACGGACCGCGTCCGTGACGGCGAGTTCGGGTGGGACGTCCCCGCTGGCGAATGGCGGCTGTTCGCTGTGAAAGCCGGGCGCGATCCGGGGCCCTACATCGACTTCCTCAACCCGGCCGCCACCGACGCCTACATCAGCGCCATCTACGCGGCCACCGAAGCGCAGATCGGCCCGCACTTCGGCGGCACCTTCAAGGGCTTCTTTACCGACGAGGCGCCGGTGGACTTCCGGCAGTTCACGGCCGATTTACCCGCCCGCTTCGAGGCCGCCAAGGGCTACTCGGTCCGGGCCTGGTTGCCGTCGCTGTGGGCCGATCTCACGCCCCGCGACCGCCGCGTGCGCCACGACTGGCGCGAACTGCTCCGCGAGC
The DNA here is from genome assembly GCA_903837355.1 of uncultured Victivallales bacterium. Taxonomy (GTDB): domain Bacteria; phylum Verrucomicrobiota; class Lentisphaeria; order Oligosphaerales; family JAFGRS01; genus CAILUI01. Next base: position 82,913 of record CAILUI010000364.1, read on the forward strand.
AGTTCGCCACCGTCTTCTTCGGTCGCAGCCGGGACTGGTGCCGGGCGCACGGCCTGACCTTCATCGGGCACGTGATCGAGGATCACCAGACCGACATGCGCCGACTCGAGTTCCTGGACATCCCCGGGTTTGACCACATCTTCACGCAGTGGTACGATCCAGAGCCGGACGTGTACTGGCGTCAGGCGAAGATGGCAAGTTCCGTCGCGCACTACACCGGCAGCCGCCTCGACCTTGCCCTGGTGGAGCACTATGCCGCCACCGGTTGGCGCACCGGCCTGTCGGAAATGAAGCGGATGATGGACTGGTCCACCGCCATGGGTTACAACCAGATTGTGCCCTGCGGCCTGGACACGCAGGACCCACCCGTCTGGGAGGTGACCCCCGACTTCTGGCTGCACGGCCGCAACCCCCAGTGGCCCTACCTGCCCGCCTGTCAGCAGGCCGCCAACCGCATGACGATGCTGATGCGCGGCGGCCGGCACATCGCGCCGGTGCTCGTTCTCGACACCACCGAGAGCCACTGGCCGGAACGCGGTACCGGGCTGGACACGCCCCACAGCGCCCGCGACGAGCTCTGGCGCACGCTGGCGGCGCTGAGTCAAGCCCATCTGGACTACGACCTGGTGCCCTATGCCGTGTTTGCCGACCCCAGCCGTACAGCGGTCGCCGCCGGCACGGCCCGCCTGGCCCGCGAGACCTACCGCGCCGTCGTGCTGCCCCCCGTCGCCTTCGCGCCGGCCGCGCTGCTCGAGCGCCTCGCGGAGTTCGCCCGAGGCGGGGGTGTAGTCGTGGCCGTGGACCATTGGCCGCAAGCGTCCTGCAACGGCATTGAGGACGAGCGGGTGGCGGCCGTAGTCGCGGCTCTGCCGGCCACCGCCAAGGTGGCTGGCTACCCGGACCTCGGCCCAGGCCTCGTCCGCGCCGGGGTCGAAGACGTGGTCGTTCCGCCCGCCTGGACCGCGCTGCTGTATTGCCGTCGCCAGCGCCACGACGCCGATCTGGTCTTCCTGGCCAACACCGGTGGCGAGACGCTGGCCGGTCCGCTGCAGGTGCGGCAGGCCCGGGGGGCCCCCGAGTTCTGGGATCCGGTGACCGGGGAGATCCGGCCGGCGCCGCGCTGGACCGCCTCCGCGGCCGGTCTGGAGGTGTGGGTCGAGCTCGTCGCCGGGCAGTCGGTCTTCCTGATCATCGACCCCACGGTACCGGCTCGGGAGCACGCCGAGGTGGGTTCATTGCCCACTCCGCCGCCGCTGCTGGTGGCCACTCCGGGACCGTGGCAGGCGGCAGACCCTGCGGGCATCTTCCGCGCCGACCTCGTCCTCCCTGCCGACTGGGACGCCGGCACGCCGGCACGTCTGCTGTTTGAGGGTGCCACGCAGGTACTGGACGTGACCCTCAACGGCCGCGCCCTCGGTGCCTGCTTCACCTCGCCGTACGCATTCGCGGTAACCTCCGGGCTGCGTGCCGGCGCCAACTCGCTGGAGGTGCGCCAGGTCGAGCGGGTGGGCCACGTGCCAGGGGCGCCGACACCCAACGTTGACGACGGCGCGCTCACCTACAGCGGCGAGTGGACGACAGATGCGTACGCCCCGGCCTGGAATCGGTCGCGCCACTACTCCCGGCAGCCGGGAGCCACCGTCACGGCCACGTTCAGCGGTACCGGCGTTGCCTGGATCGGCGAGCGCGACGCCAACCGCGGCGTGGCCCAGGTGTTTGTCGATGATGCCCCGGCCGTCGAGGTCGACACCTTCAACGGCGGCGGCCCGGAAGTGGCCCAGGCAGTGCTGTGGAGCTGTCGCGGACTGGCGCCCGGGGAGCACCGGTTACGCATCGTCTGCAGCGGGCGCCGTGACCCGCGTTCGCGCGACGACTACATCAGCATCGATGCCCTGGCCGTCAGCGCCGCGGGCGACGCTGTTCGGGTGCCCTGGTCCCGTGCCGCGCTCGTGCGCTGAGAGCGGGCAAGGCAGGGGCGTCATGGCTCCGGCAACGCCTGCAGGGGCAGTGGCAGGCCCGCGCCCTTGGCTCTGCCGGCAGCCGTCTTGAAGACACTCGCCACCAGCGCCTCGATCTGCGCCCGATCGTAGAGCTCGGGTTCCTCGGAGATGTTCACGATCCAGTCAGCGTCCCAGATGATGCGGAACTCGAGACTGTCGATGCTGCCGCCGGAATGGTGGCTGCCGACGATGCGGCAGACGTGGTCGGCGATCTGCCCTTCCACGCCGAGTTCACGGAGGATTCGCTTCGCGATCGGCGGCCCTTCCTGCTCCTGGAAGCGCGGCGCCGCAGAGCCATGTCGCCGCTCGGCTTCCTGGATACCGATGTCGTGGAGCAGCGCGGCGGCGATCACCACCTTGGGGTCTCCGCCCTCCTGGCGAAGTATCTCCGCAGCCTGATCGAGGACCCGCAGCGCATGCGTAATACGCCTGCGGTCCGTGCCAAACTCCGCCTCCATGGAGGCAACCAACCGGTCGGCCAGCGACTCCTGCTCCGCTGCGGCATCGAGCAGCGCCTTCGGGTCAAAACCCAGGCACTCCCGGGCGTGCGCACACCACTGGGCGCAGCCCAGGCTGAGGCGTGGGTTGACCACACGCGCGCCGCAACCGGGGCAAGGTCGCACACCGTCGGTCTTAAAGAACTCGACCATGGAGCCGCAGTGCCCACAAGCCACCTCGTAGATGTCTTTCGTCCCCCAGTACCGCGAATCTTGACCTGGGCACTTCTGCATGGCGTATTCCTGCCTATGTTCGGGCGCCCGGCGAGCGGCTGCGCCGCGCTTGTTACTCCGAGCCTTTGGCCTAACCAAGCAAAGTAGTACCGCATTAATACAATGCAACTGACCCGCGCCGCGTTCGAGGCGCGTTGCCGGGCTGGGTGGGGACGAGGCACGGGCCGGGTTGTGGCACCGTGCCCAGTCCGCCGCCGGGGCGCGTGCCTGGCAGTAGCGCTGCCCAGCACGGCCCACAGGTTGCGGTCGGCGGCGCAGCCGCTATGGTGTGGTCCGGCGACTCTGGCCGACCGCGCCGCGGTCCGGCCCAGGTGTGTATTCCAGGGTCCAGGTTGAGGAGAGCATCCATGGCGAAGGCGCTCGATTTCGGTGTGCAGAGTTACTGCTTCCGCAACTTCAAAGACAATGCGGACGTGGCGGCGAAGATCAAGCAGATTGGCGTGTCGAAGGTCGAGATGTGCGGCGTGCACGGTGACTTCAACAACATCACTCTGTGGAAGGAGCAGGCGGCCGTCTACCAGCAGGCCGGGGTGGAGATCTGTTCTATCGGCGTGCAGACCTTTGGCACGGACATGGGTGCGGCACGGCGCTGGTTCGAGTGCGCCCAGGCTGCCGGGGTCAAGGTGATCACGGCCCACTTCCAGGTCTCCAACTTCCAGACCGTCGTGCCGCAGATCTCGGCGCTCTGTGACCGCTACGGCATCAAGGTGGCCATTCACTGCCACGGCGGCTACTGCTTCGGCGGTTCGCCCGACGTGATCACGCATCTGCTCTCCATCGGTGGCCCCGGCATCGGGCTGTGCATTGATACGGCCTGGTGTATGCAGATTGGCCCGCACGCCGGCAACCCCGTGGAGTGGGTCAAGCGCTTCAGCGGTCGCATCTACGGTGTGCACTACAAGGACTTCGTCTTTGCGCGCAATGGCATGTGGGAGGATGTCATCGTCGGCAGCGGCAATCTGGACGTGGCCGCCTTTGTCAAGGCCCTCGATGCGGACCATTTCGATGGGGCGGCGGTGATCGAGTACGAGGCCAATCCGGACAACCCGGTGCCGGCCCTGACGGAGTGTGTCAACGCCATTCGCGCAGCCGCGAAGTAAGGCTGGTTGGGCCGGCCGCCGGGGCGCTCGGCGGTCGGCCAAGGGACAACCGGGGCAGGGGGGCGCGGCCGCGTTTCTGGGGCCGGCGTATGGCCGGGTTCAGGGTTCGGGTTTCACACCCGTCCCATGGAAGACCCAGAGGCTGTAGCGGTTTAGGCTGTAGGCTATTAGGTTACAACACCGGACCCGAATCCAAAAACGCAAAATGCCGCGAGAAAGACCTAACAGTCTACAGCCTGAGTACCTAACAGCCTTGGCGTCCGGTGGGACGCCTGTGTTCGGGTTCCCAGGATGAGCGCCGCATCGCCGTCGTCCGGCGCAGGAGTGACTAGGGCATGACCATCGCGAATCCGTTCAGCCAGACCGGTATCTGGCTCAAGGCTAACCTGCACACCCACACGACCTTGTCCGACGGCGACCGCCCGCCATTGGCGCGCGTCGAGCAGTACGCGGCGGCGGGGTACCAGGTTCTGGCGATCACCGATCACCGGGTCGTGGCCGCGGTGGAGCCTTTGGAGCGGCCGGGGTTGACGCTGCTCCGCTCGCTCGAGGCGCACCCGATCTGCCTTGATGGCCCGGTCTACCACCTGGTGTGCCTGAACGTCTCTCCGGCCTTTCGCTACGACGAGTCACGGCGCCCCAACGACCTGATTGCCCAGGTGCGGGCCGACGGCGGCGAGGTGCTGGTGGCCCATCCCTACTGGTGCGGGCACGGCCTCGAGCACATCCTGGCCCTGGAGAATGTCATCGGCATGGAGGTCTACAACGCGACCTGCGCCGGCATCGGTAAGGCCGACAGCACGATGTTCTGGGACTACATGCTGGCGGCGGGACGGTTCCTGCCGGCGGTAGCGGTCGATGATGCCCATGGCCCGCGGGACGCCTTCAAGGGCTGGACCATGATCCGCGCCGCCTCGGCGGCGGTGGCCGATGTCATGGCCGCGCTCAGGGCCGGGTCGTACTACGCCAGTTGCGGCCCGGAGTTCGTCGATGTGCGTCTGGCCGATGGCGTCCTTGACGTGCGCTGCTCAGCGGTGAGTGAGATCCGCTTCGTCTGCCGCGGCGCCTGCGGTTCCTGTCAGTGGAGTACCCCCGGCGCGGGACTGACCGAGGGCCGCTTCAAGGTGCCCGCCAGCGCCGGCTACGTGCGCGTTCAGATCGTGGATAGCCAGGGCCGCAGCGCCTGGACCAACCCCTGGCTGGTGTGAGCGCGGGTGCCGCGCCAGCCCCAGGCAAGACGGAGATGTGACGATGGCCGCCATGACCGTGATCCAGAAAATCCTCGCGGCGCACTTGGTTGAGGGCGAACTGAAGCCAGGTTCCGAGATCAAGATCCGCATTGACCAGACCCTGTGCCAGGACGCCACCGGCACCATGGCCTTCCTCGAGCTTGAGGCGATGGGGGTGGACCGCGTGCGCACGGACGTGTCGGTGCAGTACGTCGACCACAACACCAACCAGATGGGGCCGGAGAACCAGAACGACCATTTGTACCTGCAGAGCATCTGCAGCGCCAAAGGGGTGGTCTTCAGTCGGCCCGGCAACGGCATCTGCCATCAGGTGCATCTGGAGCGTTTCGGCGCTCCGGGCCGGACGCTGTTGGGGTCTGACTCGCATACTCCCACCAACGGCGGTATCGGCATGCTGGCGATTGGTGCCGGCGGTCTGGACGTGGCGGTGGCCATGGCCGGCGGCCCCTTCAAGCTGGCCTGCCCGCGCGTCATCGGCGTCCGCCTCAGCGGGCGCCTCAGCCCCTGGGTGGCCGGTAAGGACGTCATCCTCAAGCTGCTGAGCATCCTGGGGTCCAAGGGCAATGTTGACACGGCGGTGGAGTACTTCGGGCCCGGCGTGACCACCCTGTCCGTCCCGGAGCGCGCCACCATGTGCAACATGGGCGCCGAGCTGGGGGTGACCTCGTCCCTATTTCCGTCCGACCGGCAGACCCAGGCGTATCTGCGCGCCCAGGGCCGGGAGGCCTGCTGGCAGGCCCTCCTGGCCGATGCCGGCGCCGCCTACGACCGGGTCATCGACATCGACCTGGCCGCTTTGGAGCCCCTGGTTGCCTGCCCGTCGAATCCGGCCAACGTCAAGACGGTGCGGGAAGTGGCCGGCATTCCGGTGGCGCAGGTGGTCATCGGTTCGTGCACCAACAGCTCCTACCGCGACCTCTGCCTGGTGGCCGACGTGCTCGCCGGCAACGTGGTCCATGCGGGGGTCTCTCTCGCCATTGCTCCAGGCAGCCGCCAGGTGCTGCAGATGCTCAGCCGGGATGGTCGGCTGGGGCATCTGATCGCCGCCGGTGCACGCCTGCTCGAGTCCGCCTGCGGCCCCTGCATCGGCCAGGGCTTCAGTCCCGCCGACAACACGGTCACGGTGCGCTCGTTCAACCGTAATTTCAGCGGTCGCACCGGCAGCAAGAACGATCAGTGCTATCTGGTCAGCCCGGAGACGGCGGTCGCGACGGCCCTTACCGGCGTGCTCACGGACCCGCGCACGCTGGGGCGGGAATACCCGGCCAGGAAGATGCCGCGGGCCTTCCAGGTTGACGACCGCTTGCTGGTCCAGCCGGCCCCGGCCGGACAGAGCGTCGAGATCGTGCGCAAGGAGACCATAGGAGAGCCGCCGCGGTGTTCGCCATTGGCGGAAGATGTGGACGGTGCCGTGCTGCTGAAGGTCGGGGACAAGATCACGACAGACCACATCATGCCGGCCGGGGCCTACCTCAAGTACCGCAGCAACATCCCACGCTACGCCCAGGTCGTCTTCGAGTGCTTCAACGAGCCCGGCAAGCCGAGCTTTGCACAGCGTGCCAGTGCCCTGCGGGACAGCGGCCGCGCCGGGGTCATCCTGGCTGGCGAGAGCTACGGTCAGGGGTCCTCGCGCGAACACGCGGCGATCTGTCCGATGTTCCTCGGCATCCGGGTGATCCTGGCGCTGAGCATCGAGCGCATTCACGCGGCCAACCTGGTGAACTTCGGGATCCTGCCGTTGCTGCTCAAGGAGCGTGCGGACTATGCCCGCCTCGAGGCCGGCGACAGCCTGCGCCTGGAGCACCTGCCGGCACAGCTTCGGGCCGGGACTGCACTGACGGCCCGGGTGCTCAGGGCGGACGGTACGGAGTTCGCCATGACGCTGACGCACGCCTTGTCGGGCGAGGATGTCGAGATGGTGTTGAAGGGCGGCCGACTCGCCTGACCGGTCCGGCGCCGCGATGCGCCCAAGGGACACGTACAGAATGCCAGAGAAGACGCCCCCGGCTATCGGCTACAACGTCTTGCGCGAGCTCCACGTCGGCGGCATGGCCCGGCTCAGCTTGGCAGTCACGGCCGACGGTCGGCAGATCGTCCAGCGGCAATTGCTGACGCGCCACCTGATCGGTTTCCGTATGCGCCGGGCGTTCATCGAGGGCACCCGCATCCGCCAGGCCCTTTCCCCGCATCCCCGCATCGTCGACTCCCTGGAGCGGGGCGTCCGCGGGCTGATGCCCTACGAGCTGATCGAGTATGTCGATGGCAGCAGCCTGCGCCGCCTGCTGCAGAACAAGGATGCCTGTCTCGCCACCGACACACTGGTTATTCTGCGCCAGTGCGCGGAAGGCCTGGCGCACGTTCACGAAAGCGGTTTCGTTCACCTTGATGTCAAGCCGGAGAACTTCCTCGTCACCCAGGCTGCCGGCGGTCTGGAGGTGAAGTTGACCGACTTCGACCTGGCGCGGGACGCCACGGCCAAACGCAGCCGCTGGCAGTCGGGCACGGCGGCCTACCTGGCCCCCGAGCAGATCCGCAAAGACGTCGTCGGCACTCCTGCCGATGTCTTCGCGTTCGGGATCCTGGCGTACCAGTTGGTCACCGGGCGCATGCCGTTTCAAGGCAAGCACGAGAAGCAGTTGCGCTGGCGGCAGACCAGTGAGCGCTTCGTGCCCAAGCCGGCGCGCAGCCTGGCTCCGGACCTCAGTCCAAAGGTCGACAAACTGATCACCAAGTGTCTCGAGAAAGACCCTGAGGATCGCTTCCCGAGCATGGTCTATCTATGCGAGGAGTTGCGTCGTAAGTGACCCATAGGCCTGACCTGCGACCGGCCTGCGCTGGCGGCGGTACAGGGTGGTTTTATAATAATATGGAATATACTGCAGTAGAATAAGTTGCATTGTAGTTCTGGATATTTTGTGGTTGCCTGCTATGGTGCTTGTCACTATGGCGATCAGCACCGAACCTACCGGGCAGGCAGTCCAGATCAC
>CAILUI010000365.1 GCA_903837355.1 uncultured Victivallales bacterium
GCTCCAGGACTGGGGCTGGGACCGGAACGCCTGCAAGGCAGCGATCCGTAATGCGGGACTGCCCGTGCCGCCCAAGTCCGCCTGCTTCTTCTGCGCCAACATGAAGCCCGCCGAGGTCATGGACCTGAACGCGGACGAACGCGGGCGGATCGTCAGGATGGAGATGCGCGCCGAGCCCTACAACCGCAAGGTCGAGGGACTGTGGCGCAGGAGGCGCGTACACGACGGCAGGCCGGGGTCCGTCACCGAGTACATGCTGAGGCACGGCATCCCCTTCACCGCTCCCGACGACCTCGAGCCCATGCCGCTCAACCCGGCCTGCGCCAAGGCAACGCAGGGGTTCACCTTCAGGCCACCGCACCGGCGCGTATCGCTCACGGAGATGGTGGCGGCACGGAGGCGGGATGAGGATGCGGGACACCGGCAACTCATCCAGGGCCTGCTGGCGCTGTGAATGGGCGAGAGCACCGAAAGAACACGGCGGCCTGCGCGCCGCTTTGGAGATGACCATGAACCTGTGCTGCGACAACTGCGGTGGGACATACGCTGACGATAGCGAACTGGCCTGCGTGTTCCCGGATATCCCTGACCTGCTGGCCAGGATCGAACCCGGGGGCACCGTGCCGTACGGCGAGTGCCCGAACTGCGGCTGCCTGGTCTACAACGAGCCTGAGTCTGAGCCTGAGATGCACCGCTGCCTGGTGTGCGAGGACCGGGTGGATGTCAACGGGTTCCGCGACCACCTGGAGTCGCACCACCCCAATGCCGCCGGTATGGACTGGGAGGATGTCCAGGCTCAGTTCGTCCAGGACGCCAGCGTGTTCATTGCCGCTGGTGTGGACGCGGTTCGGCCCCGCTCCGCGCCCGACCCGATGGCGGTGTTGGCCGACATCGTCGCTGCGCACGACAACTGGCGCCACTGCTCTGACATGCGGGAAGCCCTGAGCGTGTGGAGCGATTCGATGAAGAAAGCGCGCCGACTGTTGAGGGCGGTACACAAACCACTGCCAGAGAAGGAGGACACGTGAACACACACGGCATCGGCAAGCGGATCCCGGCACATACCAGGGACACGAAGGACGTGACGCAGTTTTCGGATGCTGTGGCCAGGGTGCTCGCGGCCTACCGTCACATGGACAGCACGGAGGCGGAGCCGGGGCCGGAACGCGGCCGGCAGGGCGAGCGCTCCTGGACCGTGGAAACGGCAGCGGGTCCGCTGTCGGTCGCGGTGCTGCGCTTCTGCAACAGCCGCGACATCGCCTCGGTCTTCATGCGCTTCGGCGATGGGGAGCGGGCCAGCGCCCTGGGGCTGCCGGACCTGAACCCATGTTCGGGCAAGTGGAACATCCACGAGGTGGCGGCGGCCGGCCGGAAGGCGCTCGAAGCTGCGGCGCTGGACACCCTGCGCCGAAGGCTGCAACTCGTAGGAGTCAGGACATGATCGCGTTCGACGAGTACCTGAGGCTATTCATGAAGACGCAGAAGACTGAGGAGCTGGTCATCGGCGCGTGGCACAGAGGACACAGCCGGGCGGTGTACGAGTTTCGCAGCCAGGTCGTTTACTGCGACAGCACCTGCAGCTACTCGGCGCGTCCTGTCGAGGCGCTCCGCGGTATGCCGCCGCTGGCGCGGGCGCTGTTACTGCTGAGGCAAGAACCCCGTGACACGTGGTGGACCGACTACTGCATGGCCGGAAGGCAGCGCGCCGAGCAGATCGCCCAAGGCTTCGGCGGACGCGTGATGGAGGCGCCGTACGGCCCGGAAGATTCCTGGTGTTTCGTGTTTGCAGAGGTGGAGAAGACCGTCGGATTCATGTATGCCCGCGAGTCGGGCGAACTGACGCGGACGCCGACTTCCGTGGCAGACAGGCGAAAAGGAGACTGAACCATGTCTGACCGTTACAGCGCCCGTATCGAGATTGGCGGCGAGCTGCCGCGGCAGCACCTGCCCAGGTTCTGCAGGCTCTTCGATGTCGGCGACGAAGACGCGCTGCTGAAGCGTGTCACTGATGGGCGCTTGATCCTTGAGGACGCGCAGGCCGCCTGGGGTGAGTTCTACGAGTTGGAAACCACCTGTCGCGACCTTGATCTGCCCTACAGGCGCCGCTCCGATGGCTACTGGGAGCAACCGCCACAGCTTGTGTTCTGGCAGCCGGGCATGGAGGGGCCGGAGAGTGTCACCACCGACAGTGACGGCGGCATGCTGGTGGCCATGGACGTGCTCAGCGAAGCCCGCGGCCATCTGCAGGCCGGTAACGCAACGGCAGCGTTGGCGCTGCTGGAGGAGACCATCATCGAGGTGCCGGAGTTGCCCGCGTTCCGGCTGGTGTGAGTTCACAAAGGAGATCGAGACCATGGAGGTGTTTGTTGAAGCCTGCTGGGGGTCCAGTTCCGGATTCTGGCAGCGTCTGGTCTTTCGTCAGTACGGGCGCGTGATCCGCGACAGCGTCCCCGGTTACCTCTGGACCCGGGCCGTGGCGTCACAGGCGCTCAACCTCCTGGAGTCGGTATACCATCTGCCGCGCCGGAAGGTGCGGTTCAAGCATAGGTAGACAGAACATGAACACCTTCTGCACGAGCGTGGACCTGCGCAGCCGCGCCGCGATGACGGAGTTCCTGAGCAGCCACGGCCGTTACTTCACGATGCACAGCGTCAACGGCGCCACTTCCTACGCCAACTGCGTCAAGGTCCACCGGCTGGGACTCACCCGGGCACAGCTTGAGCGGGCCTGGCAGATGCTCGACATGCCTGTGGTCTTCCACGCCATCCGGGACGGACTCGAGCGCTGGGCCGAGGCCCGGCGCTGGGAATGGCAAGTGCACTTCCGTGGGCGGTCATCCGGCTACCTGGTGCTTTGCCGGGGCGGTCTGGACTACGAACACGCTCACACGGCGCAGTGCGACGACTGCGGCAAGCTGACCTACCACACGCAGGATGTGCCCTGCACCGGCGAAGGCTGCGACGGTACGCTCAGAGCGCTGGAGAAGCCAGTACCACAGGTCATCACCTGGCCGGGCAAAGGCGTCGACGAACACGAAGACTGGTCCGAGTGGTCCATGGGCGACCTGCGGGAGCGGGTCCGCCTGGTGCAGGACTTCGACCGCGCCTGCGATGAGGCCGTGGCCACGTTCGTACGCTTCTGCGACGCGTACCGCGTGGTCGAGAAGACGGTGTCGGTGCCGACCCAGGTGAGAGTGCTGGAACCGGCTTGAGACACCCGCCGCAACACTGAAAGGACGGCAAACGGAATGGATACCCCGACCCGAGAAACACTGATGCGCGTGGTCTCGCCCGCCGGTATGGAGGCCACGTTCGAGGCCGCCGTCAGGCAGTATTGCAGCGGCCTTGGCGAACTCCGCAATGCCGTGGGAGCAATGGGGCGCGCTTTCGTGCTGGCCTACCCCCCGGCGGCGGAGCTTGAGAAGATCCGGGCGCATGGTGGTCGCGGCGACGCCGAAACCGAGAGGGCGGTGCGCCAGGCCTTCAAGCTGTGGGCCTGGCGGGCGCTGACGCAAATGACCAACATGACCCAACTCATGACCGCCGCGGACAACCGCAGGCTCGGAGAGCAGTTGCAGAACCCGGACTCGCTGCCGGAAGTCACGGCAGCCAACATCACCGCCTGGGCAGATACGCTGGTTGAACGCCTGCCCGCGCTCTCTCGCGACGCCATCGCCGAAGCCTGGCGTATCCTCTGCCCACCGCAGTCCCGCTACAAGACCAACCGGCGCAACGAAGGCATCGGCAGGAAGATGATCCTGACCTGGTGGTTCGTGCAATACCAAGGAGTCGGCACCCTGTATGAGGGCAGCAGTTTCAGCGAACAGGCGCAGGCGGTAGACAAGGCCTTCCACCTTCTGGACGGCAAGGGACTGCCGAAATACCCGTCCGACTTCGTTACCGCCATCCGTGAGGCCATGCGCCGGTCGCGCGGCCCCGGCTTTGCCGGCGAGTCGGAGTACTTCCGTTTCAGGGTGTACGGGAACGGCAATATGCACCTGGAGCTGAAACGTATGGACCTGGTCGCCGAGATCAACCGCCAGTGCGGCGGGAACATGGTGCCGCAGGCGGCTTCAGCGTGATGGGGAATGCGAGAACCGGGACAGCCGGAACGGTGGGTAATGGAGGCTATCAGGGCGCCGGTGGTACCCCTGCCCAATGGCAACCCATACCGGACGCGCACTCGTTGCGGTCGCGCGCTTCGCACGTTATCCTTAGCTGCGTGTCGTGCAGACCGAGGGGTCCGGGTTGCTGTCGCCGAGGACTCCCGTTGCGTCTTGGCCATTGGGCCGCAGCTCCCTCAAGGGCGCTGCCCGCCAGGGAGCGCTTGGTGGACCAGTCTCAACAGCAGGGGATCTCGGCATGGCAGGGGATCATGCTCTGCCTATCCGTTTATGTCCTTGTTGTGCTGATGGTTGAGACGCTGGTCGTGCTGCCAACGGAGATGTCCCGGTTGCTCAGCGCCGTGGATCTGGCCGTCTGTGTGGCGTTCGCGCTGGACTTCGTCGTGCAGTTGAGGGCAGCCAGGCCGAAGTGGGGCTACCTCAAGTGGGGGTGGATTGACCTGCTTTCCAGCGTCCCGAGTCTGCCGTTCCTGCGCATAGCTCGGCTGGCCCGCCTCGTGAGGATTCTGCGGCTCCTGCGCGGCGCTCGGTCAACGCGTGTCATTGTCACGCACCTGTTCGCCAACCGATCACGCGGCACATTCGCCACAGTCGCCCTCATCACATCAGTGCTGATCGTGTTCTCGTCCATTGCCGTACTCAACCTGGAGACCGGCCCCGAGTCCACGATCCGGACTGCGGAGGACGCCCTGTGGTGGTCGCTAGCCACGGTCACCACTGTCGGGTACGGTGATGCCTGCCCCAAAACGGCGGCAGGACGTGCCATCGGGGCCTTCCTGATGGTGGCCGGGGTTGCTCTCTTCGGCACTTTCACCGCGACCGTCGCATCTCTCTTCGTGCAGCAAGACGCCAAACGCGAGGACGGCAGACTGGACACCGTCCTTCGCCGACTGGACGCCCTTTCCGAACGCCTAGACCGGATGGAGAGGAGCAACGACCGGCAGCCACCGGGGGACGCTAGTCGGTGACTGTGACGCGGCGCTCCTGGCGCCCCCCGAGCGGTGTCAGACCGCCAGACAACCACGGGGCACCTGTGAGATCGGAGTGGCATGGCGTCGCGGGTAACTCCCTACACACAGGGCGATCAACCGGCTGGCGCGTGCTTGCTGCCCCCCGCCGCACAGCCTTGGGCTGAGCCCACGAGGACGGATGATGGCATGACCTGGTATGCAACCATGCGTGCGATGGAAGCTGCCGGAAAGCGGCAGCAACGCGATGCCAAGAAGCGCCAACGCGAACTCGAGCGCCAGGCAAAGGAGATGGCGAAGCTCTCGGCCCTCGATCAGGCGCGCGTGGAGGTTGAGACCTACGAGAACGCCCTTGACGTCCTACTGTCCGTTCACAAGGAGCAGGTGGCCCCCTTGGACTGGCTGGACCTGGGTGCTTCTCTGCCGCCGGTTCCCCCGCGCCGACAGTCACACAACGAACTCAAGGCGCGCCAGCGCCTGGCCGTGGCCCCATCCCGCCCGGACGCTGTCACGGCAATCAACCAAGCACGGCAACAGGACGACCGCGAGTACCAGGAAGCCCTCCAGACTCACGCCTTAGAGCGGGCCGAGTGGGAGAAGATCTCCAGCCTCGCCCACCGGGTTCTCCGAGGTGATCCGGGTGCGTACTTCGAGGCGATCGCGGAACTCAGCCCATTCGCCGAACTCGCCACCATCGGGTCGTCAATCCACTTCACGGTGCACAGTCCGAGGATGGTCGAAGTCGGTCTCAGCACCAACGGTCGTCAGGCCATCCCTTCTGAAGTCAAATCGCTCACCGCATCGGGCAAGGTCTCGGTCAAACCCATGCCGAGGCTGCGCTTCGCGGGGATCTACCAAGACTACATCTGCGGGTGTGTCTTGCGTGTGGCCCGCGAACTCCTCGCACTCCTGCCGATTGAGGCACTCCTGATAACCGCGTCGGCAGAGACCCCCGACACCAGTACTGGGCAGGCTGTCGACCGCCCCTTCCTCTCCGTCGCCATCACGCGAGCGGCCCTGGACGCCCTCGACTTCGACAGACTCGATCCATCTGATTCAGTCCTGGCTCTCACGCACCGTGGCGACCTGAATGCGTCGCGCCAGACAGGCCATTTCGGGTCCATCACCCCGTTGACCGTCTCCGATCTCCCGCGGGGCGCCATCGAGAGCGAGAGCCTCACCGCGGTCCTCGCCACAGTGCAAGGTCTGCGCGCTGACCTGGCCGCCGAGTGTGCCGCAATGAACCCGGAACCAGCGGAAGCCCTATCAACCAGTGGAGAGGCCTGATGGCTACCTTCCTTGCCGTCGCCTGCCTTGGTCTGCTCACCGCCATCGCGGTGCTCTTCCTGAGAAGCAAGGCACTCTCGCGGTTGGTAGTACAGCGTCAGGCCGAGGTCGTCGCCGCGAAGCAAGAGACCGCTGAGGCCCGCGAGCAATGCCAGGCAGCGACAACCCGCGTCCAGGCTGAGGCCGAGCAGTCCCTGGCAGATGCCCAGGAGCTGATTGACCAGCAGATCGCCGATATGCGGATGGAGGCCGATCGCATTCGTGGGCATTACCAGGCCGAGGCCCGCAGGATCACGGATTCCTCGCATGCCCAACTCGCCAAGGTACTGCAGGATGTGGAGGAGCTCCGCAGATATGCCCCCCTCCGAGACGCGGAAGATGAGGTCAGGCATGCCCTCGCGGAGGCGATGGCGGAAGCCTCTGCCCTGCGAAGCCAGGCCCGTATCCTCCTCGAGTACGCCCGTACGGACGCCGAGAACGAACGCCTCCGCGCCACGGAGAAGGCCAAGGCAATCTACGAGCAGGCCGACGCCTGTCTCATTCAGGCAACGCGCCACGCCGGCCAGATCGTCGCCGCTGCCGAGGAGAAAGCCAAGGAAACCGCCGGTGATGCCTACAACGCCTTGCGCGACAAGCAGATCCTGGAGCGTGCTGCGGAGGGCATACGCAACATCATCGAAGGCTACGGTGACCGGTACCTCATACCCACGCACAGCCTCTTGGATGAGCTCGCCGTCGAGTTCGGGTACACTTCCGCGGGCGAGTCCCTGAAGTCAGCCCGTGCGCAATCCCGCAGGATGGTCGAGCAGGGCCAAGCCGCAGCGTGCGACTACATCGAGGCCAGCCGTAGGGGAACCGCCATCCGCTTCGTTATTGATGCATTCAACGGCCGCGTCGATGCCATCCTCACACGGGTCAAGCACGGCAACTTCGGCGTACTTGAGCAGGAGATCCGGGACGCCTTCAGTCTTGTGAACCTCAACGGTAAGGCGTTCCGGGACGCACGGATTCTCGATGCCTACCTCAATGCACGACTCGGCGAGCTCAAGTGGGCCGTCGTGGTTCAGGAGCTAGCCCGCATGCAACTGGAGGAGCAACGCGAAATCAAGTCCCGCATGCGCGACGAAGAGAAAGCGCGCAAGGAGTATGAACAGCAGATGCGCCAAGCCGTCAAGGAGGAGGAACTCAGGAGGCAGGCGTTGGCGGAGAAGGAGCGGGAACTCGCGGCGGCGAGACTTGCGTTCGAGCGAGCCGCAGCCCAAGACAAGGCGCAATGGGAGGAGGCGATCGCGGCTATGCAGCGGGCCAACGAAGGACTCCGCGAGGACTTGGCCGCTGCTACCGCGAGAGCGCTCACAATCGCGCAGCAGACGAAGAAGGGGCACGTCTACGTCATCTCCAACGTCGGCGCATTCGGTGAAGGCGTCTACAAGATCGGCCAGACGCGCCGTCTCAACAAACAGGACCGCATAGACGAACTCGGCGACGCAAGCGTCCCATTCGACTTTGACGTGCACGCCTGGATCGAGAGCGGAAATGCGCCCGTCCTTGAGCACAGGCTTCAGAAACGTTTCCTGGCGACGCAGATAAACAAGATGAACTCCCGCAAGGAGTTCTTCCGCGTTAGCCTTGGAGATATCCGCGGGGAGGTCGAGAGGCTCAGCCAGACCGAGACGTTCATCATAGCCCACTGGACCGAGACAGCTGCCGCAACCCACTACAGGGAGAGTCTCGACATCGAGAGTGACCAACTGAAGATGGGTAAGTGGCTCAAGCGCCAGGAGGCTCTTGCCGACCGGGAAATACGCCTGGATTCGCTTCGCCTGACGCTCGCGGACATCGCAGAGCCCAACACACAGGAAGCCAGCCCTTGAGAACCACTTGGCGCCGGCAGGCGGAACAGCGCTGAAGACCATGCGCCAGCGGGCGGCACCGACAACAGACCCATGACGCAACCGGAAGGCGCCCTCCCTCGCCGGGTTACGGCGAGGGAGGGCGTCGCCTCTGTCCGTGCCCTTTTTTCGCCGTTGCTCCGGGTAGCAGGGGGCTGGGTCGCGAAGTGCCACACACCCATGATTGCCGCGGGTGCATCCACGAGCCGCCCGACGTTCCCGGCACATGCACGATGCGAATCAGGAGAGCGCTATACCATTCACCGGGACATACGGGTGCCCTGTTGTACTGGGGCAGTGGGACACGAGATGATGCTATCCGCGCTCGCGGAGGACCCTGAACCGAGCGAACTCCAGGACCTCACGGCGGGCCTCCGGCGAGAGCTGGTCCATCAGGATCTGCAGTTGGCGGGCGTCGGACCCATCGTCCCGACGCGCCGTGGAACCATCACCGGTAGCCACAGTCTCGTCCAGAACCCCGGCTTCGGCCGCCAGTGCCAGCAGCGCCCGCTTCGCGTAGAGGCCGGGACTACGGCGGTGGTGTAGCCAGGCGGAAACCGTCTGGCGCGCCACCCTGCAGCGGGTGGCGATGTCGAGCTGACTCAGGTACATGCGCTTCTGGATGCGCTGCACCAGAGCCGCCCAGTCGGCCTCTCGGCTCGCGTCGGATCCGTGTCCTTGGCGGGTGTCGGACCCCATGAACGCATGCTCCCGGTCTGTCGGCAGGCTGCTCCGCTCGATCTGGGTTGGGGGAGGAGCATCGCCCGATTCGACATTCGCACCCGCGGCCATTGACACAACTCGCGGCGTCTCGTATGTTCCTTTAAGTAGCTCAAACGCGACATGGCGGAGCACTACGAAGACGAGGGAGATCGGCGGCGAATGGCGGGACGGACGGGGGCTGAGAGCGGCGAGGCGGCCAGCAGAAATCAGCCTACGCTGTGGCTCACAGCGTAAGAACCGGCGACCTGGCACGGATATGCGGTGGTGCAGGGCTTCGCCGGACGGTTCCGGCCAGTGCTGACTCGCCCGCGGCGGGCTGTGAGAGGAACCCCAATGGCTGACTCCATATTCGGGGCAAGACGCAGTTGCGTCTGGGCTCCAGCCTTCCTCTCTCGTCTAGGCCTGTTCGGGCGTACCCATTGCGACCCTGATATCAGTCGTGAGGACCTGCAGGCCATCCGTCGGCTGGTGCGCTCCCTGCCTCTCATCTCTGGCCCGGTGTTGTCGGTGTCACGGGCTGACGAAGGCCAGCGCCCCGATGACTGTGATGCCGCCGCCGAGGTCTTCATGGTCATGGCCGGCACCCGACCGGCTCCGCTCTGCGGCTCGGGCGAGTGCTTGGTAGTTGTCAAGCAGAACGATGGACATATGACTCTCGCTGAGAGGCGGCATTGGGTGTCCTGAAGATTCCCCGACGTCGGGGAGAACTCGCGGCAAGGAGCCACTGGATGAGAGCAGCAAGAGCGGCATTCGACCTGCGGGTCCGTGAGGCCCTCTCACCACAGGAATCTCAGAAGAGCCTCAATTCCTCTGCAGAACTAGCACGAGCAACTTCCCCGACAAACAGACCAGAAACAGGGAGTGAGAAGCCCATGAGCGCCTCGAAGAACGCGATTCTCTCCGCCGTGCAGCTGATGAGGGACAACCGCCTGCCCATCTCAAGGGACACAGAGACTGCCATTGCCAGCCTGGAAAACCCGGTCTACAAGGTGGGATTCGTCGGCCAGTTCCAGGTCGGCAAGTCCACCCTCATCAACAGAGTGTTCCTGCGCGACGACGTGCTCCTGAAGGAGGGGATCGGCACCTGCACAACAGCGGTCGCCACAGAAGTGGCGTTCGGCCTTGAGAAGAGGATGGAGGTCTACCCTTGGGCCAAGTCCAGCGCGGATCTGTCGGCAACCGTGGGGGACGACCTCGTATCCGGGACGGTCGACGCGGTTACTGGCGCTGGGGTGCCGGTAGTCACCCCTGATCCCACCACCGATGACATTGCCAAGGTCACCACATCGCCCAACTTGGCCACTCGCATGCAGTTGGCGCAAAGCACTGCTAGAGTCAAGCTGATCTGGCCCAGCGAGTGCCTCAAGCGCTACACGCTGCTGGATACCCCCGGGATCGACGACCCCAACACTATCTTGCTGGACAATACGACCTACCGAATCCTCCCAGAGGTGGATGTCGCCCTCTTGGTTGTGGAGCCGAGGGAACTGGCCGAGGTCGACCGGAATTTCCTGCGTAGTCGGATGCTCGACCAAGGCATCTCACGTGTCATGGTCTTGGTTTCGTACAAGCCTCAGACTCGCAGCATTCCGGAATCATCAAGGCTGGAGATTCTGGAGACAATCAGGGCGCAGTTGAGCAGCATCGGGCGTGAGTACATCCCGGTCAGGATGTACTGCTTTGACGATATGGCAGGCGGGAGCGTTCTGAACTCGGCGGACGCCATCGAGAAGGAAATCCTAGGGTTCTTGGAGGCTAACGTCGAGCCTGGACGCATCGAGAAGGCGGCGTACGTGGTGAAACGAGATATCCAGGGCGCCATTCTCCAAGTCGCCACTCAGCAGGCGTTCGCTGCCAGGGCCGAAGGCGAGAAGCGCGCGCTGCTTGAGCAGATCAGGGGGAAAGAGGTTGAGCTCAAAGACAAGTACGAGGACATCGCCAACAGCATCGGTGATGAATTAACGCTCCTGAAGCAGCGCCTCGTGCCGGAATCCAGCACGAAGCTCCTCGCCATCAGCGATACGTACCTCAAGAGGTTCGATGCCTGCACCTGCTTCGCAGAAGCCCAAGATGTGCTGAACCGTGCCGATGTGTTGATGAAGCCAGAGGTCGAGGCAATGGTGTTTGATTTGGTTCAGACAGCTAAGCGGGAAGCGGCAGATGTCGCCAAGCGGCACGACCAGAAGGCACATGCTCTCTCCGCGGGGTGGAACGAGCTGCTCTCGGCCGACCTGAGGGTTGATGGCGGCCTTATCTCCCGGCTGCCACCCATTGTCGTGGTCGTCGGCGATCTGGTTGTCAGTTGCCTGGTCCTACCGGGTGGCCCCATTGTCAACCTGATCGAACGCGTCATTGCCAGCAGGATCCCCGTGATCAAGAGGTTCCTCCCGGAGCAGATAGTGATGAAGCTCATGGTCAACGCGATCAAGAACTCAGTGCGCGCAGAAACACGCCGGATAGCCGTTGTGCTATCGACCGTCCTCGATAGTTCATTCCGCAGTGCCAGTCAGTCGGTAAAAGACGCGTTCACCGAGGCGTTCACCCGGGAAGTGGGCGCAATCCGCGACGTGGCTGAGAAATCTGCGCCCGTCACAGTGTCGGCTGAGCAGCGAGCGGCGATGGCACGACTTGGCGCGGGCCTGGAGGGGGCCTTGGCCGGACTGCAACACTGATGTACTCGGGCGAGCGGGCGTGTTAAGTGTCCGCGGTTCTGAGCAACGGTATGAGGTATGGTCAGTATGGGAAAGGGATCCCAGTGGACTCCAAGCTCTACGAGACGCGCCGCAACGAACTCCTCGGCCTCGTCAATGAGGCCATCTCGCTTGGCCTGCCTGAACCGCATAACGGGATACTGCGCTGCATCCATCGAAAATGCCAGGAGGACCAGTTCGAGATCGCCTTGGTCGGTGAGTTTCAGGGCGGTAAGTCTACCACCTTCAATGCCCTCTGTGACGGACGCGAGATCAGTCCCCGCGGTCTGGGCGGGGGCGGAATCAAGACCAGTGCGGCCATCGTAACGGTACAGCATATCAGCGACCCGGACGAGAGCAGGGACGGGCTGGCGGAATGGGCCGAGGTCCGTTGGCGCGGCAAGGCCGAAATTGCGCTCGGTTTCGCCGGACTTCTCAAGGCACGCCTGGCGGAAGACCAGGCGTTTCAGGACTTGTTCATGGACGCCACGGAGGAGGGTCGGATCGGCCACGCGTCGTCACCAGAGCAGGTGGCACAGCTACTGGACCTCGACAGGGACGAACATCGCGTGGCAGCGGAACGCGCAGTGAAGGCGGAATGGCAGCGCTGGGCGGGCCAGAAGCAATCCTACACAGATGACGATCTCGACCAGTTACGTATCGCCACGCTCCAGCTTCGATTCCACAATACAGCGGAGTGGCGCGATCTGACCGCCAAGACGATCTCTTCTGTTGCCGACTTTCAGAAACTGATAACATTTCCGCGCGACTGGATGCAGCGTTGGGGCAATGCGTACAACGCAGCTTTCGTATTGAATGAAGTCGCCTTCGTCTTTATCGCGGATTCGCTTGTGCGTGTGCGTGCGGGCAACCTCGCACGCATCGGCTGCCGCATCACAGACTGCCCTGGACTCTTCGCCAGTGCATGGGACACCGATCTCGCGCGGCAGGCGATGTCCAGAGCCGACGCCGTGTGGTACTTGTTTAACGGTGCAAAGCAGATTGGTGATTCCGATAAGAAGGTCATTGCCTTCATCCGCGAACATGGTTGGACCGACAAACTGCGCGCCACTGTAAACATGCGCGGGAACACCCATGACCACATCATTGATACGATCCTGCCTGTAGACGAAGCCATCTTGGGGGCCATGGGACTACCTGACCTCCAACTGAAACCCTATGACGCACGACTTGCGTTCCTGGCGTGTCAGGGTGAGCTGATCCTCACCAATCCATCCGCCTTCGGCGAGTGGGATCGGTACTGCATGGCATTCGACTTCGACCGCAGGATCGCAGTCGCGAACTTGGAGCCGCCAAAGGCATGGCGACGGTTTGTTCAGCTGCAGGCGGCGGTCGCCGGTTGGCCGTCTTTGGAGGATGCCGACACGTTGGACGCAAGAACTGTTCATGACGTGCGTGCAGCCAGTCGCCTTGACGAAGTACTTGGGGAACTCGAAACGATGGTCATCCAAAAGAAGGCCATCAGCATTCTTGTCGCAAACGGATGTCGCCCGGCGGCAGAGGCCCTCGCCAGCTTTGAAGGGGTCCTGCAAGCGAGGGAAGATGCGGCATCGATGAAAGAGAGTGAGTTTCGTGATGCCTGCACTTCGGCACAAGAGAACCTGTCCGCATTCCTCAAGGACGCAGATGAGGTCATCGAGCACCAACGCGACGACGGCGCGGACACACTGCTGGCCTATTCGCTGTGGGACGCAGCCATCACATCGGGGGTAGAGTCGGTGTGCGTGCGCGCGGGAGACCGGATTGGCAACGAGGTCCTGACGGTGGCGAACCTTGGCCTTCTCTTGTTGCCTCTGTCCGCTGTCTCGAAGGAGTCGCTGGCGAACAATGCAGCAGAGATAGTGGCCTCTGAGTTCCGAGATGTCATGATGGCAGAGATGACGAAGTGGTTCGAGGGACTAAGCCAAGGGAAGGACCAGCAGTATCAGCGTCATGTCGCCAACAAGGCAAGGGATGCCTGTGAGCGTATCCGCAGGAAGTGGGACCAGCATGTGGCTGACATGCAGGTCCTGACCAGCAGGTCCCTGGTGACCGGCATTCGACTTCCAGAGGTTCAGGGTGTTCTCGCTCGAGATGAGGCCCGCCTGCCGGACACCATCAGGGATTGCGTGTCAGCGGAACTCCTGAAACAAGGGTTGACCAACTTCAATCCCAGCGCTGTCCTCACGAGCGTAGTTCTCGCAATCACGGTCATCATCCTGCTTGCCATGAATCCTGTGGGATGGTGGGGACTGGTCCTTGGCCTGATCGGTGCCGTTGTTGCTGGGGGCGCTGGAGTCGGCGTCCAGGGCTGGCACCAGAGCCACATCAATGACAAGATTACCGCCCAACTCAGGCATAGCCTCAACGCCCACTTGGTGGCCAAGCGATCAGAAATAGTCGATCAACTGACAGGAATGGTGAGACCATTCAGACTCTGTTACCTGAACTACATGGAAGAAGCCATGAGGCACGTTCAGCAGGAGTTCAACAACCGGGTCACGCAGACACATGAGACGTTCAGGAGATCAAATGCTGATCGCGTGCGAATCGCGACAGAGGCGTGCCTTCTGCGCGAGGAGAAGATCGCGCCGGCACGTCTGCGCATCAGGGCGTTCGAGGCAACCGTGCGGCAGGAGCTGGGACTGGACGAGAGCGCGCCAGAGAGTCCTGTTGCTGCGCAGCCTCCATCCTGATGGGTGCCCCTCCCACCTGGCGCCTGCGAAGGGACCACCATGGGCACTGACACACGTTCGTCGCCGCGGAAGCCGCTGCTGGCCGTAGTTGGGACCTTCCAGCAAGGGAAGTCCACCTTGGTCAACTGCCTGCTGGACGATCCATACGCCCCGACTGGCAAGGGGGTGGCGACCACCAGGGCGCTGACCTACTTCCGCTTCGGCGAAGCGGAGGAAGTGCGCCTGCGGCGTGGAAACGGTGACGTTGAGTTTCTGGAGCGGCGGGAAGACATCTTCGACGCCGAGAGGATTGCAGAGCTGGCCTTGGCCGAACACGACCGCATCGAGGTCTCTTGCTGGAAGCCTCTGCTAAGGCAGATTGACGTGCTGGACACCCCCGGCTTCAATGCTCAGGAGCAGGACGACCGCGCCGCACTACTGGGGGTGGATGAAGCGGACCTGCTCGTTGTGATTGTGGGTGCCAAGGAGTTGAGCCAACCCGAACTCCGACTTCTGGACGAGATCCATCGCCGCCGCAAGCGCTACGCCGTGCTGGTTAACTGCCTGGAGAAGACCGGTCCGGCTGCAGGCCCCAGCGATGATCAGGTCAGCGATATCTGCGCGGCCGTGTCGAGCAGGCTGGAGAGCAAAGGGCAACGGCCCATAGCAATCGGGGGAGAGCATGCCATCTGGCCGTGCAACCTGCTTTGGGCCTGGCACGCACTCGGCCACCTGCGGCGTGAGGCGGACTCATCCTGCGAGCGGGAGGAGGCCCTGCAGAAACTGAGATGGATCGAGCAGCACTTCAGGATCAACCACGAAGGACCCGTGCCGCGGCCCAGTGCTCTTCTTGCGCGTTCGCAGTTCCTGCCCATCCGCGAGATGCTGGAATCCTATCCATGGCGGTCCCTGCAGGCGGGACTGAACGAAAGCGAGATCATCCTGCAGCGCGCTGTCGATCTGTGGGATAGCGAACTGCGGCATGCACTTAGCGTTTCTCGGTAACTGGATGGGGTAGCCATGTCGATATCGTTCAAGGCGTACAGTTGGGACGCGTACCGGGGGAGCGACCAGTTCTGCGCGGCTGACGCGGAAGACATCGCGAGGGCGAAGCAGGAACTCAAGGATGAACTCTGGCCATCGATCGATGACAAAGCGCCGAAATCCGCCGTTGACGACCTCGACAAGGACCTGCAGGAGTTAGCACACAGTTCCAGGGAGTATAGGGCTGAGACGAGAAAATGGCAGGAGCATTTTGGCGAGACGGTTCAGGGCCCGAGCAAGGACGGCAGAGGTGGCCTTGTGAAAAGTGTCGCTGATCAGGCAGCAGCCCTCGCCGCGGCGAATGAGGCCGCCGAAGAGAAGCTCGGGCGGCTACGAAGCGAGCTGGCAAGAGCGTGCAATGCCTTCGGCCAGACAGAGAGCCGCCTGCGCCTCGCCATAGAGAACGGCGAGTGGCGGGGGGTATTTATCGCGCAGGTGGAGAAGACGATAGGTGAGTTGGACCGAATGGTCAAGAGTGCCCACGGGGAGCTGGACAAGGACATACAGACAGTCCAGACGGAGGTTGCCGAGACGCGAGCGCTCGCGGCAATCATCCGTGACACCCTCTCCAACCACGAAGGGCGCGTGGCAACCCTACTGTGCGAGCGCGGTAACGAGTTTCGTCAGGGGTGCCAAGATATGCTCACTCAGGCGCAGGAGCAGGCAACAGCCGCGTCTGCCGCGAGAGAGCAGACATCAGGCCTTGTCAACCAGGTTCGAGAGGACCATGAGAAGGTCCTTGAGGTGGCCAGGGAAGTGGAGCGGGGGTGTCGTAAGGTGCAGGACTGCCGTCGCAGTGTTGTCTCCGAAACGGCTGTACTGGTTCTGGTCGCTGTTGCGCAGTCCCTCCAGTCCGTGAGATGGTAACCGGAGACGTCCAATGTCAGACGAACCCAAGCCGGACATCCAGGTTGTAGCACAGCAGGCAGTTCTGGCGGTGAGAGACAATCTGCTGAAGCCGATGCATGATAGCCTGAAGTCATGCATTGACGGAAACGTGGACCAGTTGACGATTCGGCTAGCCCAGATCGAGGAAAGACTGGCGGCAGAACAGCAGAAGCAGACGGCATCGCTCCTGTCGGCGCTTGCCAGTGCTTTGCGGCAGGTGAAGTGGTGAGGTGACGACATGAGCGACGACGAGCTGGTGGCCGCGCTTCAGGCCGGCCTGGTGGATCCTGTCAATGCACGCTTCCATCGGCTGGAACAGCAGCAGACAAAGCAGGCTGCGGCATTGGAGCTAATGGCCAAAGAGCAGCGGCGAATACTTCTGGTCGCTACCGGTACTCTGCTCTGCGCCGCCGTTGGCGTCTTCTGTGGCATGGTTGCGTTACTTCGTTAGTTGGCAGCCTCACACCCGACCTGGAGGGATAGCTACCCGACCGTCCAAGTCTGCGATGAGTGCGTGGCGGCCAACGCGAAATCCGGGAGAGACACCGGGATTGTGGCCGAGATGCCCTATGGTCCATCCCACGGGGACGAGTGCCACTTCTGCGGAAAGACACGCGGCGAGGAGAAGGAGGAGGAGCTTGGCCGTTAAGCGCGATGCGCAGATCGTTTGCCCTTGAGTTCAGTGGCGCTCGTACGGAGTGCCGTTGACGCCGCGTGCCAGCTCTCCTATCTTGGGAGCATGGACCAGACAACGCGGCCATCCCTGCTGGAGAGCCTCCGTGACGTGGAGAACCACGCGGCGTGGGCGGAGTTCTTCACGCTCTATGGTGGCATGATCCGAGGCTACGCCCGCAAACTGGGCTGTTCGACCGCAGCCGCCGACGATGTCACCCAGGAGACAGTGGTCAGACTGCTGAAGCGCATGCCAGGGTTCGTCTACTCGCCGGAGGGTGGCCACCCTTTCCGCTCATACCTGCTGCGGATTGCGCACGGATGCACGGTGGACTCGTTCCGGCATGAGGGGCGGTTCGTGGCGCTGTCCGCAACGCCATCAGGCGAGATCCGTCTGTCCACCCAGATTGGCAGCTCTGGCGTGACCCCATCGGAGACTCCAGACACGGGAGACCAAGCCTGGGCTGAGAGTGTGCTCGCGGAGGCCTGGCGGCGGGTGTGCGCTCGCATTCGTCCCGAGACCGCTCGCGCTTTCCAGGCACTCGCGGCCGGCACTGCGCCCGCGGCCGTCGCACGTGACCTAGGCATCGCGCGCAATGCCTTGGACCAGCGCAAGTTTCAAGTCATCGACAGGCTACGGCGCGAGGTCAAGTCTATCCTTGCCGAGACTGGCGAGGTCGACATGCCGCCATCCCTGGCGACCGCCATCGGGCGGGCACCGTGGGCCGAAACAGCGCCCGCTGGTCTGCGCCTGGCATTTGAGACCAGCACGTCGCCAGAAGGGCAGTGTGCCCATCTGCGCTACGTCCGTGAACTGCTGGAGTCGCGCGTCAGACCGCCAAGCCCAGGCGTCTACCTGGGGGATGCGACCGTACTGGGCAGGATCACTTGGACGTTGCTGGAGGCAGGACTGGTAGTGGGTACGGCGCCGGATACCGGGATGCGACTGCCGCACCGCGGTGTGTCTGGCCAACACGCACGTCTCGACCGTGCTGAGGACGGCGACTGGCACATGGTTGACTTGGACTCGACCAATGGTACGGCGGTAGACGGCCGGCGCGTCACGTCGGCCCGTCTGCTGGACGGCAGCGTTGTGCAGATGGGCGAGGCGGTACTGGTCTTCCTGAGCTGGGAGTGATGACTGCGCGGGGCGCCTTGCGCCCGCACCTTGCGGCAGTCCACCCAGGCAACGGCTATGGCAGCGGCGGGAAGCAGGCCACTGCGTTCCACGCTGGGGGAACGTGGGACTGGTAGCGGTATAGTGTTACCCATGGATACGACGGAGGCAGGGACGCTTCAGTTGGAGGGTGGCACGCTGCCCTTGCCATTCGCTGACGCTCTGGCGCCACCGGTCCGTCTGGGGCCCTACGACGACGTACGCCCCTTTGCCTGCGGCGGCATGGGGATGGTCTGCCGGGCGCGGCAGCGCATGCCGGAGCGCGAGGTGGCCGTCAAGGTCCTGCGCGCCGGTACGCGCGCCTCCGCGGCGCAGAAGGAACGTTTCCTGCGCGAGATCCGGCTGGCGGCGAACCTGGACCACCCCGGCATTGTCCCCGTCTTCGACGCCGGCGAACAGGACGGCTGGCTCTACTTCGTGATGCCGTTCCTGGAAGACGCCGAATCGCTGATCGATCACGCCGTATCACAGCGGCTGGACTGGCACGCTCGAGTTGGCCTGGCAGTGCGGGCCGCCGACATCGTCGAGGTGCTGCATCGTGGGGGCATGCTGCACCGCGATCTGAAGCCAGGCAATATCTTGGTGGACCGCCACGGAGAGGTGCGGTTGCTGGATTTCGGGTTGGCGACGGCGCTGGAACCGCAGATCGACGGCCCCCGCCTGAGTTGTGGCGGCATCGCCGGTACCCCGGCGTATCTGTCTCCCGAACAGGCGGCGGGCGTGCCCGCGCGGGAGTTGACCGCCGCCGCCGATGTCTATGCGCTCGGTGTGGTGACCTACGAACTGCTCACCGGCCACATGCCCTACGAGGTCGAATGCCCCCTGCCCGAGATCCTGCGCTCCATCCGCGAGGCACGGCCGGCGGCGCCATCCAGCTTCGTCCTTGATCTGCCACCCGCCGTCGAGCAGGTCATCCTGCGCGCTCTGAGCAAGGACCCAGCCCGCCGCCCCGCCGATGCGGGTGCCTACGCCGCTGCGTTGCGGCGTGCCCTCGATGCGGCGACGGACAAACGCCCATCTGGGTCACCCTGGCTGTCACGTGGACGGCCGGGATGGGCCACGCTTGCGGTCGGCGGGGTGCTGCTGCTGGCCGTGGGGGCCACTGCCCTCCATCGCGTTCTGGGACCGCATGGCGCCAGCCCAGCGGCGGGCTCCGCCCCGAGCCCCAGGATCCAGGACCCAACGGAAGCTGTGCCAACAGCCCATATTACGCAACCTGCCGCTGCGGTCGCGCCTCATGCGGCCCAGGATGCTCCCGGCAGGACCTCAATGGCAGACGGCGGCGCAGTGATCAGTGAAGGCGAGATGGGCACCCCGCGGCAGGACGCCGGCATCGCCGTCGCCGCTGCCCGTATCGTGTTCGTCCGCCCCAATGCTGTTGGCGCCGGTACCGGCACGTCATGGGCCGATGCCTATGCCGATCTCCAGCCTGCCCTCGCTGCCGCGGCCAACGGGGACGAGATCTGGGTCGCCGCTGGGACCTACAAGCCCACCGCGGGCAGCGACCGCACGCGTTCCTTCCAGATGGAGTACGGGGTCGGCCTGTACGGTGGATTCGCGGGTGCCGAGACGTTGCGCACCCAGAGGAACTGGACTACCAACGAGACGGTCCTGAGCGGCGACATCGGGGCGCCCGGTGCCAACACCGATAACTCGTACCACGTAGTCGTGTATATCTACGGGGCAGAAGGCTCGGCTCTGGATGGCTTCACGGTGACCGGAGGCATGGCCAACGGTGGCGGCCTGGAAGACAATGGTGGCGGTGTGTTCTGCAAGGGAGTGCCGGCACGAATGGCGAACTGCCTCTTCTCGGCCAACCTGGCGGCCAACGAGGGGGGGGCTGTCTTCGTTGAGTCCGGTGAGCTGGTCCTGACGGGCTGCCGCCTGGTGGGCAATGCTGCAAAC